>NZ_JBAUZA010000229.1:0-1964 GCF_049585075.1 Mycobacterium sp.
CTCCGGGCCGGCCTCGCGCTGCTGGTGGCCCCGGCGCTGTTACTGGTCGCGGTGCCGCTGCCGGGCCGGTCGCAGGCCAAACGGGCGTATTGCCGGCTGCTGTTGCGGTGCCTTGGCGTCCGGATCACGTTGTCGGGCGGGCCGATTCGCAATCTGCCCGGTGTATTGGTGGTCAGCGACCACATGTCCTGGCTGGACATCGTGACGATCGCCGCGGTACTTCCCACAACCCGGTGGCGAACGGTGCCCGCATCGTTTGTCGGCCGCGCCGACGTCGCCGCCAATCTCGCCGTGCGGATGATGGCCTGCATCATCAAGGTCATCCCGATCGACCGAGCCAGCCTGCGCCAGCTGCCTGCGGTCGTCGACACCGTCGCCGCCCGGTTACGCGCGGGCCAGACGGTGGTGGCGTTCCCGGAGGGCACCACCTGGTGTGGGCTGGGGTCCGGGCGGTTTTATCCGGCGATGTTCCAGGCCGCCGTCGACGCCGGCCGGCCGGTCCAGCCGCTGCGCCTGCGCTACTACCACCGCGACGGCAGGGTCTCGACCGTTCCGGCCTACATCGGCGACGACACGCTGCTGCGTTCGATCGGTCGCCTGCTGGTCGCCCCGCGCACGGTGGCGCAGGTCTACGTCGAATCACTGCAGCTGCCGGGTACCGATCGGCGTGAGCTGGCCCGCCGCTGCCAGGCCGCTATCCGCACGACAACCGCGGCGCACCCAGGTCATGGGCAGCGTCGGCCCGTGCTGGCTTCCTGACCTCTAGAGAGGCCTCGGTATCCTGGGCGGGTCATGGTGTACCTGGATCACGCCGCCACCTCCCCGATGTACCCCGCTGCCATCGAGGCGATGACGGGCGCGCTGAGCACCGTGGGCAATGCCTCCTCGCTGCACACCACGGGCAGGGCCGCTCGGCGCCGAATGGAGGAGTCCCGCGAGTTGATCGCGGCCAAGCTGGGCGCGCGTCCATCCGAGGTGATCTTCACCGCCGGCGGCACCGAGAGCGACAATCTCGCCGTCAAGGGGATCTATTGGGCGCGCCACGACGCGCAGGCGCGGCACCGGCGCATTGTCACCACCGCGGTGGAACACCACGCTGTGCTGGACTCGGTGAACTGGCTGGTTGACCATGAAGGCGCCCAGGTGACTTTCTTGCCTACCGCCACCGACGGATCGGTGTCCGCCGCCGCGCTGCGTGACGTGCTGCAGCGCCACGACGACGTCGCGCTGGTTTCGGTGATGTGGGCCAACAACGAGGTCGGCACGATCATGCCGATCGACGAACTCGCCGCGATCGCTGCGGAATTCGACGTCCCCATGCACACCGACGCGGTCCAGGCTATCGGCCAGCTGCCGGTCGTCTTCGGCGCCAGCCAGCTGTCCGCGATGAGTGTGGCCGCCCACAAGTTCGGCGGCCCGCCCGGTGTGGGTGCGCTGCTGCTGCGTCGCGACGTGGGCAGCGTGCCGCTGTCACACGGCGGCGGCCAGGAACGCGACATTCGTTCTGGCACTCCCGATGTCGCAGGCGCCGTCGGTATGGCTGCCGCGATGCAGCTTGCCGTTGACGGACTTGAGGCCAACAGCGCGCGGCTGCAGCTACTGCGCGACCGTCTGGTCGACGGTGTGCTGGCGGGCATCGAGGACACTCGCCTCAACGGTGCTGTCGGCTCGCGACGGTTACCGGGCAACGCGCACTTCACCTTCGACGGGTGCGAGGGCGATGCGCTGCTGATGTTGCTGGACGCCAACGGGATCGAATGCTCAACCGGCTCGGCGTGCACCGCCGGAGTGCCACAGCCCTCACACGTGTTGCTCGCCATGGGAGCTGAGCCTGCCAGTGCCCGCGGATCGTTGCGATTATCGTTGGGGCACACCAGCGTCGACGCCGACGTTGATGCCGCGCTACGGGTGCTTCCGGGTGCGGTGGCCCGGGCGCGGCAAGCCGCGCTGGCGGCCGCGGGGGC
>NZ_JBAUZA010000230.1:0-7370 GCF_049585075.1 Mycobacterium sp.
ACCCTGCAGGATCGCCACCGCCGCCGCCTGGTCGATGACCCTACGCTGGCTTTTGGCCCGCATCCCCGCCTGCTGCAACGATCGCTGGGCGCTGACGGTCGTCAGCCGCTCGTCGGCCAGCCGCACCGGGATCGGCGCAATCCGCGAGGTCAGCTCGCCGGCCAACTCGATCGCATCGCGGGCCGACGGGCCCGTGCGATCGGCCAGCGTTCGAGGCAACCCGACGACCACTTCGACCGCCTGCAGCTCGGCGACCAGCTCGACCAGCCGTCGCAGATGCTTGCCGGACCGGTCGCGGCGGACCGTTTCCACCGGCGTGGCCAGGATGCCGTCCGGATCACTGCAGGCCACGCCGATGCGCACGCTGCCGACATCGATGCCGAGCCGCCGTCCGCGTCCCGGATCGTCCGCGGCGGGCCGATCCGGCAGGCGGTGTGCAGAGTCCACTCAGCCGACCCGCGCTATCTCCGCTCGCACCGCGTCGAGCGCAGCGTCGATACCCGATGCGTCCTTGCCCGAGCCCTGCGCCAGGTCGGCCTTGCCGCCGCCCCGACCGTCGACGGCTCCGGCGAGCTGCTTGACCAAGTCGTTCGCTCGGATGCCCAGGTCCTGCGCGGCAGGGTTGGCCGCGACCGCGTATGGCACGCTGCCGCCTTCACCCTCGGCGATCAACGCGACCACCGCCGGGTCGCTGCCCAGCTTGCCGCGGATGTCGCCGACCAGAGAGCGCAGATCGGCTGCGGTCATCCCGCCTGACATGCGCTGCGCCACCAATCGGACGTTACCGATGCGCTGCGCCCCGGCAGCGGCATTGACCGCGGCGGACCGCGCCGTCGCCAGCCGGGTGCGTTCGAGTTCCTTTTCCGCGGCCTTCAGTCGATCGACCAGGTTCGCCACCCGGGCGGGCACCTCTTCGGAGGGCACCTTGAGCGACGACGCCAGCCCGGCCATCAATGCGCGCTCCTTGGCCAGGTGCCGAAACGACTCCAGCCCGACGTAGGCCTCGACCCGACGCACGCCGGAGCCCACGGAGGATTCGCCGAGGATGGTCACCGGGCCGATCTGGGCTGAGTTGTGCACGTGCGTGCCACCGCAGAGCTCCAGTGAGAACGGACCGCCGATTTCTACGACCCGCACCTCATCGGGGTAGCTCTCCCCGAACAGCGCCAACGCTCCCATCGCCTTGGCCTTGTCGAGCTGCTCGTTGAAGGTGTGCACCTCGAAATCGGCTTGCACGGCCTGGTTGGTCACTTCTTCGATCTGAGTGCGTTGCTCTTCGCTCAGCGGACCCTGCCAGTTGAAGTCGAACCGCAAATAGCCCGGACGGTTCAGCGAACCCGCCTGAACAGCGTTGGGCCCCAACACTTGTCGCAACGCCGCGTGCACCATATGGGTGCCCGAGTGGCCTTGGGTGGCGCCTTTGCGCCAGCCCGGCTCCACCGCCGCGGTGACGACATCGCCCTCGACGAACTCCCCCGACTCCACGTTGACCCGGTGCACCCACAGGGTTTTGGCGATCTTCTGCACGTCGGTGACCGCGGCCCGGGCGCTTTCGCTGGCGCCGGTGCCGCTGATACTGCCGACGTCGGCGACCTGTCCACCCGACTCGGCGTAGAGCGGTGTGCGGTCCAACACGAGCTCGACCCGATCGGCGCCGGCTCCACCTTCTAAGCCGTGCGCCACCACCGGTACCCGCTTGCCGTCGACGAAGATTCCCAGGATTCGAGCCTGCGACGTCAACTCTTCGAACCCGGTGAACTCGGTGGGCCCGGCGTCAACCAATTCGCGGTAGGCCGACAAGTCGGCGTGCGCGTGTTTGCGCGCGGCGGCGTCGGCCTTGGCACGCGAGCGCTGCTCGGCCATCAATTCCCGGAAGCCGGCTTCATCGACTTGCAGGCCGGCCTCGGCGGCCATCTCCAAGGTGAGCTCGATCGGAAAACCGTAAGTATCGTGCAGGGTGAATGCATCCGACCCGGACAACACGTCGGCGCCGGATGCCTTGGTGGCACCGGCCACCTCGTCGAACAGCCGTGACCCGGACTGCAGGGTGCGGTTGAACGCAGTCTCCTCGGCTACCGCGATGCGCCTGATCCGGTCGAAATCGGCCACCAATTCGGGATACGACGGGCCCATCGCGTCACGCACGGTCACCATCAGATCGCCGACGATCGGATCCTCGATGCCCAGCAGCTTGGCTGACCGGATCACCCGGCGCAGCAGCCGGCGCAGCACGTAGCCGCGGCCGTCATTGCCGGGGCTGACGCCGTCGCCGATCAGGATCGCCGCGGTGCGGCTGTGGTCGGCGATGATGCGGTAGCGCACATCGTCGTCGTGATTGCCCGCGTCGTAGCCACGGGGCGCGCGGGCGGCCACCATGTCGATGACCGGGCGCAGCAGATCGGTCTCGTAGACGTTGTGCACGCCCTGCAGCAGCACCGCAACCCGCTCGACGCCCATCCCGGTGTCAATGTTCTTGCGCGGCAACGGCCCCAGGATCTGGTAGTCGTCTTTGGTGGTGCCTTCACCGCGCTCGTTTTGCATGAACACGAGATTCCAGATCTCGATGTAGCGCTCTTCACTGGCCAGGGGGCCGCCCTCGGGACCGTATTCCGGGCCGCGGTCGTAGTAGATCTCCGATGATGGACCACACGGCCCGGGAATGCCCATCGACCAGTAGTTGTCGGCCATGCCGCGGCGCTGAATCCGCTCGGCGGGCAGACCCGCGATTTCCTCCCATAGCGTCGCCGCTTCGTCATCATCCAGATAGACTGTGGCCCAAAGTTTTTCGCGATCAAATCCATAGCCACCCTCGGCGACGGAGTTGGTCAGCAGGCCCCAAGCCAATTCGATGGCTCCGCGCTTGAAATAGTCGCCGAACGAGAAATTGCCGGCCATCTGGAAAAACGTGTTGTGCCGGGTGGTGATCCCGACTTCGTCGATGTCGGGCGTGCGAATGCATTTCTGGATGCTGGTTGCCGTCGGGTACGCAGGGGTGCGTTGTCCCAGAAAGAACGGCACGAACTGGACCATCCCGGCATTGACGAACAACAAGTTGGGGTCGTCGATGATCACCGAGGCACTGGGCACCTCGGTGTGGCCCGCATTCACGAAATGATCGAGGAACCTCTTCCTGATCTCGTGTGTCTGCACTTCTCCGCTTTCCCTTTGCTGTCCCCTTGCCGGAAGGCCTTTCCAGCCAATTTCCAGCCTATTCAGGCCTTATCGACCGCACTACAGTACCGGCCCGGCTACCCGGACCGCCGCTTGCTGCCCTCTCAACCGTTGAGAAAACTCAATCGCACCGAGCGCCGGGGGTTGTCCCGGTTCAGGTCAACCAGAACCACGCTTTGCCAGGTGCCCAGCATCAGTTCGCCGCCCTGCACCGGCACTGTGATCGACGGCGCAACAATGGCCGGCAACACATGATCGGCACCGTGGCCCTGCGACCCGTGCGCGTGCTTGTATCGGTCGTCGCGCGGCAGCAATCGTTCCAAGGTTTCGACGAGGTCGTCGTCGGAACCGGCGCCGGTTTCGATGATCGCCACCCCCGCCGTCGCATGCGGGACGAAGACGTTGCAGAGCCCGTCGCCCCGCGGAAAGCAAAACGCACGAACTGACTCGGTCAAATCGACGATACGGCGACGCGCAGTGTCCACATCCAGCACATCGGTATTCACCGGTCCAGCCTACGTATCTGCCCATTGTCATCGCCAATCCCACGGAGGAAGGTGTGGGGTGGACCGGTGGCGCCAGCGGGGCGCTGCCCCGAGTAATGAGGGGGTGGATCGTGTACGCACGCTCTACCACTATCCAGGCGCAACCCTCGTCGATCGACGCTGGCGTTGCACATGTTCGCGACGAGATCATGCCTCGACTCCAAGACATCGACGGATGCGTCGGTTTGTCGCTGTTGGTTGACCGCCAATCCGGAAGGTGCATCGTCACCACCTCCTGGGACTCCGAAGACGCGATGCGCGCGAGCGAAGAACGCCTGCGGTCGATTCGTGACCGGGCCGCAGACGAGTTCGGCGGCATCGGCAGCCCGATGGTCGAAGAGTGGGAGCTGGCGGTCCTGCACCGAGACCACCGCTCAGGTCAGGGTGCCTGCGCGCGGGTCACGTGGGTGACAAGCGATCCCGCCCAAACGGACCAAAACATCGAGTTCTTTAAGACAGCCGTCTTACCCGATATGGAAAACCTCGAGGGATTCTGCAGCGCCAGCCTGATGGTCAACCGCGCCACGGGACGCGCCGTGTCTTGTGCATCCTTCGACAGCCGCGAAGCAATGGATCGGAACAGGGAACAGTCGAACGCCCTCAAGGACCAAAAGATTCAGGAAGCGGGCGTCGCTGAGGCAGACGAGCAGGAGTTCGAGCTGGCACTCGCACATCTGCGGGCACCCGAGCTGGTCTGATCGAGGCTTAGGGGGACACCGGCCGAACCGAGCGACTGGGTATCGGCCGTTATCTCCTTGTGCCAATTGACGAACAACCGCAGCGGCATTCTTTCTCTGGGCCCATTGCCATCGCCAATCCGCTGGAGGAAGGTGATTAATGGAACCGGTGGCGCCACCGGGCGCTGCCCCCGAGCAAGGAGGGGATCAGGCCGTGTATGCGCGCTCTACCACTATCGAGGCGCAACCGTCGTCCATCGACGCCGGGATTGCGCACGTCCGCGATGTAGTCATGCCCGCGCTCGAGAGAGTCGACGGATGCCTTGGCATGTCGTTGTTGGTCGACCGCGACTCTGGCCGTTGCATTGCGACCAGCTCGTGGGAGAACGAACAGGCGATGCGCGCGAGCGCCCGTGAGGTACGGCCGGTTCGCGATCAGGCGGCACAGACCTTCGGCGGTAGCCCGACGGTCGACGAGTGGGAGATCGCGGTGCTGCACCGAGACCACCCTTCGCGCCCGGGTGCCGGCGTGCGGGCCACCTGGCTCGTAGTGCGGCCCGACCAATTCGACCGGGCCATCGAGTTCTACCGGGAATCGGTGCTGCCCGCGATCGAGGAGCTCGAAGGTTTCTGCAGCGCGAGCCTGATGATCGACCGCACATCCTGGCGGGCGGTGTCGTCGTCGACGTTCGACAGCCTGGAAGCCATGCAGCGCAACGAAGAACGCGCGCGCTCACTGCGTACCGCACGGCTTCGCGATCTCGGTGCAGATCAGTTCGACGTCGGAGAATTCGAATTGGCCATCGCCCACCTGCGGGTGCCCGAATTGGTCTAGGTCTAGGGCAGCGAATCGCCGGGAAACCCGCGACACGCGTGCACCTCGAACGTGAAGACCCCGGCTTGCACACCGGGATCGTCGTTCATGATCGCGACGGTCTTGTCGATGCTTGGAGTGAATATGCCGACACCGCAGACATCCGAGCCATCGGTGACCGGCAGCACCACGGCCAGCACGCCGTCGTCGCGGAGCCCGAAATTACGCCGGCCATGTTCCCAAATCACCGCCGGCGCTGTGTCATCGGCGAAATTGGGGCCCTGCTTGAGGATGACGACGCTGTAGGCCTTGGCGTTTGGCAACAACACATTCATTTCGTCGTCGGTGAAGGTTTTCATGGATCTCCTTTGTCTGCCTAAACCCCACCAGACTCAGGGGTCTCTTGAGCCGCTGACTGAAGGGTTAGTGGCTTCTCTAGTTTGAACGCGCGGGTGATATCACTACGCGCGTTGATATCGCATGCGGCATGGTTTCGGAAAGCGTGTGGTGGTCGACTCTTGGTGCTGGTGTGACGGCGGAGATCATCCGGCTACCCGCGCTTGCGCCTGATGATCGACCGCAGTCGCTCGAGCCGGGCGGCAATCTCGCGCTCAACACCGTGGCCGGTGGGGCGGTAGTAGTCCACGCCCACCAGCTCGTCCGGTGGATACTGTTGCGGCACAACACCATCGGGGTCGTCGTGGGAGTACTTGTAGCCCTGCGCATTGCCCAGCGCTGCCGCACCCGAGTAGTGGCCGTCGCGCAGATGCGGCGGCACCAGACCGGCCTTGCCCGCCTTGATGTCAGCCATCGCCGCACCCAGCGCGGTGGTCACCGCGTTCGACTTGGGCGCGCTGGCGAGATGCACGGTCGCGTGCGCCAGGGTCAGCTGGGCTTCGGGCATGCCGATCAGTTGCACGGTCTGCGCCGCGGCGACGGCGGTCTGCAGCGCGGTGGGGTCGGCCATGCCGATGTCTTCGCTGGCCAGAATCATCAGCCGTCGTGCAATGAATCTCGGATCCTCGCCGGCGACCAGCATTCTCGCCAGGTAATGCAACGCCGCGTCCACGTCGGAGCCGCGCACCGACTTGATGAACGCGCTGACGACGTCGTAATGCTGATCGCCGTCGCGGTCGTAGCGCACCGCGGCCCGGTCCAGGGACTGCTCGACGGCCTCGACGGTGACCTGCTCCCCCGCTTCGGCAGCGACCTCCAACGCGGTCAGCGCGCGTCGAGCGTCCCCTGCTCCGAGCTGCACCACCAGGTCGACGGCATCGGGATCGACGACTTGCCCATTCAGCCCGCGGGGGTCGTCGATCGCACGCTGCACCACCGTGCGAATGTCTTCGGCGCTCAGCGGCCGCAGCTGCAGGATCAACGACCGCGACAACAACGGGGCGACGACGGAGAACGACGGGTTCTCGGTGGTTGCCGCCACCAGGAGCACCACCCTGTTCTCCACGGCGGACAACAGCGCGTCTTGCTGAGTTTTGGAGAACCGGTGGACTTCGTCGATGAATAGCACGGTCTGTTCGCCATGCGCGGCGGCGCGACGAGCCAGGTCGATGACCGCGCGGACTTCTTTGACCCCCGCCGACAACGCCGACAGCGCCTCGAAACGCCGGCCGGTGGCCTGCGAGATCAGCGCCGCCAGCGTGGTTTTTCCGCTACCCGGTGGGCCGTAGAGGATCACCGACGCCACGCCCGAGCCCTCGACCAGGCGCCGCAGCGGCGAGCCGGGTTGCAACAGGTGGTCCTGGCCGACCACCTCGTCGAGGCTGGCAGGACGCATGCGCACGGCCAACGGCGCAGCGGCCGAACCACTCTGCGCGTATTCGGTCAAGCTGGTCGCGTCGGGGACGTCGAACAGACCGTCGGACACGGTTCAGGCATACCACGCCACATCGACATCGGTTCGCAGTGTCCACCTCTCAGCGGGGCCGCCGAATACTTGCTAAGTTCGCGGAGGCGCGAGGCCAACTCGATAAAGCCTCCGCAACCCGCTACCGCGAGGCCAGGAGCGACAATGAGCCACCCCCCAGAGCACCCCGGCAACCCGAGCGATCCGCGGGGCAGCGACCCCCATCCCGGCAACTATCCGCCGCCACCCGGCTACCGACCACCCCCAGGGCCGCCACCCGGCTACGGACCACCCCCAGGGCC
>NZ_JBAUZA010000231.1:0-5645 GCF_049585075.1 Mycobacterium sp.
GCGATGCGGTGCGGCTCACCGCCTCGAACAACGCGCGAGTCACGGCCCATGAGGCCTCCGAAATTTTGGTCTGGGAGATGCACGCATCGCTCAGCGACTGACGCAACCACGCCTATGGCCTGGAAAATATCGCGGCGTAAGCACAAACACCGCGACCGGCAGCATAGGGTGGGCCGGACGAACAGGAGTCCGTTATGTCTGAACCCACGGGCCGGCACGCCGCACCCGAAGCGGATGTGGCCGCACCACCGCACCCAGATGACGTGCCCCAATCCGATCTTGCCAACCCCAAAGCGACGCGGACGGTGCGGTTCTGGACCGTCCCGATCGTCGTCACGCTGATCGTCCTGGCGGCGCTGGCCGCTTTCTACCTCGGCGGAATCCTGCGGCCGATGACCAACCTGCGACACTTCCCCATCGCCGTGGTGAACGAGGATGCGGGGCCTACCGGTGCACAGGTCGTCAAGGGATTGCTCGCCGGTTTTGAGAAGGACGAAGCATACGACGTCCGCGTGCTATCCCACAACGACGCCAAGAACCAACTTGATACCGCACAGATTTACGGGGTCGCGGTGATACCGCCCAACTTTTCGTCCAGGCTGCAGGCGTTTGCGAAAAGCGCGCTCAACCCCGGCCGCGTCGAGCGCCCCATCATCCTCGTCTCGACGAATCCGCGGGCGGGCACCCTGGGGGCCAGCATCGCCAATCAGACGCTGACGCGTGCCATCGCGATGGTGGATCACCGTGTGGGCGAACGGCTTTCGCAGGAAGTAGCGCAGCAAACGGGACCAGGACACCTGCCCGCTGCTGTCACGTTGATGCTGATGAATCCGATCCAAGTCGAATCCACGGTGCACGATGCGCTACCGGACGGGACCGGAAATGGGCTGTCCGCGTTCTACTATTCGCTGTTGCTGGTGTTGGCCGGCTTCACCGGCAGCATCGTGGTCAGCATGCTGGTGGACTCGATGCTCGGCTTTGTGCCCGCCGAATTCGGTCCGGTCTATCGGTTCGCCGAACAGGTGAAGATCTCTCGATTCCGAACACTGTTGATCAAATGGGCGCTGATGGTAGTGCTGGCGTTGCTGACGTCTGCCGTCTACATATTGATCGCGTCGCGGCTGGGTATGCCGATCCAGCACGCCTTGCCGTTATGGCTCTTCGGGGTCTTCGCGATCGCGGCAGTCGGTATCACGTCCACGTCGCTGATCGCCGTGCTCGGTTCACTCGGTCTACTGGTAAGCATGTTTGTGTTCGTCATCCTGGGGTTGCCGTCGGCGGGTGCCACGGTGCCGTTGGAGGCCACGCCGCAGTTCTTCGACTGGCTGGCGAAATTCGAGCCGATGCACCACGTGTTCTTGGGTGCGCGGGCGCTGCTGTATCTCAACGGTCAAGCCGACGCGGGGTTATCGCATGCGCTGACGATGACCACCGTCGGACTCGTCATCGGTGTGCTGCTTGGCGGCATCGTCACCTGGATCTATGACCGCCGTGGGTATCACCGGCTTCCGCCGGGACTCGAGGCTTCGACCGAGGCGACGAGTCCATCCGAACCGACCGGCACCGCCGAGTGGATAACAGAGTCGACCGGCGCGCCGGAGTAGTACGCAAATGGCCAGCGGCCGAACGTAATTGGACCGCGCCTAAACCGTCACGCGACTGTTATGCGACTTTACCGCGTTATCGCCGGGGTTGATGTTGTGCTGGTTGTACCAACTTTCGTGCCGAAAGGGCAACCGTGCCGTCTGTCGTCGCCGCCTTCCGGCGCACCGTCGCTTGCTGCGCCGTGACGGCGCTGTTCCTGACGCTGGCTACCAGCACCGGGCAGCCGATCGCGCGCGCGGAGGCCCGCGACCTATTGGCCAGTGCCATCGCCAACACCCAAGGCTCCTACCTGGTGTACAACTTCGGCGGTGGCCATCCGGCGCCGATGCTCAACGCCGGCGGTAGCTGGTATGACGGCGGCAGCGGAGGCCACCTGATGATCATCAAGGGTGCCTCGCAACGGCTTTCACCACATCTGCTGGTGGACAGCCATACCGGCTACCAGGCACGCTGTGAACGCAATCCCGGTGCGCGCACCGGCGACGGGCTGATGCAGGCCTCGGAGACTTACGCTCCCGTGCAGGCGTGGCAGGCGATGGGCCAGCCGACGATCGCCATCAACGCGAACTTCTTCGACGTCCGCGGCCAGAAGTCGGGCTCATGGCGGTCCACCGGGTGTAGTTCACCGCTGGGTGCCTACGTCGACAACACTCACGGCCAGGGCCACGCCAATCAGGCAGTCACCGGCACGATTCCCTATGCGGGTAAGCAAGGTCTGTCCGGTGGGGGCGAAAACTGGAGTGCACTGGCGACGATGGTCCTGCCGACCCATGGCCCGCCATCGGTGTTGTGGCCCAGGGGGGGCCGGGACGGTCATGACTACGATGCCGCTACTTCGGTCGTCACCGGCTTGGTCGACCGAGGCGAGTCATTCGTCGCAGTGAGCGGGCTTGGGCTGTTATCCCCGGGCAGCACCGGGCAGCTCCATGACGGTGGTCCCAGCGCCGCGCGCACGGCTCTTGCCTATTCGCGACCCCGCGACGAAATGTATGTGTTCCAAGGCGGCAGCTACACGCCGGACAACATCCAGGACCTGTTCCGCGGCTTGGGCAGCGACACCGCTATCCTGCTCGACGGCGGCGGGTCATCGGCCATCGTGCTGCGCCGCGACACCGGTGGCATGTGGGCCGGGGCCGGCGTGCCGAAGGGGAATTGCGATACCCGGGAGGTACTTTGCGACTCGCGCGAGCGCTCACTACCTAGCTGGCTCGCTTTCAATTAGGTTCGGCGGCGGTGTGATCAGGCCCGAACCGGAAGATCAGCAGGCTGACCGCAACCACCGCCGCAGCCAACGCGATCACCGGGGCCACGGTGAACCGCGACAACGTGGCGCCGACGATGGCCCCGCCGCACATTGCGAATATAACGCTGTAGCGCAGCTTTTCGCGTTGCCCGCTGCCACCGGCCAGCCTGCTGTCGACACCGATGCCGACGACCGTCGACGTGAGCACGGTGGTGCTCATCTCTTGTATGCCGAACTGGCGTGCCGTGGCATTCTGCACGCCGAACGTCGTTGCCAGCCCGCCAATCAAAAATAGTTTGGTGTTGGCTTGATAGCTCAGCGCACCCGTGCCGGCCAGGATCGACAGCACCACCAACATGACGACTTCGATGCCCAGCGCGGTCGTGAGCCACCGACGAGTCTGCACGCCGAAGTGCCGGGTCAGCCGGCCGCCGAGTACGGTGCCGGAGAGAAAACTAACGAATGCAACGATTGCGGCGGTCAGATCGACGCCCGCCCGGGGGACGAACCAGAACCCGAGGAAGATGATGTTCCCGGTCATGTTCGCGACGAAGACATGACCGAGTACCAGCACGCTGATCGCATCGACCAGCCCGGTCGCGAATGTCAACAGCAGCAGCGCGGCAACCGTCAATCGGTCCGATACCGGCGAGGCCATCACGTCAGCGGCCATGCGGTCCTTAGAATTTGGGCGTCAAATCCAGCGAGGTGATGGTCGTCATTTTGGTCACCAGCCATCGCGCGTGATCGCGTTTCATCACCAGCCGATAGGACAGGTACTTCAGCGAGGGAATGTCTTTGGTGGCCGGGCTGGTGGAACTGCTGTTGGTGTAGACGATGGCGGTGGCATCCGGACCGTTCAACGACTCCACCGCTGCCCCGGTGACCTGTGTGCTGTTGGTGATTTGTGCCTGCTTGTTGGGCGCCACGATCGCGTCGATGTATTTGCGGTAGGAGGCCTGGAAATCACCGCTGAGGTACTGCGCCGCCCGATCAGCCAGCTTGTCCATGTTCTGCGGGTTGTAAGTCCACAGCGTGGTGATCGCATTCGCGGCAGTGCGGGCGATGCGCAGCTTGGTAGCCACGGTGGCCTGATCCTTCACATACGGTTGCAGGGTCGCGCCTGCGAACGCGGCGGAGCCGACGAACAATACGGCCGCGACAGCCGCCGCGATCACCGACCATCTGCCAGCGGGCCGACGCTGGCGCCGGACGGGTTCGGCCGCCGGCAACGTGTCTTCGGCCCCTGCCTCATCGTCTTCGGTTGTGCCGTCGTCGATTTCGTCGCCAGCGTCCGATTCAAGTCGTCCGGCTTCGGTTTCGACCGTGTCGACGGAGAGGTCGAGTCCCGACTGGCGGTCGGAAATCTCGTCGGTCAGATCACCTTCTGCAGGTTGCTGATCTTCCACTGGTCGCCTTCCCGCTGAGCAGTTACCACCCAGCGAATTATGTTATCGATTATCTGCTTCTGGTCCGGCGTCTTAAACGTGATGTCGGTGGCCACCAGAACATTCGCGCTGCCGTCATCGTTCCATCTCTCCACCCCAGCTTCGCGAGTGGTGCCTTTGGTCGGTTCCGCCTGAGCGGTCTGGATGAGGATCTGGTTCTTCTCGTCGCGGTATTGTTTGGCGAAATCACCTGTCGCCTGGGCTAATACCCGGTCCACATAGGCGTTGGCGTTGAACGGGTCCAACGTCGTGAACCCGCTCATGAACGATCGAACGAAGCCGAGCACGTCGACTTCCCTCATCGCCACCTCGTGATGCGATCTCTGATTGACCAGAACGAGTGAGGATATCGTGATCCCGCTAGCCGCAAGGATTCCCGCGACGACCATGGCTACCGGCATCGCCCAACCCCGCGACGGCTTCCACCACTGCCGCGGCGGTTTCAACCGCAGCCGCAACCTCGACCAGAGCCTTGATTTGGGCGCCCGCCCGTCGAAGAACGGCACCTCGTCAGGTTGGATTCGGCGGCGGGGGCTCATTTTTGCCCCTGAACGGGTCTTGGTTTTGCCACTGGATCCAGGTTGTCGACGAGCCAACGCCCGCCTTCGGCCTTGAATGAAACCCGCACTGTGGCGGAGATGGGGCGTTGCTCGTTCCCGTCGCCGCGGTGCCCCTGCAGAAAAAGCAGCATCGTGGCGCGGTTTCGCGCCGCGGACAGCACGGTGCTGTCGACCGCCCAGTACTCATTAACGATGGGTCGGCGTTTCTTCGCGGCCTCTTGTTGTTCGACCAGCTTCGGCCGGTATCCGTCGGTCGTCAGCGATTGAGCCCGCTCGAATTGCTGCTTCAGTGATTTCGGGTCGTAGGAAAGCATTTCGGCGACAATCTTCGGTCCCTGCACCGAAATGGCGTCGCGCGTCCGGTCAGCCGCCCTATCAGGCAGATAGACTGCCACGACGCTTGATCCTGCGCCGGCGATGCACAGCAACGCCGCGGCGGCCACGACGGTAGCGGCCTTTCGCCCGATGCCTGCTGGTCGACTGTCCGGTTCGACCCGGTGCACCTCGGTGCCGAGCAGCAAGTCGGCGAAGGTACGCCGCCGTGGATCCCACAGCGGCCATAGCCAACCGATGCAGACCGAATAGGTGTCGAGCGCGTGGGCAAGCTCTCTGCACAGCAGTCGCCCCACGCCGACAGAAGCACCGCCCTGGTGCACGACTGCTATCCCCATTAGCGCACGCCCCAGGCTCCAACCGCTGACCGCCGGCAATATCACCCGGTTAACCCATGCCAGCAGCATGGCGGTCGCAAGGACGGCGAGGCTCGCCCACCACCATGCGCTGTAAAAC
>NZ_JBAUZA010000232.1:0-11077 GCF_049585075.1 Mycobacterium sp.
GTACCCAAGCGTCGGCGGACAGCGGGCGCCGAGCTATCCGCCACAGCCACCGCCGCTGAACCGGCCGGCAGCGTCGTCGCCGAACCTGCAGCCACCAACGAAGATGGCTGCACCGACGGTCACCAAGCCGCCCGAGGTGGGCAACCTCGCCACCAAGATGATCCAGGCGATTCTGCCCGGATCGGGCACACCGGAGAAGCCACCCGGATCCGCCACCATCGGTCGCGCCAACGACAACGACATCGTCATCCAGGACGTCCTCGCGTCGCGCCACCATGCGTTTTTGGTCCAGTCCCCGCTCGGCACCGAAATCCGCGACGCTCACAGCGTCAACGGCACGTTCGTCAACGGCGTGCGCGTCGGTTCGGCGGTGCTCAACGAGGGCGACGTGATCACCATCGGCAACGTCGACCTGGTCTTGACCGACGGCAACCTGGTCCGTCGCACCGAAGCGGCCACCCGCACCGGCGGCCTGGAGGTCAACGGCGTTCACTTCAAGATCGATGGCAAGGAGCTGCTCGACAACATCTCCCTGACCGCCCGGCCCGGCACTTTGACCGCGATCATCGGCGGATCCGGCGCAGGGAAGACGACGCTGTCGAGGCTGATCGCCGGATACACGCGCCCCAGCGCCGGGTCGGTGACCTTCGAGGGCCACGACATCCACGCTGAATATGCCACCATGCGAAGCCGGATCGGGATGGTCCCGCAGGACGACGTCGTTCACCGCCAGCTCACGGTGAACCAGGCGCTGGGCTACGCCGCCGAGCTGCGACTACCCCCGGACACCAGCAAAGAAGAGCGCGCGCAGGTCGTCGCTCAGGTGCTCGAAGAACTCGACCTGACTAAGCACGCCGACACTCGGGTGGACAAGCTCTCGGGCGGACAGCGCAAACGCGCGTCGGTGGCACTCGAGCTGCTCACCCAACCGTCGCTGCTGCTGCTCGACGAGCCGACTTCGGGTCTGGACCCCGCGCTGGACCGGCAGGTCATGTTGATGTTGCGGCAGCTTGCCGACGCCGGTCGTGTCGTGTTGGTCGTCACGCACTCGGTGTCCTACCTCGACGTCTGCGACCAGATTCTGCTGGTCGCCCCCGGCGGCAAGACCGCCTTCAATGGACCGCCCAGCCAGGTCGGTGCGGCGTTGGGAACCACCAACTGGGCGGACATCTTCGCCAATGTGGGCGCCGATCCCGACGAGGCCAATCGCCGCTTCATCGAGAGAGAGGGCGGACGCCCACAGTCGCAAGCACCGGCGCGGGGAAGCCCGGCGGATTTGGGCGAGCCGGTGCACACCGACCTATTCCGCCAGCTCTCCACGATTGCGCGCCGCCAGGTGCGACTCGTCGTCTCCGATCGCGGCTATTCCGTGTTTCTGGCGGTACTACCGTTCTTGATCGGTGCGCTGTCGCTGACCGTGAAGGGCCCCAAACCGGGGCTCGGGCCTGCTCTCCCCAGCGGACTCGCGCCTACCGAACCGCAGTACATCATGGTCCTGCTCAATATCGGCGCGGTCTTCATGGGCACGGCGTTGACCATTCGCGACTTGATCGGCGAACGTCCGATCTTCAAGCGAGAACAAGCGGTCGGCCTGTCCACGACGGCCTACCTGTTGGCCAAGGTCTTCGTCTTCTGTGTGTTCGCGACCGCCCAGGCGGCGATCGCGACCTTTATCGTCAGGATCGGCAAGGGCGCGCCCACAGCGCATCCCCCGTTCTTCGGCAACTCCACATTCTCGCTCTTCGTCACCGTCGCCGGCACCTGCGTCGCTTCGGCGATGCTCGGCTTGCTGCTGTCTGCGGTGGCACAGTCCAATGAGCAGATCATGCCGCTGCTGGTGGTGTCGATCATGTCGCAGCTGGTCCTTTCCGGCGGGATGATCCCGGTGACCGGCCGGGCGGGCCTTAATCAGCTGTCCTGGGTGACGCCGGGACGGTGGGGGTACGCCGCGGGGGCGTCGTCGATCGACTTCCCAAGCCTGGTGAAGGTTCCGCAAATCCCGACTAATGACCCGATCTGGCAACACTCCAAGCACATCTACTTCTTCGACATGCTCATGCTCGCGTTGTTGTCGGTTTTCTACATTGGCTACGTGCGCTGGAATATCCGACTCAAGCGCTGAGTCACTCGCCGTCAAACCGAAGGCCGTGCGCGGCAGCGTAGGCCAGCGCCTGGGCGACGTCGATGCGCGCACCCACTAACGACGCCGTGGTCCACAGCGACGGGTCGACGTTCGCTCCCCGCAAGTCCGCCTCATCCATCCGGGCCGCCGTGGTTCGGGCGCCGACGAGGTCGGCGGCGCGCAGCACGGCCTTGCGCAGGTCCGCCTCCACCAAGCTGACCTCCCGCAACCGACAGCCGCCCAGGTCGATCCCGCGCAGATCGGCGCCCCCGAGCACCGCCAGCGTGAAGTCGACCTCGTCGAAGGTCACCGGCCTGAGCCGGCAGTCTACAAAGACTGAACCGAGAAAGCTGCATTGGTGAAACTCACTGTGCCACAGTGATGTCCGTTCGAACTTGCAGTTGCGGAACGCGGACCCGACATGCTGCGACTCTGCTAGGTTGACGCCACTGAAATCGCATTCGGTGAATAGAACTCGTTCGGTTTGCAGCCGGCTCAGATCGTCGTCGCGGAAATCACGGCCGACGAATTCGCAATCGGTCCAACGCACAACGCGGTCAGCTGGCGGTAGGTGTCAAGCTCGCCAGGGCGTACTCGCTGATCGCGATCAGAGCATCGGTCGCCGATCGACGGTCGCGGGCATCGATGTTGATGACCGGCACATGCCCGGGCAGTGTCAGCGCCTTGCGCACTTCGGAAACGGGATACTGTGGGGCGCCGTCGAACTCGTTGACCGCAATGAGAAATGGCAAGTTGCGATGTTCGAAGAAGTCGACCGCCGCGAAGCTGTCCTGTAGGCGCCGGCAGTCCACCAGAACGACCGCGCCGATCGCACCGCGGACCAAGTCGTCCCACATGAACCAGAATCGGCGCTGCCCTGGAGTACCGAACAGGTAGAGCACCAGATCCTCGTCCAAGGTGATCCGGCCGAAATCCATCGCTACCGTGGTGGTGCGTTTGTCCGGGGTGGCCTCCACCATGTCGACGCCCGCCGAAGCGTCGGTGACCATCGCCTCGGTCCTCAGCGGCATGATCTCCGAAACGGCGCCGACGAACGTCGTCTTACCGGCGCCGAACCCGCCCGCGATGACGATCTTCGTCGACACGGTATCGCGCGCTTTCGGATGCGATTGGGCCCCTCCTTTAGAGGGCTCGTAGGCCACGGAGCGTCCTTCCTATGAGTTCGCGGCGTTCGTCGCGGGTCGAGTCATCGGTCAATGTCCGGTTCACTCGAAGGTAGCCCGACGTGACCAGATCGCCGACCAACACACGCGTGACACCGAGCGGTAAATCCAGTCGAGCCGAGATTTCGGCAACGGATGGACTCTTGACGCACAGTTGGACGATTCTGCCTCGCACGTCGTTGGGTGGCCATCGGTGAAAGAGCGCTGACTGCAACGTCTGCACCGGCGCCTCGAGCGGCAGCTCGACGCTGGCCTTGGTCCGTCCGGCCGTCAGAGTGTACGGGCGGACCAGGCTGGCCTCAGCTGCGGGTGGCTGTGGCCCCGTTGGCTCTTGGCTGTCCATCGCGGCTCACGAGTGGGACACGGTCGGCGACGATGCGGGCCGCCCGGCGGCCCGAGGAGGAGCCGAGCCATCAGACCGAGCACGTCGGGTCGATTGCACGACGCTGCCCACCCGCTCGACAAGGACGGCCATCTCGTAACCGATCTGACCGATATCACAAGACGTTGTGGCCAGCGTTGCCAGATGCGAGCCGTCACCGACCCGCATCAACAACAGGTAGCCGTTTTCCATCTCCACCACCGACTGCAGCACCGCGCCGCCGTCGAACAGCTGCGCGGCGCCGGACGCCAAGCTGGCCAGACCCGACGACACCGCGGCGAGCTGATCCGCCCGCTCCTGCGGCAGGTGCTCACTGGCCGCGATCAGCAACCCGTCGACGGATACCAGCACCGCGTGCGTCACCCCGGGAACCTCGCGGGCGAAATTCGATACCAGCCAATCCAGGGAGTTGTCCGAGCGAGGTGAATCGTAGGCATCGGAAGCAGGGGTCATTCGTTATCGGATCCTTGATCTATATCGCGGGCGTGCGATCGTCCTGCGCGAACGCCGCCGAAATGGCTACTCATCGAAGCGCGGATCGCCTCCGGGTCTCGCGCCGGTGCCTCATGTGCAGGTTTGCGGCCAGACCAGGACGAATCGGATCCACCGTTCGACACCGCCCCATTGTCCTCGTCGGCGCGGTGCTGTGCGATGTCCGAAATACCGTTGTGCTCGGGCCCGGCACGACCCGGCACCAGCCGGGCACCAGGGTCACGAACCGGTAGGCCCTGGTCGGTGTGGGACTGCACGGGTACGTTGTCGACCTCGGCGGCCGCTGTCCAACCCCGGTCCCAGACCGACTTCCAATCCAAGTCGGCGCTACGGGCCAGATCGTGCGGGTCGACCAGCCACTCTGAAAGCATCCGCTGGTAGATCAGATCCGTCTCCGCCGGCTCGTTCGACGATCGAGGCGCTTCAGCGGGCCAGGCATCATCGATTTCCTGCGGCTCGAACTGTGCTGACGGCTCCGGCACGACGGGCTCGGGTGCCACAGGCTCCGCTTCGGACGGCTGCTGCCGGCTGAATCGCACTCGCGAGCCGAAGAACGACGATGTGTTCGAGACCGGTTGAGCCGAAGGGGTTTCCGGAGATTCCGACTCAGGCTCAGCTACCTTTTCCCGTCGGCGCAGCGGTGACTGACGCCGTGCCGGGCGAGCCGGCTGGTCGGGCGGACCACCGGTTATGCCGCTGGATCCGGGCCTGCGCCGCGGCAACAAAGTGACCGGGGATTCGGTCGAATGGGAGCCGTTGCGTTCTGCGGGGTCCGTCAGCTCGGCAAGATCTGGCGTCTCGCCGTAATCCGCTGCGGGGGTCGCGCGATCGGCCGCGGTCGAAACAGCCGAAACCTCTGGGGGTGCTGCCGCCGTTTCGCGCGGCACAACGTAATCGCCGTCGGCAGTGGCCAACAACGATGCCGGCAGATAGACCTCGGCCGTCGTACCCGATCGCGCGCGCTCGGTCGACAAGCCGCGCAGTCGCACCCGGATACCGTGCCGGTCGGCCAGCCGGCCAACCACGAAAAGACCCATATGACGAGCGCTGTCCGGAGTGACCTCTCCCCCGGCACGCAACCGCATGTTGGCGATGCGCCGGTCGCCGTCGGTCATACCCAGCCCGACATCGAGGATCTCGATCAGAACCGCCGCGTCGCTGCGCTGTGAAGCCGAAACACGCACCGGCGAAGCAGGCGGTGAGTAGCGCAACGAGTTGTCGATCAACTCCGCAAGGAGATGGACGACATCACCGGCGGCTGCGCCGGTGATGTCGCAGTCGGGCAGCATCGACGTTTCCACCCGGCGGTAGTCCTCAACCTCTGAGGTTGCGGCATTGACGATCGATGACAACGCCACGGCCGTACGTTGGTCTCCCCGCGAGCTCGGCGCCCCCGCCAAGACCAGCAGGTTGGCGCCGTTGCGGCGCATCCGGGCGGCCAAATGGTCGAGCCGGAAGAGGCTGTCGAGCCGATCGGGGTCTTCTTCGTTGCGCTCTAGCCGGTCGATGAGCGACAGCTGCTGGTCGACCAGTGACCGGTTTCGCCGCGACATGGTCTCGAACATGTCGTTGACCAACAGCCGCAATCGGGCCTCGTCACCTGCCAGCAGCAGAGCCTGGGTGTGCAATTCGTCGACCGCATGCGCGACCTGCCCGATTTCTTCGGTGGTGTGAACCGGCAGCGGCGCGGGCGGCTGTTCGTCACCGGCCCGGACGCGGGTGATCTCGCGTTCGAGGTCCTCGTGGGCGACCTTCAGGGCGCTGTCCCGCAGCACGCGTAGCGGCTGGACCAGTGACCGCGCCACCACCAGCACGATGGCAAGTGCGGCGACGATGGCTGCCAGCACAACGACGGTGTCGCGGATCGCGGCCTCGCGCCGGTTGTGGGCCTGGTCTTCCACCGATTTCGTCACCAGCGCGGTGGTGTCTTTGATCACATGCCCGGCGATCGCGTCGGTGGTCTGTATCGAGTGCAGCAGCGCCGGATTGTTGACGAGCTTGCTGGTCGGATCGGACATGACGGCCATCCGGGTCACCATCTGCTGCTGCAGCGTCTTGGCTTCTGCTGAGCCGACGCCGAGCACTTCAGCCATCCCGAACAGCGTCGACGGCTCGGTACCGGCGAGCGTGATCATCGACGTGCGCAACTCGGGCTCGGGCAGGTCGGCGCCGCGGGTGATCAGCAGCTGCTGCATCATCATCTGGCCGCGGGCCCCGATCGCGCGGCTCAGCCCCTGAGCCGCGGCCCGGATTTGCACGTTGTCGACGCGTACCGATCCGTCAATTGCATTCTCAGCGGTCAAAAGGATCGGGGCGTAGGTGGTGATTCGTTCGCGCAAACCGATGGCGTTCGACGCAACCGCGTTCAGCAACCCCTGCCCACCATTGAGCAGGGCGTTGACCCCCGCGCCCACATCGGCGGGAACGTCGGTTTCCGCCAGCCGAGCCTGCAGCTCATGTTTGCGCGCATCGAAGTTCTTTTTCACGCCCTCGACGTCGCCCCCGGTGGAACTCGCCAGCAATGCGACATCGAGCGCCGACATGTATTTCGTAATCGCCGGAACGACCTCGGCGCGATCAGCGGCCAACCGGAGGTCGTGCGCGTCGGTCAGTGCGCCCGAGATACGGAATCCCCCGAAAACCATCGCCAGCACTAAAGGCACCGCCACAATGGCAACGACTTTCCACCGCACCGGCCAATTTCGTAGCGACCATGACGCCGGTCGTTTCGCCGATGACGACTCAGCGCCGTCGAGGTCTGCGGTGTTATTTTTAGTCGGCAGAACCGCCCGCGTCGCACGGGCAAACATGGTCACCGGACTACATCCGTGCTGGCGACCGCTCCGCTGATATGCAGTGTTGGCGCGTCGTTCATGAGACTTCCTGCTGATGACGCCCGCCCCGAGTGACGGCGAGCGGTATACGCCTGGCAATTCGACGAGTATGCCAGCCAGCGGGTACGGAGACCACAATTCTTACTGAACAGACAGAGTTCGCCGACTCGTGCCAGACACCGCGAAGGATAGCCGAGCAAATTGTCGAACGACAACTGTCATGATCGTCAGATGTTTCGGCTGCTGTTTTACTCCCCGCGTATAGCGCCTAATACCGGCAATGCAATCCGGACCGCGGCGGCCACCGGAACCGAACTGCATCTCGTCGAGCCGCTCGGGTTCGACCTGTCCGAACCCAAGCTGCGCCGAGCGGGTCTGGACTACCACGACCTAGCCTCGGTCACCGTGCACCCGTCATTGGACGCCGCCTGGAAGGCGCTGTCGCCGCAGCGCGTGTTCGCCTTCACCGCGCACGCGACGGCGTTGTTCACCGATGTGCGCTATCAGGCTGGAGACGTGTTGATGTTCGGCCCCGAGCCCACCGGGCTGGATTCCACGACCCTGGCCGACGTTCACATCACCGACCGCGTCCGCATCCCCATGCTGACGGGACGACGCTCACTCAATCTCGCCAACGCTGCCGCGGTAGCCGTCTACGAGGCGTGGCGCCAGCAGGGCTTCACCGGCGCCAGGTGAGATGTGATTACCAGCTGTTCCAGTGCGTGAGACTTTCGGCCGGCAACCGCTTGGCCGGCCGGAAATCCGTGCCTTTGGTGTAGGCGATCGGAAACAGGCCGGCCTGGCTGTACTGCTGGTAGGGAATGCCGAGCAGCTCCGCCACCTTTTCCTCTCCGCCGCGACCTAGGTGCAGGGTCGTCCAGCAGGAACCCAAACCACGGGAGCGCAGGGCCAGGCAGAAACTCCACACCGCGGGGAACAGCGACGCCCAGAACGAGGCGCCGCCCAGCGGCGACGTCTCCTCCCGGCCCTCGATGCACGGGATCAGCAGGACCGGCGCCTCATGCATGTGCTCGGCAAGATAAGTCGCAGAATCGCGTACAGCACCCATTCGCTCACCGCGGGTATCCCCCTCGGCGTATTCGGGTGATGCCGAGCTGAGATAGCCCCGTGCATTAGCGAGGTAGACCTCGCCGATTGCCTTTTTCTTGTCGGCGTCCTCGACGAAAACCCATTGCCAGCCCTGGCTATTGGATCCGGTGGGCGCCTGCAGCGCCAATTCCAGGCATTCCATCAACACTTCTCGGGATACCGGCTTGTCGAAATCGAGGCGCTTACGAACCGAGCGGGTGGTGGTCAGGACTTCGTCGACAGACAGGTTCAAGGTCATGCCTGAAGCTAACAGTCGCTTCGCCGCGATATCCCGGCGAGTGTGGGGCTAGCCGCACTTTGGATGCCGAGCGTGCGGCCAGCCGCACTCTGGGTGGCGCAGGAGGCCTAGCGAAAATCTCGGGACTTCGACCCGATCGTCAGCGTGAGTTTGGCTAACCGCTCGGCCACGACGGTGATTGCGCCACTGGCGTTTTGGACCTGCCCTCGGATCAGCAGCGCCGACGCTGTCTGGGCCAGCTTGCGGTGTCGCGCCCATACTCCTGGTGTGCAGAGCACGTTGACCATCCCGGTCTCGTCCTCGATGTTGAGAAACGTCACCCCCTGCGCCGTCCCCGGCCGCTGCCGATGCGTTACCGCCCCGGCGATCAGTACCCGGTCGCCGTCGGGCACCGACATCAGGGCATCAGCAGGCACCACACCCATCTCATCGAGATCTGACCGCAGGAATTGGGTTGGATAGCTGTCCGGGGAAATGCCCGTGGCCCACACGTCGGCGGCGGCCAGTTCCAGTTCGCTCATTCCGGGTAACGCCGGGATGTGCGACGACGAGCCCACCCCCGGCAAACGGTCCGGCCGTTGGGTGGCGGCCGACCCGGCCGCCCACAGCGCCTCGCGCCGGGAGATCCCAAAGCAGCTCAGCGCTCCTGCGGTGGCCAGTGCTTCGGTCTGCGGCACGGAAAGTTGCACCCGGCCTGTCAAGTCCAATAGAGAAGCAAAGGGGCCGTGCGCTTTTCGCTCTTCGACTATTTTCTCTGCCAGGTCATCTCCGATATGACGGACACCGCCAAGCCCCAGCCGCACTTCCATACCGGCGTTTTCCAGGGTGGCGTGCGCCAGGCTGGCCGCTACACATGGGCCGTGCACCGTCACTCCGTGCCTGCGGGCATCAGCCACCAACGACTGCGGCGAGTAGAAGCCCATCGGCTGTGCGCGCAGCAGCGCCGCGCAGAACGCAGCAGGGTGATGCAGCTTGAACCACGACGAGTAGAACACCAGCGATGCGAAGCTCAGCGCATGACTCTCCGGGAAGCCGAAATTTGCGAAGGCTTCTAGCTTTTCGTATACCCGGTCGATCAACTCATCGTCGGCGCCGTGCATTCGCCGCATGCCGTCGTAGAACCGGCCGCGCAGCCGTTGCATGCGTTCCGCCGACCGCTTGGATCCCATGGCGCGCCGTAGCTGATCGGCCTCGGCGGCGGAAAAGCCTGCGCAGTCCACCGCGAGTTGCATCAGCTGCTCCTGAAACAACGGCACTCCCAACGTCTTCCGCAATGCCGACTCCATCGACGGATGGTCGTAGACTATCGCGTCGACACCGTTGCGCCGCCGGATGTACGGATGCACCGAGCCACCTTGAATAGGCCCAGGACGGATCAACGCGACCTCGACCACCAGGTCATAGAACACCCTTGGCCGCAACCGCGGCAGGGTAGCCATCTGCGCGCGGGACTCCACCTGGAACACCCCGACGGAATCGGCGCGGGCCAGCATTTCGTACACCGCCGATTCTGATAGGTCCAACTTGGCCAAGTCGACCTCGATGCCTTTGTGCTCGGCCAACAGGTCGATGACGTAGTGCAGCGCCGAGAGCATACCCAGCCCAAGCAGGTCGAACTTCACCAAACCGATTGCCGCGCAGTCGTCTTTGTCCCATTGCAATACGCTGCGGTTCTCCATGCGCGCCCATTCCACCGGACAGACATCGGCGATCGGACGATCGCAAATCACCATGCCGCCGGAATGAATGCCCATGTGTCGCGGCAGATTCTGGATCTGGGTGGCCAGGTCGATCACCTGCTCGGGAATGTCGTCGACATCCGACGGTCGTGCGCCCCAGTGTGCGATCTGCTTGCTCCACGCATCCTGCTGTCCCTGCGAGAAACCCAGCGCGCGAGCCATGTCGCGCACGGCGATTCGCGGGCGGTAGGTGATTACGTTAGCGACCTGAGCGGCGTAGTCACGACCGTATTTGTCGTAGACGTACTGGATGACCTTTTCGCGTAGATCCGATTCGATGTCGATGTCGATATCGGGTGGTCCGTCGCGAACCGGCGACAAGAAACGTTCAAACAACAACTCGTTGGCCACCGGATCGACCGCGGTGACGCCGAGGGCATAACACACTGCTGAATTGGCCGCCGATCCCCTGCCTTGGCACAGAATGTTGTTCTCCCGGCAGAATCGGGTGATGTCGTACACCACCAGGAAATAGCCTGGAAATGCCAGTTGCGCAATGATTTCCAACTCGTGTTCAATCTGAGCATATGCCTGTCGTGCCTGTGCTCGCGGTCCGTAGCGGCGCTCCGCCCCGGCCATCGTCAGCTCGCGCAACCAGCTGTCCTCGGTATGGCCTGGAGGGACGTCGAACGGCGGCAGCTGCGGGGCTATGAGCGCCAAGCCGAAGGCGCACTGCTCGCCGAGTTCGGCCGCGGCGGTCACCACGTCGGGGCGCTGCGCGAACAGTCGCGCCATCTCCTCACCCGATCGCAGATGGGAACCGCCCAGCGGGGCCAGCCAGCCGGCCGCCTCGTCCAGCGACTGCCTGGCCCGTATCGCGCCCATGGCCATCGCGAGCCGGCGCCTCGACGGCGCGGCGAAATGCGCACCGGTAGTCGCAACACAGCTGAGCCCGAATCGTGTTGCCAGCTCCGTTAATTCAGCGTTGACCTCGTCGTCGAGCGGATGCCCGTGGTGGGTCAGCTCGACGCTGACC
>NZ_JBAUZA010000233.1:0-7435 GCF_049585075.1 Mycobacterium sp.
CCCGTGCGCCGTCAGCCTCAGCGCGCCCGCGATCGCGCGAGGGGTTTCGGAGCTGCCCCGCGACCCCCGCAGTCAGCAGCCGTGGAACCCCGAACCGTTGGCCGGCAACTACAACGAATGCGCCCAGCTGTCAGCGGTGATCGTCAAGGCCAACACCAACGCGCAGAGCCCCAACACCAGGGCGGTGATGTTTCACCTCGGCAAGTTGATACCGCCGCAGGGAGTGCCCGACACCTACGGATTCAACGGGATCGACACGTCGCAGTGCAACGGCGACACGGTGGCGTTGGTGTATTCCGGCGGTATCGGCTTGCCCAGCGTGGTGAAGTTTCGCTGGAACGGCAACGGGGTGGAGCTGATCGCCAACGGCGTCGGCTAGCCCAGCCTGTCGGTGCTTCGGCCTACAGTTGCTGCTGTGTTCCTGGCAGGCGACAGCATCATCTACAGCGCGTCGGATCTCGCGGCCGCCGCTCGCTGTGAGTACGCCCTGCTGCGCAATTTCGATGCGAGGCTTGGCTGGGCTCCGGGGATCGTCGTCGAGGACGAATTACTAGCACGTACCGCTGCTCTCGGTGACCAGCATGAGCAACGACGGCTCGATCAGCTGCGCGAGCAATCCTCCGACTCGGTGGTCGTGATCGGCCGCCCCTCTTACACCGTCGCCGGCTTAACCGCCGCCGCCGCGGCCACGCAGCGGGCCGTCGCGAACAACGCCGCGGTGGTGTATCAGGCCACCATGTTCGACGGCCGTTTCGTCGGGTTCGCCGATTTCCTGGTGCGTGATGACGAGCAGTACCGAGTCTCCGACACCAAGCTGGCCCGCTCGGCGAAGGTCACTGCGCTGCTTCAGATCGCGGCCTACGCCGACGCCCTGATCCGTTCCGGCGTACCAGTATCTCCGGAGGCCGAGTTGGTGCTCGGCGACGGCACGGCAGTGCGCTACCGCATCGACGAGCTGATCCCGGTCTACCTGGAGCAGCGTGCGAGCTTGCAGCGGCTGCTCGATGAGCACTATGCCGGCGGCACACCGGTGCGTTGGGACAACGAGCGGGTACACGCGTGTTTCCGATGCGCGGCTTGCGAGGAGCAAGTACGGGCAAGCGACGATCTCCTGCTTGTCGCGGGGATGCGGATAACTCAGCGCGCCAAGCTGATCGACGCGGGAATCACCACGCTCGCCGAACTGGCCGACCACACCGGTCCGGTCGTTGAGCTACCGGCCCGGACTGTCGCCAAGCTGGTTTCGCAGGCCAAACTGCAAGTGCACCAGCGTGATACCGGCACACCGCAATTTGAGGTGGCCGACCCGCAGCCGTTAGCATTGCTGCCTAATCCCGATGATGGGGATTTGTTCTTCGATTTCGAGGGTGACCCACTCTGGACGGCCGACGGCACCGACTGGGGGCTGGAATACTTGTTCGGCGTCTTGGAAGGCGGACGGTCGGGGGCTTTCCATCCGCTGTGGGCCCATGACCGCCGCAATGAGCGCAAGGCACTGACCGACTTCCTCGCGCTGGTGGCCAAACGGCGCAAACGCTTTCCGACCATGCACATCTACCATTACGCGTCCTATGAGAAGACGGCGCTGCTGCGCCTTGCCGGACGCTATGGAGTCGGCGAAGACGAAGTGGACGAGTTACTTCGCAGCGGGACGCTGGTCGACTTGTATCCGATCGTGCGCAAAAGCATTCGCGTCGGTAGCGAATCCGTCGGCCTCAAGGCCCTGGAGCCGTTGTACATGGGGTCGCAGCTGCGCTCCGGTGAGGTGACCACCGCCGCAGACTCGATCACCCAGTACGCCCGATACTGCCAGCTGCGCGACAACGGCCAGCTCGACGAGGCCGCCACCGTGCTGAAGGAGATCGAGGACTACAACCTCTACGACTGCCGATCCACCCGTGCCCTACGCGACTGGCTACTAATGCGGGCCTTCGAATCAGGCATCACACCCATTGGGGCGCAGCCTGTTTCGGATGGCGGCAGCATCGAACAACCTGACGCGCTAGCGGGCGTTCTCGACGATTTCACCGAAGTCGCGGAGGCCAGCGCGCGCACTCCGGAACAGACGGCCGTAGCCCTGGTGGCCGCGGCACGCGGCTATCACCGCCGCGAGGACAAACCGTTCTGGTGGGCGCATTTCGACCGGCTGAACTACCCAGCCGATGAATGGGCCGATGACACCGACGTCTTCATGGTCAGCGACGCGGACATCGCCGTCGATTGGGACCGGCCTCCGCGTGCCCGCAAGTTGCAGCGACGGGTACAACTGACCGGCGAATTGGCCCGCGGCGCACTCAACTCCGAAGTGTTTGCACTTTACGAGCCGCCCGCCCCGCCCGGCATGACCGATAACCCCGATCGACGGGCGGCGGGCCGGGCCACGGTGATCGAGGCTGACGACTGGACAGTTCCGACCGAGGTCGTCGTCGTCGAACGAGTACCTCAAGACGGC
This sequence comes from Mycobacterium sp., assembly GCF_049585075.1. Lineage (GTDB taxonomy): Bacteria > Actinomycetota > Actinomycetes > Mycobacteriales > Mycobacteriaceae > Mycobacterium. The sequence goes on from NZ_JBAUZA010000233.1 coordinate 2,453, forward strand.
AATACCTTTCATCAACTCCCGTTCGCGCTTACTCCGGGTCCGCCCATTCCGACGACGGCACTTCGGGAATCGATTCAATCGGCGGCGGCCGCCGTGGCCGCCGGACTGCCGCAACTCCCCCGCACCGCGCTGCTCGATATTCTCCTTCGCCGCCCGCCTCGGACCCGTGACGGCGCGGCGCTACCGAGGACCGGCGAAGCCATCGACGACATCACGGCCGCGCTGCTCGACTTGGACTCGTCGTACGTGGCGGTGCACGGGCCGCCCGGAACCGGCAAAACCTATACCGGCGCGCAGGTCATCGCGAGGCTGGTCGGCGAGCACGGCTGGCGCATCGGTGTTGTCGCGCAATCGCATGCCGTGGTGGAGAACCTGCTCGACTGTGCGATCGAGGCCGGCGTCGATCCGCTGCGGGTCGCAAAGAAACGCTACGACCGCGACGATGTCCGCTGGCAACAGATCACCGAGCAGGAATACGCCGGTTTCATCACCGACACAGGGCCAACAAGGGGGTGCGTGATCGGCGGCACCGCTTGGGACTTCGCCAACCCCACCCGCGTCCCGCCGGGCAGCCTGGACCTGCTGGTGATCGACGAGGCCGGCCAATTCTGTCTGGCCAACACGATTGCCGTGGCGTCCGCCGCCGCGAACCTGCTGTTGCTGGGCGACCCGCAGCAGTTGCCTCAGGTCAGCCAAGGCACGCATCCCGAGCCGGTCGATGGATCTGCGCTGGGCTGGCTGGTCGAAGATCATCGCACGTTGCCCGCCGAGCGGGGCTACTTCCTGGACCGCACCCACCGGATGCATCCGGCGGTGTGCGCACCGGTATCGGCACTGGCTTACGAAGGCCGATTGCAGTCCTACGTTGATATCACCGCGGCGCGCCGCCTCGATGGATGTCCCCCCGGGGTCCACATCGTTGAAGTCCGCCACGAGGGCAACTCGACCGAGAGTCTGGAAGAAGCCGACGCGATCGTGGCACGGATCAACGCGCTGCTTGGCTTAACGTGGACCGATGAGCGCGGTAGTCGGCCCTTGACGGCCGCTGATGTGCTGGCTTTGGCGCCTTACAACGCGCAGGTGGTGCTGCTGCGCCAGCGGCTCGCGGCCGCTGGGCTCGGCGAAGTCCGAGTCGGGACTGTCGACAAGTTTCAGGGTGCCCAAGCACCGGTGGTGTTCATTTCGATGACCGCCTCGTCCGTCGAGGACATTCCACGAGGAATCCCGTTCCTGCTCAACCGAAACCGGTTGAATGTGGCGATCAGCCGCGCACAGTATGCGACAGTGATCGTGCGCGCCGAGGCATTGACCGACTACCTGCCCGCCGCGCCGGCGGGGTTGGTGGAGCTGGGCGCATTCTTGGCTCTGACGGCCTCGGGTACACCAGCTGGCGGCGCAGTGCCCGCCGGCTAACGATCCCGGAATGAATGCCGTCCGTAGCCAGCGGTGTCGTCCGGGTCGGGGCGGTAGTGCCTGTTGCGTGCCCGCGGCGACTCAGGCCGGTCCTGCTGCAGCGGCCGGAAGCGCTGCTCATCGTCGACGTGGAAACCGTTGTGGGCGAATCCGATTGGCTCGGCTTCCGGCACCGGCGCAGGGTCGTCGTCGACGAGAAGACTGCGCCACGATTCGACAGGTGCGCTATGCCAGGCCTCAGCGGGTGCCGGGTGTGGGTGCCCGATCTGAACGGGCAACGGTTCGGTGTTGTCGTCATCGACATGGGTCCGTGTTGGCTCGATGTCGCGCACTGGTTCGCGCGGGGCATTGCGCGCGGGCGACAACGTGTATTCGACATAGTCGTCGTCATCGTCGAAGCCATCCCCGAAGCCGTCATCATCGTCGTCGGGAAATTCGTCAGGAGCGTTGGGCTTCAATCGAATCCGTCGAGTCCGGGCCTCGGCGCCATCCTGGTGACCGCCGGCGTGCATCGACCGGTCGTCCCCGTGCCCCGAGCCGGTGAAGCCGATCATGAACAGTGCCGCCGCTATGCCGAAAAGCGCGATGAAAGCCGGCAGGAGCATCGACTGGGACATCGCCGCGGAGAACGGCTCGCGCAGGAATCCCGGCAGCTGCAAGGCGGCACCGTTGCCACCCTGCGGGCCGAATGCGTCGCCGTCGGGCATCGGCGGCATCTCGGAGGAGATCCTCGACGTCATGAACGAGGCCATGCCGGCGCTGCCCAACACCGCACCGACCTGGCGGGTCGCGTTGTACACACCAGAACCGGCGCCCGCCAGCCGCGACGGCAAGTTGCGGGTCGCGGTGGCGGCCAGCGGCGCCCAGATGAACGCCATTCCAAAACCCAACGCAATAAACGGCAGAACCAGCTGCCAGATCGGCGCGGACGGCGTCATCGCGATCGAGAGCCAGGTCAGCCCGATCGCCAAAACCGAAAAGCCGAAGCCGATCACCGAGCGAGGGTGGGAACGGTCGACCAACTTGCCGACGATCGGCGCAAGCAGGCCGCTGGTAATCGCCATCGGTGCGGTCAGCAAAGCCGAACGGGTCGGCGACAATCCGCAGACCGTCTGCGCGTAGAACATCAGCGGCAAGATCATCGCGGTGGCCGCGAACCCGATCACCGCCCCGCCGAGGTTGGCAAGGCTGAAGTCGCGGTCACGGAAGATGTCGAGTGGGATCAGCGGCTCGTCGGGGCTGACCGACTGCCAGTAGACGAACGCGGTCATGAACCCGATGCCGGCGACGAACACCGCCCAGATCCACGGTGCCCAGCCGTCGGACTGACCCTGCTGCAACGCGAAGACGATCAGGAACATCGCCAGCCCGGACAATCCCACGCCAACCAGATCGAAACGGGGTTTATGGGTGGGCAAAACCGGCATCAGCAAAACCGCAAGCCCCAGACCGACGAGCCCGATCGGGACGTTGACGAAGAAGATCCACGCCCAGCCCAGCGCGTCGACCAGCACGCCGCCGGCCAGCGGCCCAACCAACGTGGCAACGCCGGCCGTGGCGCCCCACACGCTCATCGCCATCCCGCGCCGTTCCGGCGGAAAGATGCGGGTGATTACTGACAGCGTCTGGGGGGTCAGCACCCCGGCGCCGATGCCTTGTACCACCCTTGCGGCGATCAGCATCCCGATGGTCCCCGACAGGCCGCACGATAGTGAGGCGGCGGTGAACACTGCCAGACCGGCCAGGTAGAGGTTTTTCGGGCCGAATCGGTCACCGAGTCGGCCGGCCACCAGCAACGGAACCGCATAACCGAGCAGGTAGGCGCTGGTCACCCAGATCACCGTGTCGTAGCTGGTGCCGAGCTTGGTCATGATGCTGGGGTTGGCGACCGCGACGATCGTGGAGTCGAGCAGGATCATGAAGAAGCCGACCATCATCGCCCAGAGCGCGACCCACGGACTTGCGGCTCTGCGGCGCTTGGCCGCCATGGCGCCGCCCGCGCGTCGGGTGTCGCCACCCGCTCGCCGCCGAGCAGTCGCCGCAGTCATGTCCCTACCTCTCTTGATTCCCCACCTCGCTATCCGGCGCCGCCTGCCAGTCCCGTTGACCGGCCCGTGGCGAACTGGCAAACTCACGCAGCCGCTAGAGCTGGGCCAGCATCATCGCTAGCAAGTTATCCACGGACACCGGCGTCGCGAAGCCCCATGATCCTGGCCGCCCTGGCCTGGTGCGCCCCGACGCGTTTGCTAACCGCAATCGCCGCGGCATCCTTATCCAGGGTAACGACCCCGGCAAGTGCGACGAACCGATGTACGGGGACGCTTGCCACACGTTTCCTGCGTCGGCAGCTAGCCTGAAGACATATTCCGGTAGGACTTCCCGTAGGACTCGGAGGCACCTAATGAGCGCCCGACGGACGCACTCAGCGGACGACCAGCTGCCCGCCGCTACCGACAGCAAGCCAAAGGCATCCGCGCGTGCATTGGCCAGCATCATCGAGCGCAGCGCACGGATCCAGGGCCCGGCGGCCACCGCATATGTGGAACGGCTTCGCCGGGTAAACCCCGGGGCCACCCCCGCCGTCATCATCTCGAAGCTGGAAAAGCGTTACGTGACCGCCGTCACTGCCAGCGGTGCAGCCGTGGGTTCGGCGGCGGTGCTGCCGGGCTTCGGCACCTTGGCCGTGCTGTCCGCTGCGGCCGGGGAGACGGCGGTGTTCCTCGAGGCCACTGCATTTTTCGCGTTAGCGACGGCGACCGTGTACGGCGTTCCTGCCGAAAATCGGGAACGCCGCCGTGCACTGGTGCTGGCCGTGCTGGTTGGCGACGACAGCAAGCACGCCCTCGGCGAACTGCTCGGCTCGCGCCGCACTAATGGTGCCTGGCTCTCCGAGGGCGTGGCATCACTGCCGATGCCCGCGTTGTCGCAGTTGAATTCCCGGTTGCTCAAGTACGCGGTCAGGAAATACACGCTGCGGCGCGGTGCGCTGCTGTTCGGCAAGATGCTGCCGGTCGGTATCGGCGCTCTGATCGGCGCGATCGGCAACCGGTTGGTGGGTAAGAAGATCGTGCGCAACACCCGCAATGCGTTCGGGATACCCCCGGTGCGGTGGCCGGTCACGTTGCATCTGTTGCCCACGGCTCGCGACGCCGGTTAGCCACCAGCCCGGCCGGTGCCCGTTGCCGGACATCCCGTGACCGTGGCGGATTGTCGGCAAAGGGTTAGCCTTTATGGGGCGGAAACACCTCGGACACCGCGGGTGACATGCGCCGACACCGGTTGTAGGAAGTGGGAAGCGTCGCTAGCACGCTTGCCGGACAGAGGAATCGAGGCGAGCAGCTGCCGTGAGCAGTACGAGTTCACCATTCGGTCAGAACGAATGGCTGGTCGAGGAGATGTACCGCAAGTTCCGCGAAGACCCCTCCTCGGTCGATCCGAGCTGGCATGAGTTTCTTGTCGACTACAACCCCGAACCAATCGGCGACGGTTCGAACACCGCTGACACCCAGCCGGCGTCGGCTCCGGCCGCGCAAGCCGCGCCCGCTCCAGCACCCGCCCCCCCGCCTGCGT
>NZ_JBAUZA010000234.1:0-5659 GCF_049585075.1 Mycobacterium sp.
GCAGTTGCATACGAGCCAGTGAGATGCCCAAACACAAATGCGCGCCGGCTCCGAATGTCAAGCTCTTTCGGATGTTGATTCGACTCGCATCAAACTGGCGCGGGCACTCGAAGACCGCTTCGTCATCGTTTGCCGAGGCGAACAGGATGAGTAGATGTGCTCCCTCTGGAAGCGGCGTGTCGCCCAAGGTCACCGGCTTGGTTGTCACACGCGATAATGCGCGTACCGGTGGTTCGAGCCGCATGAGTTCCTCGATGAAACGCCCCATCTGCGAATCGTCGTCGGCCGCGGCGTAGAACTGCTGGGCGATCGCGGTGTCCGTCGCGACTTTGAAAAGGATGTTGGTGAACGCCGTCGACATCGAGTCGTGGGTGTTGATGAGAAGCATCCGCGCGGTTGCGACCAACTCTTCGAACGTCAGCGGCTCCTCGTCTGGTGTGTCGGCTCTGATGATGTCTGACAGCATGTCGTCTTCGGGTGTCTCCATTCGTTTTTCGACGAGTGCAATCAGATAGTTCTGCATCTCACAGAGCTCGTGAGCCGCCCGGATCATGTCATCACGCGTGTTGGTCAGACTGAATTGCGACAGATAAGCGCTGCCCCAGCGCTTGATCGTGCCCATGTCGAGATCGTCAACCTGTAGTTGTTGCATGCTGAAGGCAATCGCCATCGGCAAGGCCAGGTCGTGCAAACCGTCCGCCTCACCGCTTTCGAGAAACTTGTCGATCAGCTCGTCGACGAGCCGCTCAAATTGCGGTTCAAGAGCCTTCATGCGTCGCCTGCCGAATGCCTGCGACAGCAGACGGCGGACGCGGGTATGCCGCGGCGGATCGATGTTCGCGACGTCCGGGAAGAAGCCGCCGCCCTCGCGCGCGAGGATCTCTTTCATCTCATCAAGGTGGCCGTGGGCCATCTGCCCGTAATATCCCAGCTCCTGGGAGAAGACGATCGGATCTCGCAGCACCGCCATCAAGTCCGCGTGTCGCGAGACCAGGTACATCCCGAGGTCGGTTTCGTAGTGCACCGGGTCCCCGTCTCGAAGAGCCCGGTAGTAGGCGAAGGGCTTCACCTGAATAGCCGGGTCGATGAAGGATACTCCCGCAAGGGATTCCAGTCGCTCTTGGCCTGCCGGACATCCAGCGGTCAAATTGGTGCCTCGTGTCGTCACAATCCTGTCCTTCGACATCACTAGTTGGACAGCGCGGTCGCTTGACTGCGGTATCCCTGGGTCAGCCTGTCCCACGTGCGGGGTCCTATTCCTCGCTTCCGCAAGTCGGCTTTGATGATGCGTAAAGTCGCATGGGTCTTTGGTAGGTCGTCGACGAACTCGATATAGCGCGGCACCATGAAGCGCGTCATGCGGGACTCGAGGTCCGCGCACAACTCCTCGGGGTCGATGGACGATTCGGAGCGCTTCACCGCGAACAGTAGGATCTCGTCTTCGGCGGTGTCGGCCGGCACTGCCACGGCGGCACATTCGACGATTTCCGAATTGCGCAGCACGTCAGCTTCGACCTCGAAGGAGGAGATATTCTCACCCCGACGCCGGATCACGTCCTTGAGCCGGTCGACGAACATGTAATCACCGTCGGCGGTGCGGACGAGCGCATCTCCCGTATGGAACCAGCCGTTGCGCCACGCGACTGCCGTGGCGCCGTCGTTGTTCAGGTAGCCCGCGTTCATAACCCACGGCACGCCGGCACGCACGATGCATTCCCCAGGTGTGCCGTCTGGAACCTCGTAGTCATGCTCATCCACCAGGCGAACTTCGAAACCGGGATACCCTTCCCGCAGGCGACCCACCGTGCGCTCGTTCGTCGGGTTCCACCCGGAACAAATCGCGACACCGCCCTCCGTGCTGTTGTAGACGGTGCAGATGCGGGTATTGAGTCTCTCGCTGAATTGCTTATAGCAAGCGCCGAGCGGAGCCATGAAGAGGTTCTTGAGTGACGTACTGCCCGTAGGGCTTTCGGGGACCCTCAACAACAGATCCGCCATCGAACCGACGAGCATGCCAGTCGTTATTTCAAACTCAGCAACGTCCTGCCAGAACCTGGTGAGCGCAAATCGCGGCCTCATGACAACACGCGCGCCGACCATGGCTGCGTGGTACGGGATCGATTTCGATCCAAAGTGAGCATGGGACGTCGTGCAGTAGAAGATGTCTGAAGCATCGAGATCCTCGAAGGGGAACGTTCCCAGGTTGATCGAGTGCAACTGCGCCCATGGCAATTTGACCGCCTTGGAGGGGCCCGTCGTACCTGATGTGTAGGTGATACAGGCAATGTCGTGCAGCTCGGGCACTCTCATCTGTTTTCGCGCAGCGTTGACATCGGAATCGAGCGCTTCCACCGTGACGACTGGCAGCTTCGCTCCAGGCTCGTGGTGGTATCCGCCAGTGTCGAGGACGAGCACTCGCTTGACCGTTGTCAGTTCAGCGGCAACGGCCTCGACGAACGGCAGGTACTGCGCAGCAACGACGAGTAATTCGGGCTGGCAGTTGTTGATCGCATACGCGAGCATGCGACCCCGAAACTCGGGATTCGTTGCGGCATCTATAGCGCCGACGCTCGAGAGGCCCAGCCATACGACCAACGATTCGACGCCCGCGTCGAGGATGGTGGCGACAACGTCACCCACCTTTACGTCCAGCGCGAGGAAGCGGGCCGCCCAGAGGATCATCGCCTCTTGCAACTGCTCCCAGGTTGCCGATGCGCCGTCCACCGTCCGCAGGAACTGCTTGTGGGGCTCTGCTTCGGACATGCGATTCACAATGGCGGGCAGCGTCTCTTGAGAACGTAAGTCAGAAGTCCAAGGCATTGCGCGCTCCTGCCATGAATCGGTCGCGTACTTGTTCGATCGCTTCACGCGTACTTCCAGAAGGCCCGCATCATCGTGATCTTGCCTTCTTGGTTGAACGTGAAGTGATCCACGAGGGGGCCGACATGCTGCATCGCACCGTTGCGAGTCACGACGCCCTGCAGAATCGCAATGGCCTCATCGCCGCACACGATCACTTCGCGCTCAAGCCATAGCTCCATGGGACTGAGATCCTCGACCATCTTCCAGAAGGTCGTTCCTATGGCCTCAATGCCGCGAAACGTATCCACTCCCACGGGATCTTCCAGGATGGCGTTGTCATCCCATAGGGCCAGCCAGCCATCTTTGTCTCGATCGCTGAGGGTCTGGCAGTGCGCGTTGATCGCCGCGTTTATCGCTTCGGCGTCTGGCATCTCTTCCTCGTTTCCGTCCTTCTTTGGCACTTCAAAATCGGAACATGTTCGGGCGCAGCGGAGCTCACACTTTGCTGACCTCGTCATCCCAACCGGTATCGCGCTCGCGCACGGCGGCCCTAACTCCCTTTTCATGGATCAGCCGTAGGTGATGCTCCTTGGCCAGTGCGGCCTCAGCGCTGGGAACGTATGGGTCTCGACCGACGTCAACCATCGCCAAAAGCCCCGCGGCTTCGTAGAGGCGATGCGTTCCGCGCTTATTCGCGACCAGGTCTCCAATTTCCATGCGCGCGATCTGCTCGGCAAAGCGCAGTGCCGTCTGTTCTTCCTGGCCCAACGCGACGACCCGATTGACGTAAAACAGTTGTCGGGCCGTTTCTGCATCCATCCAGCCGCCGGTCATCCACAGCTGCTTCATAACTCGGATGGGAAAATGAAACGGCATCAAGGCATAAGGGCCGTACGGCGTCCCCACCCCGACTCGAGATTCCTCCCAACTGAACCGCGAGTTATCTGCTGCGATCACGACGTCAGCGGCCAGCAGAAAGGTATTGGCGTGTGGCCCTACATAACCTTTCGTTGCGACGACTAACCCCTTGGAGAAACGCCAGGGCGGAAGAAGGTCTCCCGTGTGGACCCAGTACTTGCCTTCAATCGTCGCAGGCTCCAGACCTTCTATGGTCTCGGCTGCCACTTGTTGAACATCATGACCCGATGAGAAGTTCGCGCCCTCAGCAGCAAGCACGACGCATCTGACGTCGGCCATACGATCACAGTCCGCGAGAACAGAGTAGAACTCGTTTTCCATGGTGCTGTTGATCGCATTCATCTTCTCGGGCCGATTCAGCCGAACCGTCACGATGCGCGCACGCCGTTCCACCTTGACGCAGGTCATCGCGGCCCAGTCCGCTTCAGGCAATGCGTGTTCTCCTATCGGTCCGTGGTCATGCAATTGATGACCCGTCTTAGTCAGCCACGTGGAAGACCGAGTACCTTCTGCGCGATGATGTTCCGCTGAATCTCCGATGTACCTCCGGCGATCGTGGCCGCGATCCCCCGGGTGTAGCGCTCGAATCTGCTGGCGAAATACTCGTCGGGATTCATATGTTGGTATCGCTCCGTTACCGGATGACGCAGCCCGTCGATGCCCGCTGTGCTCAACGCGAGGTCGGCAGCGCGCATTTCGGCTTCAGAGCCGAGCAGCTTAAGCACAGAAACGGCGGAGGTGTCGATATCTCCGCGGGCAGCGCGAGCCAATGCCGCTGATCCGATCGCCCGAAGGGCGTGGTAGTCGATGACTGTGGACGCGAACCGATCACGTTCAACTTCTGTGCGGGGACGGCAGTCGGCCATGAGGTTGTCGATCCGGTCGGCAATCATCACCCACATCATCGTGCGCTCATGTCCGAGTGACCCGTTGACCACTGACCATCCCTGGTTCAGCGCCCCTACGAGGTTTTCGGCTGGAACTCGGACATCGGTGAAGAACACCTCGTTGAAGTCGAGGTTGTCCTGACTGGCGATATCGGCGAAGGGCCGACACACCACGCCTTCGGTGCTCGTTGGAATGATCAGCGCCGAAATTCCCTTATGTTTCGGAGCATCCGGGTCGGTGCGAACGAAAGTCAACAAGAAATCGGCATCGTGCGCGCCAGATGTCCATACTTTCTGGCCGTTGACGATGAATTCGTCACCGTCTCTGACGGCGCGCGTTTGCAGGGAGGCGAGGTCGGAACCCGCACTGGGCTCACTCATTCCGAGCGAAGCTGTCATTTCGGCGCGAAGTACCGGGACCGCCCAGCGCTGTTGTTGCTCGGGGGTGCCGAACGTGATCAACGATGCCGCAACAATATTGACGCCCTGCGGGTTGAAGCTGTGATAGATGCGTCGCCGGCAGAGTTCATCTAAGTGGACGAACTGCTGAAGCACACCCGCGTTACGGCCCCCGAACTCCGGGGGCTGTCCGGGCAGTAGCCAGCCGTTGTCAAACAGCAGGCGCTGCCAGTTCCTGGCCCAGGTTGGCATGTGCGAGACCGACCGCGGACGTTCGAATGTTTCGGCTTCGGTCGGCAGATTGTCGTCGAGAAAGGCGGCGAACTCCGCTCGGAACGATTCGACATCTTGATCAAAAGTCAGCTGCACGATACTCCCTGGCGATCAGCGCGCGATGCTCTGAGGCATCGCCGAGCATCAGTTCCCCCGCCTTCGCGCGTTTGATGGCGAATTGCAGGTCGTTTTCCCATGTGAGGCCCATTGCGCCAAAGCACTGCAATCCGTACTGGACAACAAGCGACTGTGCCTCCCCCGCTGCAGCTTTCGCCATCGAGGCGAAAAGGCGGCGACGCGGATCGTCAGCCGCGATGGTGAGCGCCGATAGGTATGCCAATGCTCGCGCCCGCTCGATCGCCACATACATGTCCGCGGCC
>NZ_JBAUZA010000235.1:0-1976 GCF_049585075.1 Mycobacterium sp.
GGCGGCGTCGATTCGTCGGTCGCCGCCGCGCGGATGGTCGATGCCGGACACGATGTGGTCGGCGTGCATTTGGCGCTGTCACAGGCCCCCGGCACATTGCGAACGGGCTCGCGCGGCTGTTGCTCCAAAGAAGACGCCGGCGACGCCCGGCGGGTCGCTGACGTCCTCGGAATCCCGTTCTATGTATGGGATTTCGCCGATAAGTTCAAGGAAGACGTCATTGACGACTTCGTGTCGTCTTATGCTCGCGGTGAGACTCCCAACCCGTGCGTGCGATGCAACGAGCGGATCAAGTTCTCGGCGCTGGCGGCACGCGCATTGGCGTTGGGTTTCGACGCGGTGGCCACCGGGCACTACGCCCGCCTGTCCGATGGGCGGCTGCGACGCGCTGTCGACGCGGACAAGGACCAGTCCTATGTACTGGCGGTGCTGACCTGCGATCAACTACGCCATGCCGCGTTCCCGATCGGTGACACGCGCAAGTCGCAGATTCGCGCCGAGGCGGCCCGCCGCGGCCTGGCGGTCGCGGACAAGCCGGATAGCCATGACATCTGCTTTATCCCGTCCGGGGATACCCGCGCATTTCTAGGCTCCCGGATCGGGGTGCGCCGCGGGTCGGTCGTCGACCAGCGCGGGACCGTGCTGGCCGGCCATGACGGGGTGCACGGTTTCACCATCGGTCAGCGCAAGGGACTCGGCATTGCGGGCCCGGGCCCAGACGGCCAGCCGCGCTACGTCACCGCGATCGACGCCGACAGCGGCACCGTCCAGGTGGGTTCGGCGGCCGACTTAGACGTTCGGCAGCTGATCGGGCAGCGGCCGGTGTTCACCGCCGGGACTTCACCTACCGGACCCATCGAGTGCGCCGTGCAGGTGCGTGCGCACGGCGAGGCCGTCGACGCGGTCGCCGAGTTGGCCGCCGATGAGCTTGTCGTTCGCCTGCGCACCCCGCTGCGCGGTGTTGCGCCGGGACAGACGCTCGTGCTGTACCGGCCTGACCCGGATGGCGACGAGGTCATCGGCAGCGCCACGATCGCCGCGTCGGCCTGACCTTTCGCCGAACGTGTCCTAGCCGGGCACGTTGGCGGCGATGTTGGTGATCACGATCGTCGACACCGACTCCGGGAAACCGCAGAAGGTGACCTCCATCAACACCACTGACTTGACTTCATAATCGCGTCCGCAATCGCCGGGGCGAGTCTGCAGCGACTGTTCATCGGAGATCCACGGGCCGACGAAACCAGTACCTTCCTTAGTGTTCGCGCAGGCCCGGACGGTTGTCACCAACGCATCGAACGCATGATGTGCGGTAGTGGCATCGCGGTAGGCGGCGGCGCCTTCGGATATCAAGCCGCCGCGAGGTGGGTATTGGAACGTCGTCTTGTGGAACTCTTCGATGTCGGGTCCGAAGGTGGCGGTGTCCTCGTAGACGAACCGGCACTGCGGCGGCGCAGTCTCGGCGAGCGTGTCAATGTCGACCGGGGACTTGCCGTCCATCGACGGGATGATTGTGAGGTGCTCGTCGGCGCCGGTGATCGCGCGCATGCGGTTCTGATCGAGCAGAACGCGGTCGACGTTGACCCCGGAAAGATCGGGTCCGGCGCCGAAAGCCGGTTGCGCGGTTCCGTCCGTGATGCGGGTGCAAGCGGCGGCCAGCAGGGCCGCACCACACAACACCAGTGATCGTGACGTCACATTTTCCATCTTTCGTTGATGCGAGCCTAATCGCGCGGACAGACCCTGGCACGGGGCACCCGCAACTCGATCGAATACGGTTGGCCGGTGAGCGTTTTCGCAACCGCCAGCGGCACCGGTTCATGGCCGGGCACCGCCGCGCGGCAAGCGGCCGAGGTCGTCGTCGGTGAATTGGGCGCCGCGATGGCCCACGTCGTCGAGCTGCCAGCCAGGGGAGTGGGCTCTGACATCGTCGGGCGGGCCGGTGCGCTGCTGGTCGGCATGGCCATTGACACTGTGCC
>NZ_JBAUZA010000236.1:0-6367 GCF_049585075.1 Mycobacterium sp.
GCCCTGCACCCAACGGTGCGGCCCCGACAGTGTGTCGGGGCCGCACCGTTGACGCGACGTCAGACTCCGCTGCGCGCCTTCGTCCGGGCGTTGCGACGCTTCAGCGCGCGCCGCTCGTCTTCGCTCATTCCGCCCCACACGCCAGAGTCCTGCCCGGTGTTGAGCGCCCACGAAAGGCACTCGGTGGTCACCGGACAGCGGTTGCAGACCAGTTTCGCGTCAGCGATCTGCGCGAGCGCCGGTCCGCTGTTCCCGACGGGAAAGAACAGCTCCGGGTCCTCATCGCGACACACCGCATTGTGGCGCCAATCCATAGGTCTTTACTCCTTACCGTGTGCGCAGCAGGGCGCACGAGTATTTTTCTTCGGCTGTTAACGCAGGCACAACGCACGCACGGAAATTGTTTCCGTACCGTTGCATGCGATCATTCGATCGTTTCACAGGCTCAACAGATGTCAATAGCGCTCGTTGGTCCGTGGGCAATCTCACTTTGGCGATCTGTTACCAAATGCCTTAATCGTTTGTACTACACTGCCCGCACCTTGCCCAGCCCTATTGCCGCTTTGCCGGTGATTGTGGCAGGTCAGTGCCTTATTTTCACGTGCGGCGCGACGACGTTCAGCGCGTCCGGAACTGCCCGGAACGTCATCTCCTCCCGCTCACCCAGGTAGTCCCCGTCGAACTGGGCGGCCATCGGATCGCCGGCGCAGCTAACCCGCACGCAGGCCGCATCGTCATCGCGGACGATCTGCTCGCCGTCGAGCTTCGGCTGCCTGGCGAACATCTGCCGGACCAGCCTGAGGCTGGGAATCACCTTCAGTGCGGTGACGCCGAACACGCCCAGCCCTCCCTCGAAGCTGGTACCGGGGTTGGTGTACATCGGCCGTTCGTTTGCGTAGGTCCACGGGCTGGAGTTGGACACGAAGACGAAGTGGACCCCGCAGATCGGCTCACGCCCGGGCAGCTCGACGGTCAGCCTTGGCTCACGACGGGAGTAGGCGATGGTCGCGCGAGTCGCCGCGGTGATGTAGCGCGTCGGCGAGACCTTGACGCCCTTTTCCCGTTGCGCTTCCACTTTGGCCACCGCCTCGGCGTCGACGCCCATACCGGCGTTCAGGACCGCCCACCGCTCGCCGCAGTCGATCAGCCCGATCCGTCGCCACTTCTTCTCCCGGCCGTACCTGTCGAGCAGCCAGATGAGCTGGTTGGTGGCGTCGATCGGACCGGGCGGGATGCCCAACTGCCGGGCCGTCACATTCGCCGAGCCACCCGGGACGATCGCCAGCGCCGGGATATGTCCGGTGGGCAATGGACCGGGGCGGCCAAGCAGGCCGTTGACCACGTTGCTGACCGTTCCGTCGCCGCCGTGCACGACGACCAGATCAACCCCGTCCTGGACGGCAGCCTGCGCGATTTCGCCACCATGGCCGCGGTGTCGGGTGTGCTCGACGGTCAGCTCCAGGCGGCTCTCAAGCGCGTGCGCTAGCACGTCGCGCCCCGCGGTGGTCGTCGAAGTTGCTGTGGGGTTGACGATCAGCACGGCGCGCATGACGTCAAAGCCTACGGGAATGAGACGGTTACGCTGACGCCGTGAGTAGTCAGCCACCACCGCCGGCCAGTGTGCGTGGCGCAGGAGTGATCGTTGCTGTGCAGGGCGCGATCGGTGTGGTTCTGGCGGTTGTTCTGCTGATCCGGGGACTTGGCGGTGCGGATCAGCGGGTGGTCAACGGCTTTGGCACCGCAGCATGGTTCGCCGTCGTCGGTGTAGCTGTGCTGGCCGCCGGCGGCGCAATGCTGGTCGGCAAGCGGTGGGGGCGCGGGCTGGCGGTGTTCGCTCAGTTATTGCTGCTGCCCGTCGCGTGGTATTTGGCAGTCGGTTCTCATCGAGTGCTGGTCGGCGTCGCGGTGGGTGTCATCGCGTTGACGGTGTTGGCGCTGCTGTTCAGTCCGGCCGCGGTGCGCTGGGTCGCCGGCGGGTCATAAGCGGGGTTCGGCCAGCTCGGCCAACTCCGGACCGGACAGCCGATAGGTGGTCCATTCGGTTTGCGGCGCAGCGCCGACGGTTTCATAGAGGGCAATCGCATCGGTGTTCCAGTTCAGCACTGCCCAAGCCAGCCGCGTGTAGCCGTTGTCCACGCATTCGCGGGCCAGGGCCATCAGCAGCTTGCGAGCCAGCCCGAGACGGCGAAATCGTGGAAGCACGAACAGGTCCTCCAGAAAGATGCCCTCGACGCCGTCCCAGGTTGAGAAGTTGAGGAACCACAGCGCCATCGCCGCGACTTCACCGTCGACCTCGGCGACATGGGCTCGTAGGGTTATCGGTTCATCGAAAAGTGCGGCGCTGACCTGATCTTCGATCACCGTGCACTGGTCGGCGGCACGTTCGAAGCTGGCCAATCCGTGGATCATCGCGGTGATCGCTGTGGCATCAGCGGGTATGGCTCGGCGGATATGCGCGGTCACAAGTCAACTCCCAGCGCGGTCAAAATAGTGACGAATTTCGTTGTGGTCTCGGCAACTTCGTCATCAGGATCGGACTCGGCAACTATCCCGCCGCCGGCGTGCGCGAGCGCAGAACGGCGGTCGGCCGCCAGCTGCGCGCAGCGGATGGACACCACCCACCGCCCGTCACCGCGCTCGTCGCACCAGCCGGCCGCGCCGGCGTAAAAGCCGCGGTTGCCCTCCAGCTCGCCGATAAGTTCGGCGGCCGCGTCCGCAGGCACACCCCCTACGGCGGGGGTTGGATGCAGCGCCAATGCCAAATCAATTGCGGTCGTTGATGTATCGCGTAGTTGCCCGCTGATCGGTGTGCTGAGGTGCCAGAGTGCGGTGGTGCGGCTCAGCTCAGGCGTGGGTGCGATCGTCAGTTCACTGCACAACGGACGCAGGGCGTCGGCCATGAAATCGATGACAAGTTGATGCTCGTGGCGATCCTTGGCGGACGCAGCCAGTGCCGACCCGGCCGCGGCGTCGCATTGGGGATCCGTGGCTCGCGGCGCAGAACCGGCGAACGGCCGACATGTCACCCGGTCGCCGTCGCGCGCAACCAGCAGTTCGGGGCTGGCGCCCACCAAGGCCATCCCCGCATACCGGCCGCCCGCCGCGGACAGGTCGACCAGATAGCTGTAGGCGGCGGGGTCGTCCGCAACCAGCCGGCGCAGGACGATCGTGGCGTCCAACGGAGCATCGGCGGCCAGCCGTAACGCGCGAGCCAGCACCACCTTCTGCAGCGTGCTGCCCGGCGCGGTCAGCCGATCGCGTGCGTGTCGAACCCGGGCGCGGTGCTCGTCAGGCGCGGGAACCGCACCGGCCACCCGCACGGTCGGCAGCGGGTCGCTCGGCCAGTCTGGCAGTTCGGCAGTTCGCCGTACCGAACGCGGTGCCATCAATGCGGAGGGATTGTTGCTGTCAAAAGGCAACGCGCCCAGTACTATTGGCACCGCCCCCGAACGCAACGCCGATTGCGCGGCGGCCACGTCGGAATAGCAGGCCTGCACGCCGTCGGCGACGAGGGCGCCGGTCGGCCCGCACAGCACGAACGGCGGTTCAGTTGTCATTCGGATGCGGATAGCCCAGTGCGCTCAGCTGGCGAATTCCGTGTTCGAACCCGCAGATCGCGATCGACGCTGCGGTCATGCCGAAGCGGCTGCCCTCAACCAGCGGCAACTCCACCCATCGGGTGATCACGGCGCGGGAGAAGTGGCCGTGGCCCACGAACACCACGTCGCGTGATGCCATTTGCTCGAGCGCCAATGCGACGGCCTGGTCCGCGCGGTCGCTGACCTGTGCGACGGTCTCACCGTCGGGGCAGCCGTCCGTCCAGATCGACCAATTGGGCTGCGACTGCTGAATTTGCGCGGTTGTCGCACCCTCGTAGGATCCGTAATCCCACTCGGCGAGCAGTTCGGATTTCTCGTCAACGGTGAGGCCGGCGAGTTCGGCCGTCTCCACCGCGCGCCGACGCGGGCTGCTGATCACCATTGGGTTGTCGAGGTGGAGGTCGGCCAGCGGCTGGCCGACGGCGCTGGCCTCCGCGCGTCCATGGTCGGTGAGTTCGAGTTCGGTGCGCCCGGTGTGCTGGCCGGACTTGGACCACTCGGTCTCCCCGTGGCGCAACAACACCAGCCGGTGGCTCTCGATGCCCATGCTGACCGATTGTGCCTGAGACTCAGGGCGATCCGCGCGCGGGCACCACGGGTTTGGTGCCAGGATGGCCATAGCACGCCCGATGCAGAGCGAAGTGATGAGGAGGAGCGGCGCCATATGACAAGAGTGCTGGCGGTGGCCAACCAGAAGGGCGGGGTGGCCAAGACGACGACGGTGGCTTCGCTGGGCGCGGCGATGATGGACGCGGGACGGCGGGTGCTGCTCGTCGATCTCGACCCGCAGGGCTGTCTGACTTTCTCGCTGGGTCAAGACCCGGACAAGCTGGCGGTGTCGGTGCATGAGGTCTTGCTTGGCGAGGTGGACCCCGACGTCGCCTTGGTCGACACCGCGGAGGGTATGACGCTGCTGCCGGCCAACATCGACCTCGCCGGCGCCGAGGCGATGCTGCTGATGCGGGCCGGCCGTGAGTATGCGCTCAAACGAGCGCTCGACAAGCTCGGCGACCAGTTCGACGTGGTCGTCATCGACTGTCCGCCGTCGCTGGGCGTGCTCACCCTCAACGGGCTGACGGCCGCCGACGAGGTCATCGTGCCGTTGCAATGCGAAACGTTGGCGCATCGCGGCGTCGGCCAGTTCTTGCGCACCGTCGCCGATGTTCAGCAGATCACCAACCCCGGGCTGCGGTTACTGGGCGCGCTGCCGACGTTGTACGACCCGCGTACGACCCACACCCGCGACGTGCTGCTCGATGTCGCCGACCGCTATGACCTGCCGGTGCTGGCGCCGCCGATTCCGCGCACGGTGCGCTTCGCCGAAGCCAGCGCGTCCGGCTCGTCGGTGATGGCCGCGCGTAAGAACAAGGGCGCCTCCGCTTATCGAGAGTTGGCCGAGACGCTGCTCAAACACTGGAAGTCGGGCAAAGCGCTGCCGACGTTCACCATCGACGCCTGAGGTCAGCCCAAGGCGACCAGGGTATTGCCGCGCTGCTCGAGCACCTGCGAACCCGAAACGGTGGGGATCACCGGAGAGCTGCCCGGCGGCCGGGTCACCGGCAGGAAGCCTTCGCCGGTGCCGGTGACCGGATCACAAACGGCCACGCCGTCCGTGACGGGTACCAGCAACTTGCCGGCCATCATCGTCGCCGGCCCCACCGGAACGGAAGGCCCAGCGGCCGCAATGGAATAGCGGTAGGCCAGAGTCGCCCCGTCGAACACCATCACCTTGTCGCCCGTCCACCACGTCACCAGGTTGCCGGGTCGCGACACGCTGCTGGCCGCCGACGGCGTCTTGGGCAGCAACGTGCTCGCCACGGTCACCCCGCTCTCGTCGACCACATCGACTCGCGGCCGCGGCGCCGGCAGATACAGCAGCGTCTTGGTCTCAGCGACCGTCAATACCCTGGCGCCGGAACCTACGCCGATCCCCGGCTCGGGCACGTCGCGCACCTCCGGCTCGTCTTCCTCCTTGCTGGGGCGCAGCAGGGTGAGCCGCAGATCCGCCTGGCTGCCGCACGCGCCGAGGACAGAGACTGCCGCCGAGCTAGCAGCCGCCGAAACGAAGCGGCAGCCGGTGTGCAGTCCCTTCGAGGATGGCTTGACCCGGGCGTCGATCTCGCCGTAGGAGAGCATCCGGACCATGTCGGAGCGCCATAGCTCCAGCCTGGTATCACCCGCCGACAACACCGTGGTGCCGTCGGAAGACAGGCGCACACGCTGGTCGGCGTAGCTGCTTCGGGCGGGTCCGCGGCGCCCGGTGGATCCGTCGATCGTGCTGACCTGACCGCAACCGCGGTCGTCGCGGTAGACCGCGACTGCGAAGCGGTAGACCCCGGTGACCCCGCACAGATCGGTGCCGCGCGAGTAGCTCCACCGCACCTTGCCGGTGTCGGGATAACGCCCTTGCACGGCACGTCCGTCGGCGGTGACGACGGTTCCGGCGACCACCACCGGCTGTTCGGTCGGCGCGTTGGGGGCGGTCCAGAGCTGCTTGAGCGAATCCGGGATCTGGTGGGCCAGCCTCGGGCTGGGCACAGGTCCTGTTCCGGGCCGGCTGATCGTGGCGCGGGCATCGCTGGTCCACCAGATCAACGCCGCAACCACGGCGACCACAGCCGCGATCGCTGCCGCGGCCAATATGTCGGCCTTGGTGCGGCGTTCCGGTTTGACCATCAGGCGTCGGGCGACACCGGTTCAGTTGGCATTCGCGGCCACGCCCGCCGACTTGCGGGGGCGCCGGCGGCGGCGCCGTGCGCTGTGTGCGC
>NZ_JBAUZA010000237.1:0-6561 GCF_049585075.1 Mycobacterium sp.
GCGGCTACCCCGACCAGGGTGGCTACCCCCAGCACGAACAGCGGCCGGCCCCCGGTTACGGCGGCGGTCAGGGTTACGACCAGGGCTACCAGCAGGGCGGCTACGGCCAGCCCGGTGGTCAGGGTTACGGCGAGTACGCCGACTATGGCCGCGGACCGGCCCGCCACGATGAGAGTGGGTACGCCGCTCCCGACCAACGGGCCCCCTACCCCGAGCAGGGCGGCGGCTACGACCAGGGCTACGCCGGTGGCCCGGGATACGGCCGGCAGGACTACGCCCCACAGCCCGAGTACGGCAGTTACGGCGAAGCCCCCGCTCCGCAATACGGCAGCGGATACGCCGAGCCCGCGGGCGGCGACTATGACTATGGCCAGCCCCAGGAGGCCGGCGGCTACGGCGGCTACAGCCAGGGCGGCTACCCGTCGTCCGGGACGGCGGTCACCTTGCAGCTCGATGACGGCAGCGGACGCACCTACCAGTTGCGCGACGGCGCCAACATCATCGGTCGCGGCCAGGACGCCCAGTTCCGGTTGCCCGACACCGGTGTGTCGCGGCGGCACTTGGAGATCCGTTGGGACGGCCACGTCGCGTTACTGTCGGACCTCAACTCCACCAACGGCACCACCGTCAACAACGCGCCGGTGCAGGAGTGGCAGTTGGCCGACGGCGACGTCATTCGGCTGGGACACTCTGAGATCGTCGTCCACATCCATTGAGCCCGTAGTCGCGAAGCTATCCAGCTTCAGCCCGCGTCGACCGCCCTCCAAGTATCGTGACGTTGCTATATCCGGGCACGCGAAGCGGGCGGCGCCAGGACGGAGGGGACGCCAGATGCAGGGACTAGTACTGCAGCTGACGCGTGCCGGGTTCTTGATGCTGTTGTGGCTGTTTATCTGGTCGGTACTGAGAATCTTGCGGACTGACATCTACGCGCCGACCGGCGCGGTCATGGTGCGACGCGGCTTGACATTGCGGGGCACCCTATTGCCGTCGCGGCACCGGGTCAACGCCGCGCGCTATCTGGTAGTGACCGAGGGGGCGTTAGTGGGCGCGCGTATCACACTGTCCGGCCAGCCGGTGTTGATCGGGCGCGCCGACGACTCCACTCTGGTGCTGACCGACGACTATGCCTCGACGCGGCACGCCCGGCTGTCTCAGCGCGGCTCGGAATGGTACGTCGAAGATCTAGGATCGACCAACGGCACATACCTCGACAGGGCGAAGGTGACGACCGCTGTACGGGTTCCCATTGGCACGCCGGTTCGTATCGGCAAGACGGTAATCGAGCTGCGCCCGTGACTTTGGTCTTGCGATATGCGGCCCGCAGCGATGTCGGCTTGGTGCGCTCCAACAACGAAGACTCGGTGTACGCCGGCGCGCGATTGCTGGCGCTGGCCGACGGCATGGGCGGCCACGCCGCCGGTGAAGTCGCCTCCCAGTTGGTAATTGCCGCGCTGGCCCACCTCGACGACGACGAACCTGGTGGCGACCTGCTCGCCAAGCTCGACTCCGCGGTACACGCCGGCAACTCCGCCATCGCCGCACAGGTCGAGATGGAACCCGACCTCGAAGGGATGGGCACCACACTCACCGCAATCCTGTTCGCAGGCAACCGTCTTGGGTTGGTGCACATCGGCGACTCGCGCGGCTATATGTTGCGCGACGGCGAGCTGACCCAGATCACCAAGGACGACACGTTCGTCCAAACATTGGTCGACGAGGGTCGGATCACCCGGGAAGAGGCCCACAGCCACCCGCAGCGATCGTTGATCATGCGGGCGTTGACCGGTCACGAGGTCGAGCCGACGCTGACCATGCGGGAAGTGCGCATCGGCGATCGCTATCTGCTGTGCTCCGACGGGCTTTCCGATCCGGTCAGCGACGAAACCATCCTGGACGCCTTGAAGATTCCCGACGTCACCGACAGCGCCGACCGGCTCATCGAATTGGCGCTGCGCGGCGGCGGCCCCGACAACGTAACCGTGGTGGTCGCCGACGTCGTCGACTACGACTACGGTCCGACCCAGCCGATCATTGCGGGCGCGGTATCCGGCGACTCCGAGTATGACCAGCTGACCCGGCCCAACACCGCAGCGGGCCGGGCGTCAGCCATCAACCCGCGCAAAAATGTGGTGAAACGCGTTCTACCGCAAGTCGATACGTTCATTCGCCCGAGGCGCTCGCGGCGGCGACTGGCAATCGGTGCGGCGCTCATCGTGCTGCTGGTGCTCGCGGGCTTAGCCATCGGTCGAACCATCATCCGCAACTACTACTACGTCGCCGCCTACAACGGCACCGTATCCATCATGCAGGGCATCCAGGTGTCCGTCCTGGGTGTGCCTCTGCATCAGCCCTATTCGCAAGGCTGCCTCAACAGCCGCAACCAGCTGTCGGTAGTCCGCTACGGCCAAGCGAGCGGTAATCGAGATTGCCAACCGATGAAGCTGTCCGACCTGGCCGAGTCGGCTCGCGCGCAAGTGGGCGCCGGACTTCCAGCGGGCACGCTCGATCAAGCCAACGCACAATTACGCAGATTGTCGACCGAGTCGCTGCTGCCGCTCTGTCCGCCGGAGCGCGCACAGTCGCCGCCGACCGCGACGCCCCCGCCCACACCCGCTACCACCCAGCCATCGCAACCCGGCGCCAGCACCCCCGCACAAATTCCGGCAACTCCCTCACCGACACCGGTCGCGCCCACTCTCACCACTCTCACTCCGCCGCCGCCCCAGCCGGGTACCGATTGCCGGAAACCGACATGACCACCCAGCCGCAGCCGCCGGTCGCGGTGACCCCTCCGCTGCCGAACCGACGCAACGCCGAGCTGCTGCTGCTGTGCTTCGCCGCCCTGATCACCGTTGCGGCCTTCGCGCTCGTGCAGGCCGACCAGGAACGCGGCCTAAACTGGCAGCTAATCACCTACGCCGCAGGGTTTTTGGCGGTGTTCGCGTGCGCTCACCTGGCCATCCGACGCTTTGCGCCGTACGCGGACCCGCTGCTGCTGCCCATAGTGGCGTTGCTCAACGGCCTGGGCGTGGTGATGATCCACCGGCTGGACATCGACGACCGCCTCAGCGGGGCCACTACCCGCGCAAACCCACAGATCCTCTGGACGCTGGTGGGAGTCGGAGCTTTTGCCTTTGTGGTGATCTGGCTGAGGGACCATCGACAGCTCGCCCGTTACGGCTACATCTGTGGGCTGACCGGACTGGTCATCCTCGCGATCCCGGCGTTGCTGCCGCGGTCGCTCTCTGAGCAGAATGGCGCCAAGATCTGGATCAGGTTGCCCGGCTTTTCGATTCAGCCCGCTGAATTCTCGAAAATCCTTCTGCTCGTTTTCTTTTCAGCGGTCCTGGTAGCAAAACGCGGTCTGTTCACCAGCGCCGGTAAGCATTTCCTGGGCATGGATCTGCCGCGTCCACGTGATCTGGCACCGTTGCTGGCGGCCTGGGTCATCTCGATCGGCGTGATGGTCTTCGAAAAGGACCTCGGGACTTCGCTGCTGCTGTACGCGTCGTTTCTGGTGGTGGTTTACCTCGCCACTCAGCGATTCAGTTGGGTGATCATCGGTTTGGCCTTGTTCGCGCTGGGAAGTGTTGCGGCGTATTTCATTTTCAGTCACGTCCAGGTTCGCGTCCAGACTTGGCTGGACCCATTCGCCGACCCGGACGGTGCCGGATATCAGATCGTGCAGTCGCTGTTCAGCTTCGCCACCGGCGGGATCTTCGGCACCGGGCTCGGCAATGGCCAGCCGGGCACCGTGCCGGCCGCGTCGACCGATTTCATCGTCGCCGCGTTCGGCGAAGAACTCGGGCTGGTCGGATTGGCCGGCCTGTTGATGCTGTACACCATCGTGATCATCCGCGGCATGCGGACCGCGATCGCCGTGCGGGACAGCTTCGGCAAGCTGTTGGCCGCAGGTCTGGCCTCGGCGCTGGCCATCCAGCTGTTCATCGTCGTCGGCGGGGTGACCAACCTCATTCCGCTGACCGGATTGACCACACCGTGGATGTCGTACGGGGGTTCGTCGCTGTTGGCCAACTACATACTGTTGGCCATCCTGGTGCGCATCTCGCATTCGGCCCGACGCCCGTTCCGCACCCCGCCGCGCAACACGTCACCGATCGCGGCAGCCAACACCGAGGTGATCGAGAAGGTATGAACGCCTCCCTGCGCCGGATCTCGGTGACCGTGATGGCGGCGATCGTGCTGTTGCTGTTGAACGCCACGTTCACGCAGGTGTTCACCGCCGACGGATTGCGGGCTGATCCTCGCAACCAACGAATTCTGCTCGACGAGTACTCCCGTCAGCGGGGTCAGATCTCCGCGAGTGGCCAGCTGCTGGCCTATTCGGTCGCCACTGACAGCCGCTACCGTTTCCTGCGCGTCTATCCCAACGCTGCGGCGTACGCCCCAGTTACCGGGTTTTATTCGTTGCGCTACTCCAGCACCGGCCTGGAGCGCGCCGAGGATCCGCTGCTCAACGGATCCGACCAGCGGTTGTTCGGTCGCCGGCTGGCCGATTTCTTCACCGGACGAGACCCGCGCGGCGGCAACGTGGACACCACCATCAACCCGCGCATCCAGCAAGCCGGGTGGGATGCGATGCAACAGGGCTGCAACGGGCCGTGCCGCGGCGCCGTCGTCGCGCTGGAACCGTCGACCGGCAAAATCCTGGCGCTGGTGTCCTCGCCGTCCTTCGACCCCAACCTGCTCGCCTCGCACAACCCCGAGGAGCAGTCGCAAACCTGGCAGCAACTTCGCGACGACCCCCATTCGCCGATGACCAACCGCGCCATCTCCGAGACCTACCCGCCCGGTTCGACGTTCAAGGTGATCACCACCGCGGCCGCGCTGCAGAACGGCGCGACCGAAGACGAGCAACTCACCGCGGCGGCCAAGATTCCACTGCCGGACAGCACCGCCACCCTGGAGAACTACGGCGACGCGCCTTGCATCAACGCGGACACCGTCTCGCTGCGTGAGGCGTTCGCTCGGTCGTGCAACACCGCGTTCGTCCAATTGGGACTGCTCACCGGCGTCGATGCGTTGCGCAGCACTGCACAGTCGTTTGGCCTTGATGTCGCGCCCGACCCCATCCCGTTGCAGGTCGCCGAATCCACCGCGGGGCCGATCCCGGACCCAGCTGCGCTGGGAATGTCGAGTATCGGCCAGAAAGACGTGGCGTTGACCCCGCTGGAGAACGCAGTGGTTGCCGCTACCATCGCCAATGCCGGTGTAACCATGCAGCCCTATCTGGTGAACAGCCTTCAGGGGCCCGATCTGGCTAACATCAGCACCACCGCGCCGCACCAAGAGCGCCGTGCAGTCTCGCCGGAGGTCGCCGCTAAGCTAACAGCGTTGATGGTCGGCGCCGAGAATGTCACACAGCAGAAAGGGGCGATCCCCGGCGTGCAGATCGCATCCAAGACTGGCACCGCTGAGCACGGCACCGACCCACGCCATACGCCACCTCACGCGTGGTACATCGCCTTCGCGCCCGCACAGAGCCCGAAGGTGGCCGTCGCGGTGCTCGTAGAGGGAACAGCGGACGGCAGTACATCCGCGACTGGCGGCGCACTCGCCGCACCGATCGGCCGGGCCGTGATCGAGGCCGCGCTGCAGGGAGGACCATGAGCCCGCGAGTAGGGGTGACGCTGTCCGGCCGCTACCGGTTACAGCGCCTCATCGCCACTGGCGGCATGGGCCAGGTGTGGGAGGCGGTGGACGGGCGGCTGGGGCGGCGTGTCGCGGTCAAGGTGCTCAAGCAGGAGTTCTCCCAGGACTCGGAGTTCATCGAGCGGTTCCGTTTCGAGGCGCGCACGACCGCGATGCTCAATCACCCCGGGATTGCTGGCGTGCACGACTACGGCGAGACCGATATGAACGGCGAGGGGCGCACCGCCTACCTGGTGATGGAGTTGGTCAACGGTGAGCCGCTCAACTCGGTACTCAAGCGCACCGGCCGGCTCTCGCTGCGCCACACGCTGGACATGCTCGAGCAGACCGGGCGGGCGCTGCAGGTCGCACACGCCGCCGGCCTTGTGCATCGCGACGTCAAACCCGGCAACATCCTGATCACCCCCACCGGTCAAGTGAAGATCACCGACTTCGGTATCGCCAAAGCCGTCGACGCCGCTCCCGTGACCCAGACCGGCATGGTGATGGGCACCGCGCAATACATCGCCCCCGAACAGGCGCTCGGTCACGACGCCTCTCCGGCCAGCGATGTCTACTCACTGGGAGTCGTTGGCTACGAAGCGGTTTCGGGTAAGCGACCGTTCACCGGTGACGGCGCGTTGACGGTGGCGATGAAGCACATCAAAGAGCCGCCGCCGCCGTTGCCGGCTGACCTGCCGCCCAATGTGCGCGAGCTCATCGAGATGACCCTGGTCAAAAACCCCGGCATGCGCTACCGCAGCGGGGGACCGTTCGCCGATGCTGTCGCCGCTGTCCGCGCCGGCCGTCGGCCGCCACGACCCAGTCAGGCAGCACCCGTCGGACGCGCTACCCCGGCCGCCATTCCGTCGGGCGCGCAAGCGCGGGCGGCGGCCACCCCCACCG
>NZ_JBAUZA010000238.1:0-2986 GCF_049585075.1 Mycobacterium sp.
CGCCAGGACACCTCGGTGAGCGCCCCACCAACGACCAGACCCATCACAGAGCCGACACCGGTCATCGCTCCGAACACCGCGGTGGCGGCGTTCCGGGCCGGCCCCTTAGCGAACGTGGTTGCGACCAGTGCGAATCCGGTCGGCGAGGCGATCGCGGCGCCCACGCCTTGCAGCAGCCGCGCGATGACCAGCGTGACGTCGTCCCAGGCGATACCGCACAGCGCCGAAGCGATGGTGAACAGCGTGACGCCGACGATGAAGGTCCGCTTGCGGCCGATGGTGTCGCCGAGGCGGCCACCCAGCAGCATCAATCCGCCGAAGGTCAGCACGTAGGCGGTGATCACCCAGCTACGGCCGGCGTCAGACAGGCTCAGCTCGTTCTGAATCTTGGGAAGGGCGACGATGGCGATGGTGCCGTCCATGGTCGCCATCAACTGCATACCGGCGATGGCGATGACCGCGGTGAAGAACCGCCGCGTCGGCAGCCAAGTCGTGGAAGTCGTGGTCGGAGTCGACTCGGCGGTCTTGGATTGGTGCGCTGGGGGCATGTGAACTGCTCGCTTCGAGGGTTCAGTAGTCCATTTTTGGACAGCCCGCTCTGCATCGTTGAGAGCCGTCATAAGAACTTACCCTACAGTAATCTTAGGAATCTTTTAACCGCCGAATCCCGCTACCGTACCGATCACGATGATCGCGGGGGGTCGAATTCCCTCCGAACGCATCTTTTCCGGCGCGTCCGCGAGGGTGGCCCGCAACGTCTGTTGTGCGACCGTCGTTCCCTGTTGAACCACCAGCACCGGCGTATCTGCAGGTCGGCCGCCTTTCAACAGCGCTTCGGTGAAAAGCTCGATGCGTTCCACCGCCATCAGCAAAACGATGGTGCCCGACATCGCCGCTAATGCGTCCCAATTCACTAACGATCCGGGGTGTCCCGGCGCAAGATGGCCGCTCACCACTACAAACTCGTGATTCAGGCCGCGGTGGGTGACCGGAACACCTACCGACGCGGGCACCGCTATGGCACTTGTCACACCCGGCACGACCGTTACCGGAACGCCCGCCTCGACGCACGCCAGCAGTTCCTCGTATCCGCGGGCGAACACGAACGGGTCGCCACCCTTGAGACGGACGACAAACCGTCCAGCTCGGGCCTGTTCGATCAGGACCGCGTTGATGGCGTCCTGGGCCATCGCTCGTCCGTACGGAATTTTCGCGGCGTCGATCACCTCAACATGAGGCGGCAGCTCGGCGAGTAGCTCTGGCGGCGCCAGCCGATCGGCGACGACTACGTCGGCCTGGGCCAGCAGACGCCGGCCGCGGACCGTGATCAGTTCCGGATCGCCGGGGCCGCCGCCGACCAGCGCTACCCCGCCACGCACGACGTCGCTGCTTTCGAAATTTTCCAGGGTGATGACCCCGCGCTGCAGTGCCTCGCGAATCGCCGAGCGGATTGCCGCCGAGCGACGGTGCTCGCCGCCGGCCAGGACGCCAACCGACAGCCCGGCGTAGTCGAACGTCGCAGGGGTCACCGCGCTGCCCTCGACCGCAATGTCGGCGCGCACGCAGAAGATTCGATGCCGATCGGCCTCGGCGACCACTGCCGCGTTCACTTGCGCGTCGTCGGTGGCCGCGATGGCATACCAGGCATCCGCCAGGTCGCCGTCGCGATAATCCCGCAGCGACAAGGTGATTCGGCTCATCGCCTCGACGGCGGGGGTGGCCGTCCGGGTGATGACGTGCACATCGGCTCCGCTGGCGACCAGCAGCGGCAGTCGGCGCTGAGCAACGTTGCCGCCGCCGACCACGACGACCCTCTTGCCGGTCAGCCGCAAGCCGGCCAAATAGGGGTTCTCGGGTGACATCAGCGGACGGATCTCACGGGTGCCCCGCGAAACCGGGCTTGACCATGGGCACGTGCGGAACCCCGTCGTCGACGAAGTTGTCGCCGTCGCGGACGAACCCGTGCCGGGCATACATGTCCGTCAAGTAGATCTGCGCGTCGATCCGGCAGGGATAGTCACCCACCTCGGCCAGCACCGCGCGCAACAGCCGGGTGGTGTGGCCTTGGCCGCGCGCGCTGCGTTCGGTGCACAGCCGACCGAGCCGAAATGCCTTCTGCCCGCCCGCGTGTTCCTCCATCAGCCGCAGCGTGCAGATGATCTCGCCGTTGGGGGCCGCCAACCAGAAGTGCCGGGTTTCGGCGAGCAGATCACGCCCGTCCAGCTCGGGATATGGGCGGGCCTGTTCCACCACGAAGACCTCCACTCGCAACTTCAGCAGCGCGTAAAGTGTCCGCACGTCAAGGTCTTTGGCCCAGGCGCGGTGCAACGCCGCCGTCATGATTCGCCCGCTGCGCCCGGCGACGATGCAGGCCGCGACGCGGCCTGACGAGGAGGCGGGCTATCGGGCTGCAGCTGCAGCGCCTCGGTGCCCCACGACCACAGTTCCTCGAACAGCGCCGGCTCATTAGCCAGGGTTGCTCCCAACGACGGCACCATGTCTTTCAGGGTAGGCAGCCAGGCCTGGTATCGGTCGGGAAAACAGCGCTGCAGCACGTCAAGCATCGCCGATACCGCGATTGAGGCTCCCGGCGAGGCGCCGAGCAGACCAGCGATACTGCCGTCGTCGGCGCTCAGCACCGTGGTGTCGAATTCGAGCACCCCACCTTTGCGCTTGTCTGGTCGGATCACCTGCACCCGCTGGCCGGCCGTCGTCAGCTCCCAGTCGGAATCCGTAGCGGCGGGCGCGAATTCGCGCAGTGCATCTATTCGGGCCGGCTGCGACAGCCGCAGCTGGCCGATCAGGTAGGTGAGGAGTTTCAGTTGAGTGGCGCCAACGCCGATCATGGTCGCCAGGTTGCCTGGCCGGACAGACCGTGGCAAATCGGTGATTTGGCCGTGCTTAAGGAATTTCGGCGACCACCCGGCGAACGGCCCGAACAGCAACCAAGGGTTGCCGTTGACGATCCGCGCGTCGAGATGTGCCG
>NZ_JBAUZA010000239.1:0-32623 GCF_049585075.1 Mycobacterium sp.
GGGCTGGAGTGGCTGGACGACGACGAGCACGGACGACGAGCCCACCGGTTGGCCTGTGACTACCAAGCGGTACGCACGCACTTCTTCGACAACTACTTCGCCGACGCCGTCGCTGCTGCTGGAATCAGGCAGGTCGTGATCCTGGCCGCGGGGCTGGACTCGCGGGCCTACCGGCTGGATTGGCCGGCAGGTACCACGGTCTACGAGATCGATCAGCCACAGGTGGTGGAGTACAAGACGGCCACTTTGGCGTCGGCGGATGCCGCCCCCAAGGCCGCCCGGCACACCGTGCCGGTGGATTTGCGTGACGACTGGCCGGCGGCGCTATCCGTCGCGGGTTTCGATCGAACTCAACCGACCGCATGGCTGGCGGAGGGACTGCTGCCCTACCTGCCTGCCGAAGCTCAGGACCGGCTGTTCGAGATGCTGACCGAACTGAGCGCACCCCGCAGCCAGGTGGCCGTGGAGGCGTTCAGCCTTGGTTCGGCCGATCCCGAGCGGCGCCGGGCGGCGCGGCGGGTCCGCTTCGAGCGGATGCGCGAACGCCTCGGTCTGGACATCAACGTCGAGACGCTGACCTACCAGGAGAGCGACCGAGCGGATGCCGCCGAATGGCTGACCGCGCACGGGTGGCAGGTGCGCGCCGTAAGCAACATCGACGAAATGGCCCGGCTCGGTCGACCGATACCGGCGGACCTGGCCGAAGAGACGTTCACCACCAGGCTGTTGCGCGCCCAGCTGGCCGCAGCCGATTGATCACCTGACGTATTTGCAGGAGGCGGAAAGACGATGAGCACGTTGCGCACCCACGACGACACCTGGGACATCGCCACCAGCGTCGGCACCACGGCGGTGATGGTGGCGGCCGCGCGAGCCGCCGAAACCGATCGCCCCGATCCACTGATCCGCGATCCCTACGCCAAGCTGTTGGTCAGCGAGGCCGGCACCGGTGTGTGGGAAAACATGCTCGACGGCTCCCTCCTCGACAAGGTGGAGGCGATCGATCCGGAGGCGGCCGCGGTTTTCCAACACATGCGCAGCTACCAGGCCGTGCGGACGCATTTCTTCGACGCCCACTTCGCCGGGGCGGTGGCCGCCGGCATCCGCCAGGTGGTGATCTTGGCGTCGGGGCTGGACTCGCGGGCCTACCGGCTGGACTGGCCGGCCGGCACAACGGTGTACGAAATCGACCAGCCCAAGGTGCTGGCCTACAAGTCGGCCACGCTGGCGGCCAACGGCGCGTTGCCGTCGGCCGACCGCCACGAGGTGCCAATCGACCTACGTCAGGACTGGCCGGGCGCCCTTATCGGTGCGGGCTTCGACCAGGCAGCGCCGACGGCCTGGCTGGCCGAAGGTCTGCTGATGTATCTGCCCGCCGACGCCCAGGACCGGCTGTTCACCCAGATCACCGAGTTGAGCGCGCCCGGCAGCCGGATTGCGGCGGAAACCGCCGCCAACCACGCCGACGAGCGGCGCCAAGAGATGCGCGACCGGCTTCAGCGGGTCGCCGATGAGCTCGGCATTGAGCGGACCGTCGACATTCAGGACCTGATCTACCACGACGAAGACCGCGCGGTCGTCGTCGACTGGCTTAACAACCACGGCTGGCACGCGACCGCGCAGAACTCCGGAGACGAGATGCGCCGGCTGGACCGTTGGGTGGAGGGCGTGCCGATGGGCGACGACCGGGACGCCTTCGCGCAATTCGTGACCGCGGAGCGGGCACGCCCGGTGACGATGCGGGCCGGAACGGGCAGCTGAGGAGGCGGGCAATCAGCATGAGCACAAGTCGCACCGACGACGACACCTGGGACATCGCGACCAGCGTCGGGGCGACCGCCGTCATGGTGGCTTCGGCCCGCGCCGTCGAGACGGCCAGCGATCAGCCGCTGATCCGCGACGAGTTCGCGCAGATGCTGATCGACGGCCCGGAACTCGCCGAGCTAACGGCGAAGATGGCCACGACCTATACGGCCGATCCCGAGCAGGCCGCTATCCGTGCGCACATGGTCAACTATCAGGCCGCGCGCACACACTTCTTCGACGCGTACTTCACCGCAGCGGCAGCAGCCGGCATCCGTCAGCACGTGATCCTGGCGTCCGGCTTGGACTCGCGGGCCTACCGGCTGGACTGGCCCGCAGGCACCGTGGTGTACGAGATCGACCAGCCCAAGGTGCTGGAGTACAAAGCCGCGACGCTGGCATCTCACGGCGCGACGCCGTCGGCCGACCGCCGCGAGGTGCCGGCCGATTTGCGGTTCGATTGGCCGAAAACGTTGCGCGACACAGGCTTCGACCCCACGCAGCCGACCGCGTGGTTGGCCGAAGGCCTGCTGATGTTCTTGCCGGGTGAGGCCGAGGACCGGCTGTTTACCGACATCGACGCGCTCAGCGCACCGGGCAGCCGGGTCTGCATCGAGGATTTCACCGTGGACGACGCGGCCCGCGAGGCCTACGAGAAACGCCGGGTCAGAGCCGAAGAACTGCGCCGGCGGCTGGGCGACGAGAACGTCTTCGACCCCGGCGACCTGTGGTACACCGAAGACGACCGCTGCGATCCGGCGGCCTGGTTCGGCACCCACGCCTGGCACGTCGAGTCGATGACTGGTCGCGACTACCTCACCCAGGTCGGTCGGCCACTGCCGGAAGATCCGAGCGTGGCAGCGACCTTCCGGGCCGTTTGGATCTCCGCCGAAAAGCCCTAGGCTCCTACGCTGCCTGTTGCCCAACCGGGTGGTTGATTAGGATTGGGTTCCCCCGGTCGAGGAAGGGATCCCCGTGACCATCAAGACCACCGAAACCACCGAAACCACCGCAAACGGCGCGCCCCCATCCGATATCCCGAAAATTGTCGCTCGACTACGGCAGACATTCGCCAGCGGCAAAACCCGCAGCGTGCAGTGGCGACAAGCTCAGCTCCACGCGCTGGAGAAGATGATGGTGGAGAACGAGCCAGCGATCGCCGAGGCGCTGGCAAAGGATCTGGACCGCAGCCCGTTCGAGGCGTGGCTGGCTGACTCCGCGGGCACCGCCAACGAGGCCCGGTATGCCGCCAAAAACGTCAAGAAATGGATGCGCCGCAAATACCGTTTGCTCGAGCGTGCGCAGCTGCCCGGCCGGGGCTGGATCCAGTACGAGCCGTATGGGACCGTGCTCATCATCGGTGCCTGGAACTACCCGTTCTACCTGACACTCGGCCCGGCGGTAGGGGCGATCGCCGCGGGAAATGCCGTGGTGCTCAAGCCATCCGAGATCGCTTCGGCATCGGCGGCGCTGATGGCCGAGCTGGTTCCCCGCTACCTGGACAACGACGCGATCGCGGTAGTTGAGGGCGACGGCGCGGTCAGCCAGGAGCTGATCGCGCAGGGCTTCGACCGGGTGCTGTTCACCGGCGGCACCGAGATCGGCCGCAAGGTCTACGAGGGCGCGGCGCCGCACCTGACGCCGGTCACCCTCGAGCTCGGCGGCAAGAGCCCGGTCATCGTGGCCGCGGATGCCGACGTAGACGTCGCGGCCAAGCGGATCGCCTGGATCAAATTGCTCAACGCCGGGCAGACGTGCGTGGCACCGGACTACGTGCTGGCCGATGCGACGATCCGCGATCAACTCGTCGGCAAGATCGGTGAGGCCATCACGAAGTTCCGGTCCGAGGACAAGACCGGACTGCGCATCGTCAACCAACGCCAGTTCGATCGACTGACCGAATACCTTGCCGCCACGAAGGGCAAGATCGCGTTGGGCGGCAACTCCGACGCCTCGACTCTGCGTCTGGAACCGACCGTCGTCGTCGACCCCGATCCCGACGAGCCGCTGATGAGCAACGAGATCTTCGGTCCCATCCTGCCGGTGATTTCCGTCCAATCTCTCGACGATGCTATACGTTTCGTCAACTCGCGGCCCAAGCCGCTGTCGGCGTACCTGTTCACCAAGACGCGCGCGGTGCGGGAACGGGTGATCGAGGAGGTGCCCGCGGGCGGGATGTTGGTCAACCACCTGGCCTTCCAGGTGTCGACGGCCAAGCTGCCGTTCGGCGGCGTCGGCGCATCGGGCATGGGCGCCTACCACGGCAAGTTCGGCTTCGACGAGTTCAGCCACCGCAAGTCGGTGTTGACCAAGCCGACCCGACCCGACTTATCCGCGATGATCTACCCGCCGTATACAGAGAAGGCGTGGAAGTTGGCGCGCCGGTTGTTCTAGCGCTTGCCGGCCCGCTTGAATTCGTTGGTCACTGATGATCGAGAGATAGGAATGTAATGCCCGGAGTGCAGGATCGCGTTGTCGTCGTCACGGGAGCCGGCGGTGGCTTGGGCCGTGAATACGCGCTCACCCTCGCCAAGGAAGGCGCGAGCGTCGTGGTCAACGACCTCGGTGGCGCCCGCGACGGTACCGGCGCCGGACACAACATGGCCGACGAGGTCGTCAAGGAGATCAAGGACGCCGGGGGACGGGCGGTGGCCAACTACGACAGCGTGGCCGAGTCCGAGGGCGCGGAGAACATCATCAAGACCGCTCTTGATGAGTTCGGCAAGGTCGACGGCGTGGTGAGCAACGCCGGCATCCTGCGCGACGGCACATTCCACAAGATGTCTTTCGAGAACTGGGATTCCGTGCTCAAGGTGCATCTCTACGGCGGCTACAACGTCGTCCGTGCCGCGTGGCCGCATTTCCGCGAGCAGAGCTACGGTCGCGTCGTCGTCGCCACTTCCACCAGCGGGCTGTTCGGCAACTTCGGTCAGGCCAATTACGGCGCAGCCAAGCTGGGCTTGGTCGGCATGATCAACACGCTGGCCCAAGAGGGCGCCAAGTACAACATCAAGGCCAACGCGCTGGCGCCGATCGCGGCCACCCGGATGACCGAGGACATCCTTCCGCCCGAGGTGTTGAAGAACCTCACACCGGACTTCGTGGCGCCGGTGGTGGCGTACTTGTGCACCGAGGAAGTGCCCGACACCGGTTCGATCTTCATCGTCGGCGGCGGCAAGGTGCAGCGCACCGCGCTGTTCCAGAACGAGGGCGTCACTTTCAAAGCGCCGCCGTCGGTGGACGACATCGCCTCACACTGGGGCGAGATCGACGACTTGTCCGCCGCTAAGCAGGCCAACTTCTCCATCCGGTGAGAGCCTGTGTAGTACAGGAGCTTTCAGGCCCCGATGGTCTCGTCTACACCGATGTGGACGACGTCGCCGGTAACGGCGACACGCTGATCGTCGATGTCCGGGCCGCCGGGGTGTGCTTTCCGGACCTGCTGTTGAGCAAGGGTGAGTACCAGCTCAAGCTGCCGCCGCCGTTCATTCCCGGTATGGAGGCTGCCGGGATCGTGCACTGGGCCCCGGAAGACTCGGAATTCAAAGTGGGGGATCGGGTCTCGGCGTTCGGCGTGCTCGGCGGTTACGCCGAACAGGTGATTGTGCCGCTGGCCAACGTCACTCGCAGTCCGGCCGAACTCGACGACGCCGAAGCAGTGTCGCTGCTGGTGAACTACAACACCATGTACTTCGCGCTGGCTCGTCGCGCCGCGATGCGCCAGGGTGACAGTGTGCTGGTGCTCGGGTCAGCAGGCGGGGTGGGCACCGCGGCGATCCAGGTGGCCCGCGCGATGGGCGCCAGCAAGGTCATCGCGGTGGTGCATCGCTCGGGCGCAACGGATTTCGTGGAATCGCTGGGCGCCGACGTGGTGCTGCCATTGACCGACGGCTGGGCTCAGGCGGTGCGGGAGCATACCGATGGCCGGGGTGTTGACATCGTGGTCGACCCGATTGGCGGGCCCGCTTTCGACGAAGCCATCCGGGTACTGGCGGTCGACGGCAAGCTGCTGGTCATCGGGTTTGCCGCGGGTGCGATTCCCACCGTGAAGGTCAACCGGCTGCTGTTGCGCAATGTCGGTGTGCTCGGTGTCGCCTGGGGCGAGTATTTGCATCAGGTGCCCGGCTCGGCGGCGTTGTTCGCGTGGGGTCTGGGCCAGTTGGTGTCGTTGGGTTTGAAACCGCCTCCGCCGCAGCGCTATCCGCTATCGGAAGGACGAGCCGCACTGCAGGCCCTGGCCGACGGGGGTGTGTTCGGCAAGCTCGTGTTGGAGCCATAGCCGCCGGCTAGGTGACGCGGCCGTTCCTAGAACAGACCCGAGAAGTCGGCGGCAGCCTGACTGAACGCGGTCGAGAGGATTTCGAATTCGAAACCGGCTGCCAGCGTGCTTATGGCGGCGGTAGCCGCGATCGGCAAACCAAGTGCGTCCGTCAGGTCACCGGTGCTCAAAGCATCGGTGAAAACCGAGGTGTCCCAGGCCGGGAAGCTGGTCAACAACGCATTCGCGATGTCTGCCGTTGGCAGCAAGGTGGAATACAGCGTCGAGGCCGCACTCGAAAGTGCGTTGACGAAGTCGGTGAATGACGCTGCCGGATTCGCGGCATCAGCCGACAATGCCGACAACAGATCCGTGAAGCTTTGGCCGGATGCGGTCGCCGGCTCCGCAGCCGCCGAGTAGGGGTCCGTGTTGGTCATCAAGTTCTGGATGCCCTGCTGGGTGTCGGTGGCCAGTGTGCTGAGCACCGTCGACACGCTGACGTTCGGGAACAGGCCGAACGGGGTGGCCACATCCGCCGGCGTGTCCGAGTAGCCCAGGGTGCCGTCGCCGTAGCCGAGGTTGATCAGGTACGTCAGGTCGGGTCCCAGCAATTCTTGCAACGGTGTCGGCAGCAGACCCACCAGGGGCGCAGTGACGGCGTGCCCGTCAAGCGTGTCAATCATGTAGTAGTTCGTCAGGCTGTCGGTGTTGCCGGCCAATGCGGAGCCCGGCAACAGCTTTGCGTCAGCGATGTCTGTAGGGGTCGGGCCACTTCCATCGACGCCGCCGTTGAGATAGGTGCCGTGCAGCTCTTGGATCCCCAAGAAGGCGTTCACGTCGGAGAGGAAGTTCAGCGGGTAGCGCGGGAAGTCGGCGAAGCCGTCATATTCCAACGTATAGATGTTGGTCGCGAAATCGTCGGACGGCGTTGCGCCGTCGAACGCCAAACCCAGACTCGGCAGGTTCAGCGGATCGACTACGGAGTGGCCGGTTAGCGTTTCGAAGCCGTTGAAGCGCTCGAGCAGCCCGCCGTTGGGATTACTGGGGTCAGCGATCAACAGGAATTGGGGGTCAAGCGGTCCGGTCTGGGGCGTGCCGGCCGGGTCCAACAACTTCATCGCGAAGGTGGCCACCGTGGAACTTTGCGAGTAGCCGAACACCGTTGAGGCGTCGCCGTTCGCCTCGTCGCTGAGGACCGTGCTTTGCACGATGGCGGCGCCCTGGCCGACCGACGTGCTGAGGGCCGGATTGCCATCGGCGTCCTGGGGAGAGTTCAGATAAAGCTGATGCACGCCGCCGGAGAACAAGGGGTATAGCCCTTCCGGCGTGAACAACCCGTTCCCGAAGGGGTTAGCCGGCGTGGCTTGGTAGAAGGTCAGGTCGGGGTAGAACCTGCTCAGGTAGAGCTCGTCAGCGGCTGCTACGTACTGCGGGCCGGGGATGGGCAGTTCGCTGCCGCCCATCACCAGGCCGATGTCGTCGGCGTGGGCGGACGCGGCATTCATCATCGCGCCCAGCCCGAGGAAACCGGCACCGGCGGTTGCCACCAGCCCTAAACCCAGCCAACGAAGCTTGCGGTCTGACATGGCGGCCTCCCGGGGCTTTGGCGCAGATATTCAACGTATGTTCTACTCCCCTTGACACCGAATGTCTAAGAAATCCACAGGTTTTCCTTCCGCAAAACTCAGGTGCGGCAGAAGATGGCTCCCCCTGAGAGCAGGGGTGGCATCGCTTTGGCGCTAACCCAGCAGCGCTTCACGCAGCCGGGCCACATCGGCCTCGGTGATCTCGGCGCTGCGCAAGTATCCGTCGAGCGAGCCGAAGTTCTCATCGATGGTGCGGCGCGCTGTATCCAGGTATTCCTCGCGTACACCAAGGACTTCGTCAGACAACCGCGCCTCGGTGAACGCCATTAACTCCGGCGTCACTTCGACGTCCGATCGCTGTCTGACTGCTTCCAAGATCCGGTCACGCAGTTGGGGAACCGCTCGGTTGCTGCCCAGGAAGTCGGCCATGATCGCGTCGCGCTCGACGCCCGCGGCCTCTAATACCAGCGCGACCGTGAAGCCGGTGCGGTCCTTGCCGGCGAAACAGTGGGTGAGCACCGAGCGCCCATCGGCCAGCAAGCTGACCACGCGATGCAGTGCCGGCTGCGCGCCGTTGTAGGTGGGAAACCGGCTGTACTCATCGATCATGTAGCGGCTGGACGCCTCGCTGACGGGTTCGTCGTCGGCCTTGTCTTCCAGCAGCCGTCGAAACGCATGCTCGTGAGGTGCGTCGCCGTCCGGGTTGAGTTCCTCGGGCCCGAGATCGGGGATGGGCAGTAGGTGTATCTGCACGCCGTCGGGCACCCGGCCCGGCCCATGGCGCTCTACCTCACGGCGTGAACGCAAATCGGCGACATCGGTTATGCCTAACCGGTGTAACTCGTCGCGGCCGTCGTCGCCGAGATCGCTGAGCTCGCCGGAACGAAACAGCCGACCCGGACGCAGGGCGCCGGTGCTATCCGCCACATCGCGAAAGTTCCAGGCCCCCTGCAGCTCCCGCACGCTGAAGGTCATGTCAGGTGACCGCCGCAGCGAAAGCGCTTTTCTCCCGGCCGATCTCGGCGCGCGCGATGGATCGCATATGCACCTCGTCGGGCCCGTCGAAGATGCGCATCGCGCGCTGCCAGGCGTACAGCCGGGCCAGCGCCGTATCCTCGCTGACGCCGGCGGCGCCGTGCACCTGGATGGCGCGGTCGATGACGTCGCAAGCCATCTGCGGCGCTACCGCCTTGATCTGTGACACCAGTAGATGCGCAGCCTTGTTGCCGTGTTGGTCGATGGTCCAGGCCGCCTTCTCGCAGAGAAGCCTGGCTTGATCTATCTCATTGCGGGACTTGGCAATTGCCTGCTGCACCAAACCTTGGTCGGCCAGTGGGCGGCCAAACGCGATCCGGGTGTTCGCCCGGTGCACCATCAGAGCCAGCGCGCGTTCGGCTCCGCCGAGGGCGCGCATGCAATGGTGGATGCGACCCGGTCCCAGCCGCGCCTGGGCGATCGCGAAGCCGCCACCTTCTTCGCCGAGCAGGTTGGTGACCGGTACCCGGACGTTGTCGTAGATGATTTCGCAGTGCCCGGGCTGGTCTTGGTAACCGAAGACGGATGTCGAGCGGACTACCGTGACGCCCGGCGTATCGATCGGCACCAGAACCATTGACTGCTGCTGGTGGCTTGCCGCCTCAGGATTGGTGCGGCCCATCACGATCAGGATCTTGCAGCGCGGATCGGCCGCGCCCGAGGTCCACCATTTGCGGCCGTTGATCACGTAGTCGCTGCCGTCGCGCACGATCGAGGTTTCAATGTTGCGGGCATCGCTGCTGGCGACCGCGGGCTCGGTCATCGAAAAGCCGCTGCGGATCTCGCCGTTCAGCAGCGGCTCGAGCCACTGCTTGCGCTGCTCCTCGGTGGCGAACAGGTGCAGGGTCTCCATGTTGCCGGTGTCCGGCGCCGCACAGTTGATTGCCTCGGGTGCGATCTCCAGACTCCAGCCCGTCAGCTCGGCCAGCGGGGCGTAATCCAAGTTCGTCAGGCCCGATTCGGCCGGCAGGAACAGGTTCCACAGGCCGGCCGCTTTGGCCTTGGTCTTCAGTTCCTCGATGATCGGCGGAACGGTGTGGTCGTTCGGGCCGGCCTCGCGTCGGTAGCGGTCGTACTCGGCCTCGGCCGGAAAGACGTGCTCGACGATGAACTCGGACAGCCGTTTGTGGTAGTCGCTGGCTTTGGCCGACATCGCGAAGTCCATGCCGTCACGATAGGACACGTGTCGAGAAGCGTCGTTTCAGGTCGCCGTCGCGACACTGAAATCACGCACCCGACCCGCCGCGGCGGGTGTGCGTGACTTTAGTGTCGGCGAACTGCTCGCCGCGGCGCACGATGGATCGCATGAGCCAATCCCGACCCCCGTTCCCGCCGTTCACCCGAGAGACCGCGATCCAGAAGGTTCAGGCCGCCGAGGACGCCTGGAATACCCGCGACCCCGAGCAGGTCAGCAAGGCCTACACCGTCGACTCGCAATGGCGAAACCGCAGCGAGCACGTCGTCGGCCGGGACGCGATCGTGGCGTTTCTGACCCGGAAATGGCAACGCGAGCACGACTACGTGCTGCGCAAGGGCCTGTGGGACTTCCGCGACAACCGGATCGCTGTCCGGTTTCAGTACGAATGCCGCGACGATGCCGGGCAGTGGTGGCGCAGCTATGGCAACGAATTGTGGGAGTTCACCCCAGCGGGGCTGATGGCCCGGCGCGAAGCCAGCATCAACGACGTACCGATCGACGAATCGCAGCGACGCTACTTCGGCCCTCGTTCGCAGGAGGAGCACGGCCAAGACTTCCCGCTTTGGTGACTCGCAGGAGTCAGCCCGTTGAGTTGAGCAGCTCCTGGATCTTCTTCAACCGGCCGGCGGCGACGGCCCCATTGTCGATGGACCGATTCGCAGAGCAGGTGGCCACTTCGGAGATCACATTCGCCAGCGCGATCACCGAGTACTCGCAGATCCACTGGTCGCCCGCCAGGCTGGTCGACCAGTGCGCGATGTTGGGCGAGTCGGAAATGAGCGGCGCCGGGTTGACGGTGAATCTCTTCTGATCGTCCCCCCACACTTGGACCGGCCGCTGGCAGGCGTCGACTTTTTTGCGAACCGAATCGAGAAACGCCGATGCGCTGAAATCACTCGGGTAGCTGGCCGAGGCCTCGAGCAGCTGGTGCTCGTTGGCTCGGCCGCCATCGGTCTGTGTCCGTGCTTCCCGGCCCGTGTAGTTCGTCGGGAAGAGCGGGTAGCGGCCGAACGCGACCACTCCGTGACAGTCGGCCGGGTCGGCGCCGATGAACAACGACGACTGCATGTCGGTCTCGGCCAGCGGCGTTCCCGGCAGAACAGACAGCGACGACGACGGCGTGAGCAACTGGTCAAGCTGCGACGGCTGGATAGGCCCGCTCGCGCCGCCAGCGCGGGGAGCGCTGCGCGCATCGCCCGAGACGACGCGGCTGCAGCCGGTCAAGGCAACGCACGGCACCAGCAGCAACGCCAGTGCGCGCGATCTGCCCGTCGACACCCGACAAACGTTAGTCAACCGGCGGTGGTGTCGACTTCATCAAATCTCAGACCCGACGGCCACGCCGCGCTCCGGTTGCTACCCGCTAGGCTCGGCGGGGCGCGGCCAGGCCAGGGCCGGTCAAAAATGGCAGGGAAGGCTAGACGTACAGGGCCATGACAGATACGCAGACGACGGTGGGGGTGGTCGCCGAGTCCGGGACCGACGAGCGACGGGTTGCGCTGGTGCCGAAGGCGGTCGGGCCGCTGGTTAAAAGCGGTGTCGCCGTCGTGGTGGAGTCGGGGGCGGGCGAAGGCGCGCTGCTTCCCGACGACCTTTATACCGAGGCGGGCGCCAGCATCGGTGATGCCTGGGCCGCTGACATCGTCGTCAAGGTCGCACCGCCCACCGCCGACGAGGTCGCCCGGCTGCGCCGCGGCCAGACGCTGATCGGGTTCCTCGCACCCCGCGACGCCGACAATTCGATCGGCGCCCTGACCCATGCCGGCGTGCAGGCGTTCGCGCTCGAGGCGATCCCCCGGATATCGCGTGCGCAGGTCATGGACGCGCTGTCGTCGCAGGCCAACGTCGCCGGCTACAAGGCCGTGCTGCTCGCGGCCTCGGAGTCGACGCGGTTCTTCCCGATGCTGACGACCGCCGCAGGCACAGTGAAGCCGGCCACCGTGCTGGTGTTGGGCGTCGGGGTGGC
This sequence comes from Mycobacterium sp., assembly GCF_049585075.1. GTDB lineage: Bacteria > Actinomycetota > Actinomycetes > Mycobacteriales > Mycobacteriaceae > Mycobacterium. The sequence continues at coordinate 11,847 of NZ_JBAUZA010000239.1, forward strand.
CGGGCTGCAGGCGCTGGCGACGGCGAAGCGACTGGGCGCGCGTACCACCGGGTACGACGTGCGCCCCGAGGTTGCCGACCAGGTGCGGTCGGTGGGGGCGCAGTGGCTGGATATCGGCATCGAGGCCGCCGGTGAGGGTGGGTACGCCCGAGAGCTCACCGAGGACGAACGGGCGCAACAGCAGAAGGCGCTGGAAGACGCGATCAGCGGATTCGACATTGTGATCACGACCGCGCTGGTCCCCGGTCGCGCCGCGCCGCGCCTGGTGACTGCCGGCGCAGTCGAGGCGATGAAGCCCGGCAGCGTGGTGGTGGACCTGGCCGGCGAGACCGGTGGCAACTGCGAGCTCACCGAACCCGGACAGACGGTGGTCAAACACGACGTCACGATCGCTTCGCCGCTGAACCTGCCCGCGACTATGCCCGAGCACGCCAGCGAGCTGTACAGCAAAAACATCACGGCGCTGCTGGATCTGCTGATCACCGACGGCAAGCTGGCCCCGGACTTTGACGACGAAGTCATCGCGGAGTCGTGCGTGACTCGGTCGACTGGAGGGGATTCCTAAATGCACGGGATGTATGACGAGCTTCTGTCCAACCTGGCGATCCTGGTGCTCTCCGGATTCGTCGGGTTCGCGGTGATTTCCAAGGTGCCCAACACGCTGCACACGCCGCTGATGTCGGGCACCAACGCCATCCACGGCATCGTGGTTCTCGGCGCGCTGGTGGTGTTCGGCGAGGTGGAGCATCCGTCGCTGGCAGTGCAGATCATCTTGTTCGTCGCGGTGGTGTTCGGAACGCTGAACGTCATCGGCGGTTTCATCGTCACCGACCGGATGCTTGGCATGTTCAAAGGGAAAAAGCCTGTGCCGCAAGCCAAGGCCGAGAAAACGGAAGCGCCGGCCGCCAAATGAACTACTTGGTAATCGGTCTCTACGTCATCTCCTTCGCGCTCTTTATCTACGGATTGATGGGCCTGACCGGGCCCAAGACCGCGGTGCGTGGCAACTTGATCGCCGCGGTCGGAATGGCGCTCGCCGTGACGGCGACGCTGATCAAGATCCGGCACACCGACCAATGGGCACTGATCATCGCCGGCCTGGTGGTGGGTGTCGTGCTCGGCGTCCCGCCGGCCCGCTACACCAAGATGACCGCCATGCCGCAGCTGGTGGCGTTCTTCAATGGCGTCGGCGGCGGCACCGTCGCGCTGATTGCGCTCGCGGAATTCATTGAGACGGACGGCTTTTCAGCGTTCCAGCACGGTGAGTCGCCAACCGCGCACATCGTGGTGGCGTCATTGTTCGCCGCGGTCATCGGCTCGATCTCGTTCTGGGGATCGATTATCGCGTTCGGCAAGCTGCAAGAGATCATCTCCGGATCGCCGATCGGCTTTGGGAAGTTGCAGCAACCGATCAACCTGCTGCTGCTGGCCGCCGCCGTCGCTTCCGCGATCGTCATCGGGCTACACGCGCATCCTTCTACCGGCGGGGCGCCGCTGTGGTGGATGATCGGCCTGCTTGCCGCCGCGGGTGTGCTGGGCCTGATGGTGGTGCTGCCGATCGGCGGCGCCGACATGCCCGTGGTGATCTCACTACTCAACGCGATGACCGGGCTGTCGGCCGCGGCCGCCGGATTGGCGCTGAACAACACCGCGATGATCGTCGCTGGGATGATCGTCGGCGCCTCCGGTTCGATCCTGACCAACCTGATGGCCAAGGCGATGAACCGCTCGATCCCGGCGATCGTCGCCGGCGGGTTTGGCGGCGGCGGTGTAGCCCCCAGCGGCGACGGCGGCGGCGACAAACACGTCAAGTCAACTTCGGCTGCCGATGCGGCGATTCAGATGGCCTACGCCAACCAGGTGATCGTGGTGCCCGGCTACGGCTTGGCGGTCGCGCAGGCGCAGCACGCCGTCAAGGACATGGCGGCGCTGCTGGAGGACAAGGGCGTCGCGGTCAAGTACGCGATCCATCCCGTCGCCGGCCGGATGCCGGGCCACATGAACGTGTTGCTGGCCGAAGCCGAAGTCGACTACGACGCGATGAAAGACATGGACGACATCAACGACGAGTTCGGCCGCACCGACGTCGCGATCGTCATCGGCGCCAACGACGTCACCAACCCGGCGGCCCGCAACGATGCCTCAAGCCCGATCTATGGCATGCCGATCCTCAACGTGGACAAGGCTAAGTCAGTGATTGTGCTCAAGCGGTCGATGAACTCCGGATTCGCGGGTATCGACAACCCGCTGTTCTACGGTGAGGGCACCACGATGCTGTTTGGCGACGCGAAGAAATCGGTGACCGCAGTCGCGGAGGAACTCAAGGCGCTCTAGCGGCGCTGGTTAAACCGGCGGGTATGCCTGTGGCGGGTAGCCGTTACCGTCGACGACACCACGCAGGCCCCACGGCAGGTACTTGAAGTAGAACTCGAGTTCGTCAGAAAAGTCGTAGCTCGGATCCGGATCCATCTACCCACCCTCTCGATTTCGCTCGGTCGTTCCGCTCACGCAGCAGTCTAGTCCGACGGGGCAATGCGCAACAGTGGACAACCGCCTTGCCTAGACTATCCAACTAGTTGATTGACGCCCGGGCAACCCCGGCCTGCCGATAGCGAGTAGACATGCCATCCGAGAACGGCCTCTCCCGCCGCGAGGAGTTGCTGACTGTTGCCACCAAACTGTTCGCCGGCCGCGGCTACCACGGCACCCGGATGGACGACGTCGCCGACGTGGTCGGGCTGAACAAGGCCACTGTCTACCACTACTACGCCAGCAAGTCGCTGATCCTCTTCGACATCTACCGTCAGGCCGCCGAGGGCACGCTGGCCGCCGTTCATGACGACCCCTCGTGGACCGCGCGCGAAGCGCTCTACCAATACACCGTCCGCCTGCTCACCGGGATCGCGGCCAACCCCGAGCGGGCCGCCGTGTACTTCCAGGAGCAGCCCTACATCACCGAGTGGTTCACCGAGGAGCAGGTCGCCTCCATCCGCGAGAAGGAAACCCAGGTCTATGAGCACGTGCATGGGCTGATCGACCGCGGTATCGCCAGCGGCGAGTTCTATCCATGCGACTCCCACGTCCTGGCGCTCGGCTACATCGGGATGACGCTGGGCGCCTACCGCTGGCTGCGGCCGAGCGGCCGCCGCAGCGCCAAGGAAATCGCCGCCGAGTTCAGCACTGCATTGCTGCGAGGCCTGATCCGCGACGAGTCGATCCGGGTGGAGTCGCCGCTCGGGGTCAAAACCGAAATCGATACAGCCGGTCGTAGTTCCTCATAAAAGGAACAGCCGCCAGGATTCGGTAGAGCGCCCGTTGCGGCTTCAGCGGGATCCTCGCGGCGTCGAGGAACATTGTTGTCTCGGCCAGCTGCAGTCGTGGAATCCACTCGGGCAGTTCGTGGCCATCTCTGGTGCCCCATTTGGTGATTCCCGACGTGGAAGCCTTGGAGAGCAGCGGCGAATTGGAGAACCGCGGGCCCCATGGTGAAAGCAGGTCGGCCAGCAGCTCGCCGGTGCCGAAGCGATCGGTCAGCCGTTGCAACAGATCGCGAATTTCGTTCTCGTCGAGGTACATCAGCAGGCCCTCGGCAACGATCAACGCGGGACGGCCGGTCGGGATCTGATCCAGCCAGCCGGGTTCGGTGACGGACGCCCCGATCATCGTGTAGCCGGTGCGGTCGGTGTAGAGCTGTCGCCGTAGCGCGATGACGCCGGGCACGTCGACGTCGAACCAGGACACCCCCGACGGCACGTCGAGCCGAAACGCGCGACTGTCTAGCCCACAGCCCAGATGCAGGACGACCGCATCGGGATTGCGACGCAAGAAATCGCCGGCCCAAATATCGAGTTGCTTGGCGCGCAACGCAACCAGGAACTGGTTGGCCCACGGCTGCGCAGTCCGGTGCATTCGGGCGAAGTCGTAGTCGATCCGGTCGACCGCCTCGGAGGCGGCCCGGTCGCCGAGAACCGGCCGCTCCAACCGGCTTTCGTAGGCGCGCAAATACAGCGTGCACAGGTTGGTCCATTCCACCGAGCCCCAGCGCACGCCGGAGAAGTCGAGCTTGCTGGACTGGTCCGTCATTGTGATCTCCTCTCCGTCCGAAATTGCTCCCAGCGACGCGTCAACTCGTCGCGGTAGTCGCTCGCAGAAAATTCGCAAAAGTCCCGGAAGTCCTGGAGTCGCTCGCGCTGTTCGGCTTTGTCGTCGCCGAGCAGCTGCAGGCCGAAGTCGGCGGCAAGGATGCCCGACCCCATCAAGGTCAGTTGCACGTTGAGGACATGGGTGAAGCCGCCGGGCGTGATGCGGTAACGGTGCTGGCGGGTGGCCGACGGCAACCGCTCGATCATGCCGCCCTCTTGTAGCTGGCGCGCCACCGTGCTGACGGAGGCTTTGCTCACCGACAGGGCGGTCGCCAACTCGCTCAACGACTGCTGCGGCGGGTCGCAGATCATCAGCCAGCCGTAGAGGCGGCCCATCGTCCGGGTCGCGCCGATCGTCTCGAAGAACAAACCCATGCGGTCAACGAACTCGGCTTCGTCGGGAGACATCACATTCTGGATTGTACATAACGTTCAGTATGAACTGAACGTACTAAATCTAGCGGCAGCGAGTCCCGCTGGATGCCTCCGATGCGCCAACATCCAGACTGGTGGCCATGACTGACATGTTTCGCCTCGACGGGAAGGTCGCCGTGGTCACCGGAGGTGGCCGGGGCATCGGCATGATGATGGCGCGCGGACTGCTGCAGGCGGGCGCGACGGTGTATCTGTCGAGCCGCAAAAAGGCCGAACTCGACGCCGCCGTCGCCGAGTTGTCAGTTCACGGACCCGTGCAGGCGATTCCCGCCGATCTCGGCACCGTCGACGGCGTTCAGGCGCTGGTCGCCGATCTCGCCGAGCGGGAGGACGCGATCCACGCGCTGTTCAACAACGCCGGAGCGGCGTGGGGGGCGCCGTTCGGCGAGTTTCCCGAATCGGGCTTCGACAAGGTTCTCGACGTCAACGTCAAAGGCGTGTTCCTGCTGACCCGTGCCCTGGTGCCGATGCTGACGGCGGCTGCGACCGACGACGACCCGGCGCGCGTCATCAACACCGGCAGCATCGACGGAATCGTCCCGCCGGGACGCGGCCGGGACAACTTCTCCTACAGCGCGAGCAAGGCCGCTGTGCACATGCTGACTCAACATCTGGCCGGCGAGCTGGCGCCGCGGATTCTGGTCAACGCGATTGCGCCCGGGCTCTTCCCGTCCCGGATGACCAAGGAGTTGCTGCGGGCGGGGCCAGACGTGGTGGGCGCCCACCTGCCGTTGGGCCGCGTCGGCCAACCCGACGACATCGCGGGCATCTCGGTCTTTCTCGCCAGCCGCGCCAGTACCTACATCACCGGTGCGGTGATCCCGGTAGACGGCGGCATCAGCGTCATCCGTTAGGGCTAGGCAGTCATTTCAGATTCTTCTCGAGGAAGTCGAGCTGATCGGCGATCACCCGCTCGAATGCGTCGCCGACATAAATCTCGAAATGCCCCTCGGGATAGAGCTTGATCTGACCGCGTGGCGCCGTCGCCGCGTAGCGACGGGTCGGTCCCGACGGTGCGACCGAATCGGATTCGCACACACAGAACAGGATCGGGCAGGGCACTTTCGCTGCGAGCCGACCTGGACGGTAGGGCAGAATTTTCACCCCGATCCGGGCGGCGACCTCGTTTCGGAGCGGCTGGCCGTCCGGCACTAGCTTCAAAAAGCCGGGGTAAGCGTCGGGCGCGTTCATCAGCGCGACCTCGCCCGGGTTGCCCGCGGTCGGCACCATCACCGGCGACCCGCCGAGCCGGGCTGTGATCAGGTCGCGTACCGCCAACGTGGTGATGCGTGTGCTGATCAGCGGGCTCAACGTGCTTAGCGAGGCGATGCTGTCGGTGAACGGGCATTGCGAGATGACCGCCGCGATGCCGGGCAACCGCGCCGCCGTTGCAATGACATGACCACCGCTAAAAGACGTGCCCCACAAGCCAATTCGATTGGGATCGATTCCGGGTAGCGTCCGAGCGTAGGCCACCGCAACCGTCCAGTCCTGCAATTGCATCCTGATGTCGAGTAGTTGACGCGGCGCACCCTCGCTGTCGCCGAAGTTGCGGTAGTCGAACACTAGACAGCCGTAGCCGGCCGCGCAAAAGCGTTCGGCGTATGCGTCCAGCCGCATGGTGCGAACCGCACCCAGCCCGTGGGCCATCACCAGCAGCGGTGCCCCCACTTCCGAGCCGTTGCTTCCCGGCCGATACAGCCACGCGCTGATCCGGTCGGCACCCGAGTTGAACCAAACATCCTCACGCTGTGCGCTCACGGCTACCTATCCTGCATCACGCGCTGGCCGTGTGATACACCGATAAACCGTGGCCATGGCTCCGAGCGTGCTGAGTGCTGTGTCATCGGTGGTCGGGCCGAGTCACGTCAGCACCGACCCCGATGTGCTGGCGGGCCGCAGCGTCGACCACACCGGCCGCTATCGCGGGCGGGCGAGCGCGTTGGTGCGTCCGGGTTCGGCGGACGAAGTTGCCGAGGTGCTGCGGCTGTGCCGGGACGCCGGGACACACGTCACCATTCAGGGTGGTCGCACTTCCTTGGTGGCCGGCACCGTGCCCGAGCACGACGACCTGTTGTTGTCGACCGAACGGCTTTGCGGCATAAGCGATGTCGACATGCTGGAACGCCGCGTGGAAGTCGGAGCGGGGGCCGCCTTGGGCGTGGTACAACGCGCTGCGACGGCGGCCGGTCTCCTGTTCGGTGTGGACCTGGCAGCACGCGATACCGCCACAGTCGGAGGGATGGCCTCGACCAATGCCGGCGGACTGCGCACCGTGCGTTACGGCAACATGGGCGACCAGGTCGTCGGCCTGGACGTCGCCTTGCCCGACGGGTCGGTGCTGCGACGGCACTCCCGTGTGCGGGCCGACAACACCGGCTATGACCTGCCGTCGTTGTTCGTTGGCGCCGAAGGAACGCTGGGTGTGATCACCGCGCTTGATCTGCGGCTGCACCCGAATCCGCCGTATCGAGTGACGGCAGTGTGCGGCTTCGAGGACCTCGACGCGCTGGTCGACGCGGGCCGGTTGTTTCGCGAGTTGGACGGCATCGCCGCCCTGGAACTGATCGACGGCCGAGCCGCCGCGCTGACCGACGAGCATCTGGGGGTGGCGGCGCCGGTGCGCGGTGACTGGTTGCTGTTGGTGGAACTGGCATCCGATTACGACCAAACCGAGCGCCTTGCCGACGCGCTGATGGGAGTGCGGACATTCGGAGACCCGGCGGTAGGCGTCGATCTGGTTGCGCAACAAAGGTTGTGGCGGGTGCGGGAATCGGTAGCCGAGGTGCTCGGCGTCTACGGGCCGCCGGTGAAGTTCGATGTGTCCCTGCCTCTTGCGGCGGTCGCTGGGTTCGCCCGCGAAGCGGACGGGTTGCTGCGCCGCCGTGCGCCCGACGCCATCGGCGTGCTGTTCGGGCACATCGGAGAGGGCAACCTGCATCTCAACGTGCTGCGCTGCGGCGTAGAGCAGGAAAGCGACCTGTACGCGGCGATGATGGACCTGATCGCGGCGTGCGGCGGCAACGTCAGCTCTGAACACGGAGTCGGTAGCCGTAAGCGCAAGTACGTCGGCATGTCACGTGAGGTCGCCGACATCGCGGCAATGCGGACACTGAAGACGGCTTTCGACCCGACCGGCTACCTCAACCCCGCGGTGTTGTTCGACTAGTCGGGCCCTTTGATGCCCACCGCGTGACGCAGTTGGGCCAGGAACTGGTCGGCGTCGTCGCTGCGGATCATGTAGTGCGAAAACGCTACTCGGATCGCGGTGGCTGCCTTGACCGCGGCGTTGGGACCGGGTATCAGGCGCTGCAGACCATCCCGCATTTGCGGGATCACGTTGGAGAACTGGCTGATGACATGCTCGGGCTCGATATCGACCATGCGCACACCTGTGTAGGAATGCTGGTACTCGACGATGAACCGCAGTGCCGCATCGAGCTTGTCGGCGCCTTTGAGGCCGGCCGTCGCCCGGCTCATACCGCTCTCGAATGTCAGCCGCTCGTACTTGGAGAACGCCGAGAGCAACTCCTCTTTCGAGGCGAACCACCGGTAGAGCGTTGGCCTAGAGACCTTTGCCTGCACAGCGACGTCGGACAGGCTGAGTTTGCGTTTGCCGTTGCGGCCGAGCACCTCAGCAGTGGCCGCTAGGATCCGCTGCTGTGTGGTGGTGTCGCCTTCGATGGTCGACGTCTGCTCCATGCCCCAACTTTACAAAAATACCCCGAAGTGTCACGCTGTTTTCGTGTCACTGATAGCTGACCACCAAATCTTAGCTGGGGCGCAGCGCATCGCAGCTGATCGGCGATTGTCGTGAGCCAATCCGGGGCAGCTAGAGCGATAGTCATCACCGAAGCCTCATCGCCGGTCGCACTGGCGACTGCGGCGCGGTTGGCCGCCGGCGGGGACTTGGTGTTGATGGGAACCCGCCGGCTCGACATCTGCGAGCCGTTCGCGGCCGCCCTTCGGTCCGACGGCGCGGCGGCCTTCACCGCCCACCTGGACCTCGCCGATCCGCCGTCGGTCGATCGATTCGTCAAATCCGCTGACTACCTGATCGGTACGGTCGACGTGCTGGTCAGTGCCGCGGGTATGGCCGATGGCTCGTGGGTGGGGGCGCAACACTTTGCGGCACAAGTCATTCCGCCGATGATCGATCGCGGATGCGGTGACGTGGTGCTGATCAGCCCGGAGTTGATCGGTCCGTCCACCCCCAGGGCCCCTCGCATGCTGGAGACCTGGGTCGCCGGCCTGGAGGCCGAGTTCGTCGGCACCGGTGTGCGGGCGTCGATCGTTAGGTCGACCGCAGGCGGGCCCATGCCACCCGGCGACGTCGCATGTTTGATCGCCACCGTGCTTGGATCACCCCGGATGCACCTGCGTGTCGTCGACATCATTGCGCCGGTGGCCGCGGCGTCGATCTCAGTGCTGACGGATTAGCGCTTGGGCCGTCGGCGCACCAAGACCGACTGCTGGATGCTGCCGACGGCTCCGGTTTCGTCGAACAGGGTGCCGACCGTCGTGCCGACGCCGTCGGGTCCGTAATTGGTTTCCGCCCGGATGCCGACCCAGTCGCCGTCGGGAATTCGGTGCACATGCACGACGAGATCGTTATTCAGGAACGTCCACTTGGTGATGTCCAGCTTTGAGCCGATGCCGTTGGCGCAGTCGGCGACCGCAAACAGCCGCTCCAACGGCGTCATCGTCTCGCCGTTGACCAGGTTGACTGTCGGCTTGATCCAGGATTCGCCCGGACCATCGTTGAGAGGTTGGGTCAGCCACCGCCAGTCGAGGCTGTGCACATAGTTGCGGTCCCAATCCTTTTCGAGATTGCGGCTGCGGCCTTCGCTGCGCGGACGCGGCAACGGTGCCGCCGCGTGCACTAAATCGGCGGTGTCCAGCTGTTGCAGCCGCCATCCGCTGGCGCGGGCCGTCGGCCGCGGCTGACCATCGGGGCCCAACGCCAACATCTCGGCGCTGATCAATTCGATCTGTTTGCCTGGACGCTCGACTTGGGAGCGAATCCACAAGTCGCCTTCGGCCGGCACCGGCCCCAACAAATCGATGGCGACCCGGGACAGCCGGGTGTCGTCGCGTGCAGCGCATCGCTCCAGGGCGCGCACCAGAAGGGCCGACACCGGCGCGGCATGCTGCAGCGCCGCCGACCACGTACTCCTCACTAAGTCTGTGGCACAGAACTTTTCGCCTAGCGGATCGGCGCCATCGAGCAACTCGTAGTAGGAATCGGTCATCGTTACCTTTCAGGGCAGGCCGGCGCCAGGAGTATCCACGATCACCGCGTCCAGCCGAGAGAGCCTGGTACCTATCAACCGTTTCGGATAGGCGTCGGTACTCGACAGCATGAACAACGTGCGCCGCGCGGGCCCGCCGAGCATGCAGGCGATCGCGACGCGGTCGCCGATGTCGATGCGATGGGTCACTCGTCCTTTGCCGCCGCCGCCGGCTTCGATGCGCTCGAATTGGTGCGCCAGCGTCATCGACGTCCACACGCCACCGCCGGCGTCGAGGCTGATGCCGTCGGGCGGGCCGTCAAGACCATCGGCGAAGACTCGTCGGTCGGCCAGGTCGCCGTCGGCGCCGATAGTGAACGCGGTCAGTCGCCGGCCGATCGACTCCGCGACGATCAAGGTCGTGTGATCGGCCGTGATGGCCATTCCGTTCGGGAAGTCCAGATCCTGCGCAACCACCCGCACGCTGTTGTCGGGATCAACTCGCAAGATGACGCCGCCCTCGAAGGCCTGCGACCCGATGTAGGCGCGTCCAACGTGGTCGACCACCATGTCGCCGAGGTCAGCCGGTGCGGCATCGCTCAGATCGGCGATCGTGACCACCGTTTCGCCGTCGTAGCCGAGCAGCTGCCGCTTTTCAGTAGACACGATCAGCAGTGAGCCGTCGGGCCGAAATCCCAGCCCCGACGGGCTTTGCCCGGGCAGCGCCAGCGTGGTCAGGGAGCCGCTGGCGTCGGCGGTGTGTACCGCCTCGCCCAGCATGTCGGAGAACCACAGCAGCCCCTCGAACCAGCGCGGGCCTTCACCGAAGCAGAAGCCGGTGGCCAGCGGCTTCAGCCCGGCGGTGCCCTCAGTGGTTGCCGTCATCGTGCGCATCCAATTCTCGTGCGATCGCCGCGTGGTAGGCGTCGATCTTGGCGGGGTTGACTTCCTGAAACAGGGCGTCCGGTAGCGGCGCGTGTTTGTAGGCCTCGATCGTCATCGTGCGGCTAAACAGCGTGATCTCCTGGCCCGGTCGGGTGAACTGGTATTGGACCGTGATCCGGCCCTCCATACCGCCGTTGCCGTGGCCGTCATGGCCGAGCCGCCCAACGGAATTGAACACCCACAATTTCGGCCGCATCGCGATCGCCAGATGCCAGGTGAAGATTCGGTCGCCGTCAGAGCCCGACTCTTGCCAGGTGTCGCCGACCTTCAATGGCAGTTCGTCGGGCAGGTTGGTGATGTGCGCGCTGCCCGGATACGTCTTTGTCCAGTTCGCGGGATTCGTGACGAAGTCATAGATGATTTCGGGCGGTCGTGCGAAGGCGGTTTCCGAACTCGTGGTCACGATGCCCAACTGTTTCGCCTCCATGTTGCTGGAAATCCGACCAGGCGCCCACCCGGCTGACTTTACAGATTATCGTATAAGTGTCACGCAGTAATTTTGCAGGGATATCGTCGGCGCTCAGCTAAGGAAAGCGGCAGATGCATTTCACCATTACCCACCCGATGCACCGCCACCCGTACAACCCGGAACTGGTCAGCGGCGCCGGCATCGCCGCGGTCGCCAAAGCCGCCGAAGCCGCCGGATTCCACGGCTTCGGGTTCACCGACCACCCCGCGCCGACGCAGCGTTGGCTGGAAGCCGGCGGGCACGATGCGCTGGACCCATTTGTGGCGATGGCGTTCGCCGCGGCCCGGACCACCACACTGCGGCTGATTCCCAACATCGTCGTGCTGCCGTACCGAAACCCGTTCGTGGTGGCCAAGTCTGGTGCGTCGCTGGATCTGCTTTCCGGCGGCCGATTCACGCTTGCGGTCGGAGTCGGGTATCTCAAACGGGAGTTCGCCGCCCTCGGCGTCGACTACGACCAACGGGCCGAGCTGTTCGATGAAGCCCTCGACGTGATCCGGGCAATCTGGACCAGCGATGACGTCACCTTCGAGGGCAAGCACTTCACCGCGCACGGGATCACCGCCCATCCCCGACCGGTAAGCGACCCGTACCCGCCGATCTGGGTCGGCGGAAACACCGGGGCCGCGCGTCGCCGGGTGGCGCAAAAGGGCGACGGCTGGTGTCCGTTTCCGGCGCCGGCCGTGCTGGCACAGACTGCCCGCACCGCAACCCTCGACTCGGTGCAAGGCCTGGCCGACGGCATCGCCGACCTGCGCCGCCGCGTCGACGACGCGGGCCGGGACTGGTCGAAGTTCGACGTGGTATTCAGCAATTTCGAGGGCGGGAATCCAGCAGACGACGACTTCAATGCGGACGCCTACCTGACCGGAATGGAGAAGCTGGCCGCGCTCGGTGTCACCTGGCTGCAAGTGGGGTTGCCCGGCGACAGCGTGGCGCACGTGACCGAAACCATCGAGCGGTTCGCAGCCCTGGTGATCGACGCGAGCTGAGACGGGCGGGCTTTACAAGGTTCGGTGAAAATGTCACGCTCGCTAGGTGACGACGGAATCTGAGCAGACGCACTGGTCAGTCGCGGGCCTTCTCGAGTTGTTCGACGCACGCGCCGACGGGCCCGACCGCTTCATCGCTGAAACGGGGATCGCCGGCGCGGACGAACGGCAGGTGGTCGAAGGCACCCAGGTGGTCGCCCAGGTGATCGTCGCCGTCGCCAAACGGTTTCCGGACAAGTCGGTGCGGTCGGTGCATGCGGTGTTCTCCCGCGCCGTAATGGTTGGACCGCCAGTCGAATTCGAATTCGACGTCGTGCATGAAGGCCGTTCCACCGCGACCGCGGTGGTTTTTGTCAAGCAGAACGACCGCCGCTGCATCACCGTGACCGCGCTCGCCGACGTCCCGTCAGAAGATGTGATTCGCCATCACTTGCCCCGCCCCGAGGTGACCGCGCCAGCCGACGCCAATGTGTCGCCGATGCCGATGGCCGGGCGGGAACTGCGGCTGGTCGACGTGGTGGATGTCAACAGCCCGGACGAAGTCGGGCCCCCCGAGCTGTACGCCTGGCTGCACTACGACCCCATTCCGACCCGCGACGATTTGGCCAAGGCGCTGGTCGCATATTTCACCGGGCATTTGGGCATCTCGACCACGATGCGGGCGCACAAGGGCATCGGCACCAGCCAGTCGCATGTCACGGTATCCACCGCGCCGATGACGATCACGGTCGGCTTCCACGAGCCGGTGTCGTGGTTGGGCTGGTTGCTCTACACCCACGAGAGCACTCAGGTTGGCGCAGGCATGTCGTATGTCCGCGGGGCGGTGCACACCCAAGAGGGTGAGCTGATCGCCTCGTTCGCGCAGGAAGCGCTGATCCGCCCACTGCGCACCAGCGACACCGCAATCAAAACTCAGGCGCGGCTTTAGCAGTCATGGATTTCGCGAGCGTCGAACTGTCCACGGAGGACACGGAATTCCGCGATCGGTTGCGGGGGTTTCTGAACGTCCACGTCACCGACGAAGTGCGCCGACGAGACCGGGAGACCGGAGAGAATTTCGACGAGGGTGTGCACCTGGCGCTGGGCGCCGAGGGCTATCTGGCCGCCGACTGGAAGGACGAATCCGAGGGCGGCTTCAACGTGCTGCGCCGGCGGATCTGGGACTTGGAGATCGGCCGGGCGCACACGCCGTGGTTCCACTGGGGCACCACCGCCATGGTGGCGCGGACCGTGCAGCAGTTCGGGGCCGCCGAGCTCGCCGACGAGGTGGTGCCCGGGGTGCTATCCGGGCACATCCGGCTGTGTTTGGGTTACACCGAGCCCGAGGGCGGCTCCGATGTGGCGACTTGTAAGACCCGCGCCGTTCGCGACGGCGCTGGCTGGGTTATCAACGGCTCCAAAATGTTTACCTCCAACGCTCATAACGCCAAATACGTTTTCTTGCTGACCAATTCGGATCCCGACGCACCGAAACACAAGAACCTGACGATGTTCCTGGTACCGCTGGACTCGCCGGGCGTCGAGATCCAGCCCATCCGCACCATCGACGGCGACCGGACCAACATCGTCTACTACAGCGACGTACGGGTGGACGACAAATACCGAATCGGTGAGGTCAACGGCGGCTGGGCGGTGCTGCGGGCGGCGCTCGACGTTGAGCACGGGACCGCAGAACGTGGCGCCGACGGATTGCAAACGATCGCGGTGATGAGCGAACATGTCACGCTGATGGCCGAGGCGATCGACCAGATTGCGGCGTTGGTCGCGCAGCGGGGCGCCGATGGTCGTCGTCGGCTCGACGACACGTCGGTGGCATATCGGTTGGGCCGCAGCATCGCTCGCACCGAGGCAGCGCTGAGCACCCCGGGCATGTTCGGCCGAGTGGCAAATGCGCAAACCATGCGTGACGTCGCGCCGGAGCTGATGGACCTGCTGGGCACCGCGTCGGCGCTGCCGATCGACACCACCGGAGCCGCCGACAACGGCGGAGCCGAATACATTTTTCGGCTGGCCTCACCGACCGGTATCTACGGTGGCACCCTCGAGGTGTTCCGCAACATGATCGCGCAACACGAGCTGGGGCTCGGGCGTCCGAATTATTCGCCGCCGATGTCCTCCAGGCGCCACAACTAGTCGGTGAAGTCGATACGCACAGACACGGGGGTGGTCTCCAGCGCCTTCACGACTTTGGCGCCTAACCGCCCGAACTTGCGAGCTCGTGCGACAACATCGTCATCGGGCCGAAGTGCCGCTACTCCAGTGCGCCACCGATTCCCCTGTCGCACACGGATATTCGGGTTGTCCTTGATGTTTCGGCCCCAGCCTGAGCGGTCGCCATGCTGGCAGATGACCCACGCCCCTGTGTCATCGAATTGAGCGGATACCGGAACGCGGCGTATCTGGCCGGTCTTGCGCCCGATGGTTTCCAATTCGCTGGCCAGGGCGATGCGCAGCCCTAGTCTGCTCAGCCCTCTCACGGCCGGGTTGAGTAGATAGCGTCCGACAGCACGTTCTCTGCGGAACTTCCGCAGCGTTTTGGCGTCGTGGGTGTTCGTCATGGCATAACAGTAGTAGACCGATCGATATACTTCAACCCCGGGACTGAGCTAAGTGGATTCCGGCAGCTCGGCGAGAACGTCGGCGCGGGCGGTGTCGAAACTGAGAAATCCCTTGATGGGCAGGCTTTCTGGTGGCGGGTCCTGGTAGCTCCACGCAACGTCCTCGACCGTCGCGGCACCAACAACGGCCGACCAATAAGTCGCCTTGCCCTTGTAGTTGCAATACGTCGAGGTGTCCGTTTGCCGGAGCAGGTCGGTGCGCACGTGCGATGGGTCGACGTAAAGGCGGGGTTCCAGCGCCGTCTCGAACACGATCACGGTGTCGTCGGTATCCACCAGCGTCGTCCCGGCGACCTCGACGCGCAGACGACGCTTGGTGGGCCGGCAGTCGACCCGGTGATACGGGTTGGGCGGATAGTGCACGAGCTTTCGTCCCTCTTCAGCCCAGGTGTCCACCGCGTCCCACGGCACGTGGACGAACCCGGGCGCCTCTGCAACCGGCTCATTGGGCAGATCGCGTACCTCGTCGGCGCGAAATGCGTAGCTGAGCGGATGATCTCGGCGGTGCACCAGCAGTACTCGTTCGGTGTCGATCACGATGCGCCCGCCGCGCCACGCCTGAATTCGTCGAGGATGAGGTTCGACGTAGACGACGTCCGCCGGCACTGCGGGCGAAAACCATCCGGCGGGTTCATTGCTCAGCGGGCCGCGCCCGGCGACCAGACTCATGACGCTGATCCTACGGTTGCACCTCGGCAGGCTCCCTAGCCGATCACTCCGCTACCACGAACCACACCAGCACCGTCTCTGGACCGTGATGCGGTCGTCGAAACGGTGGCGTATGCGATGTCACCGGCGGAGAGAAGGCGTCAGCGTGGGAAGTGATATCACCCGCGCCCTCAATCCGTGAAAGGCATCAGCTACCCAGCCAGTGACTGCCGAGGCCACTGAGTCTTCTGAGATTGGCGGGGGCGGATGATCAACCAGGATGATGGCGTGACGCGCGGCACGGCATCGATGGGAGGATGCCGAGCATGGCCGGACCACTGGAAGGCATCAAAGTCGTCGAACTAGGCGTGTGGGTGGCCGGGCCGGCGGCTGGCGGCATCCTCGCCGATTGGGGTGCCGACGTCGTCAAAATCGAGCCGCCGACAGGCGACCCGGCCCGTCTGTTCGGCCGGATGATGGGCCTCGATATGGACACCAGTCCACCGTTCGAGATGGACAACCGATCCAAGCGCAGCGTCGTCCTCGACCTCAGCACCGACCATGACCGCACCGCTGCTCTCGAATTGATCAGCGGCGCAGAGGTATTCGTCACGAATGTCCGCCCCGGCGCGTTGCGTCGGCTAGGGCTGGACTACGAGTCAGTGGCGGCGAATCACCCCCGCCTGGTCTATGGGCTGATCACCGGTTACGGCGAAACTGGCCCCGATGCCGACCGGGCTGCCTACGACATCGCGGCGTTCTGGTCACGCGCCGGGGTGGCTCATCTGCTGACCCGGCCCGGCGAGACGCCACCGTTCCAACGCGGCGGCATGGGCGACCACTCGGCTGGCATGACGTTGGCGGCGGCGATCTGCGCGGCGTTGCTGGCCCGGGACCGGACCGGTTCCGGTCAGCTGGTGAGCACGTCGCTCTACCGCCAAGGCGCCTACACCGTCAGCTTCGACTTGAACACCTATTTGATGACGGGCCAGCCAGTCGCGATCGGGCAACGCGAAAAGATGGGCAACCCGTGCATGAACAACTACGCGGCCGGTGACGGCCGGCGGTTCTGGATCGTGGGGCTGGAAGTCGATCGCCATTGGCCGCCGCTGTGCCGTGCCGTCGGCAAGGCCGAGTGGTTGGCTGACCCGCGGTTCGCCGATGCCCGTGCCCGGGCCATCAACGCCGTCGCGTTGATTGCCGAATTGGACCAGATTTTTGCCACCAAGCCCCTCGACGAATGGGCGGAGATCTTCGCGGGCGAACCGGACTTCTTCTGGTCGCCGGTCAACAGCATCGAAGACGTCGTGGCCGACCAGCAGTTCCACGCCGCCGGCGGCATGGTCGACGTGCCGGATGGACCAGCAGCTGTGCCCATGGTGGCCACCCCGGCGGACTTCCACGGCACCCCGTGGGTGGCGCGGTCGATAGCGCCGCGGCTGGGTGAACACACCGACGAAGTTCTCGCCGAGTTGGCGGCGAAGCGCACGCCCTGACCGAATCGGACCTTTACAGATTGACGTAAAAGTGTCACGCTGGGGCGGGCCATCGGGCCCCGGGGTGTTCGATCTGTGAAGGAATGCGATGAGGACCTTCGAAGTGGATTTCGAGAAACGGCGGCCGCCCACACGGCAGCACGACGGGGCTGCGGTCAAGTATCGCCTCGACGTTGTCGCCTCCAGTCCCACCGATGTGGTGTGCTCCATCGGGGGATGGCTGTACGACCGGGTGCGCGCCGGCTGGGAGGTCAGCGTGCTGTTACCGCAGCGATGCGATAGCCGCCCGTTGCAAATCCTGGGCATGCAAGCATCCGAGCTCGACGCGCAGATCCCGGCAACAAGCACAGGATGCGCGGCCCGCGGTTTAGCGGTCAGCGCGGACATGTTCGCCTCGGATCTACGCGTTCGCCAGCAGGTACTCAAAGCGTTGGATCGCTGGATGACGGAAGTCACGCTCTGGCACGACGATTGGCCACTGACCGTCGGGCACCGGACGACTAAGGTGCAGCATGTGCTCAGCGGCGCCGCCCGCGCGTTCAAGCGTCATGCCCTCGCCGCGGCGGGCATTGCCGATCCGGTCGGCCCGATCGAAACCCTACGCAGCGACATGAAAGCCTGCCTGCCAATCGATTCCGAGCTTACCCCGGTCGGCTGATGCGGAAGTACCACAGCCATACGCTGCTTTATTTGCACGAGACGATTGCGCTGGGTTCAGGATCAGCTGACCGCTTTACCGAAATGTTCGTCGACACCTACCGGCCGATGATGGAAGAACTCGGGGCACGGCTGCTCTCCGTGTGGGAAACCACCCCCTACAACGGGCACTGGCCGCAAGCCACGATCATCTGGGAGATCGACGCGTTCGCCGACTACGCGCGCATCGGGTCCGCGCGGGCACGCGGCGGCAGCCATGAAGCTGCGGCCGGGAAATGGTCGGCGTTCCTCGCCGACATCGGCGCATCGGGTGAGGGACGGATCATGTACCCGGGGCCGAGAAACAAGACACTCGCCCAGTTGCGCGATGCCAATTTCGATGCTGCCGTGGTGATTCAAGAGATCATGCAGACCAAACCGGGCCGTCAAGATGACTACATCCGTGAGCTGGAGCGACTCTATGTCCCGTGGTCGGAGCGCACGGGTAAGCGCTGGCTCGGTTCATTCACCACCACCTTCCGCTACAACGAGGTCATCCACTACTGGGCGCTCGACGGTGGCTGGCAGTGCTTCGCCGAGCACTATCCGTCATGGAAAGACGATCCGCCGGCCGAGATCGTCACCTGGATGAGCGTCGCCCCAGCGCTTCGCGACGGGTGGGAAGACTCGATCCTGCAAGCTCTGCCGCCGTCACCGCTGCAATGAACGTCGCGTCGATGCAAGACTTTTCGTATGATCCGTTTGACTCCGCGGTGATGGCCGACCCGCTTCCTTACTACCGGGTCTTACGTGACCACCATCCGCTCTACTACCTGGACAAGTGGGATACCTTCGCGTTGTCGCGGTTCGCCGACGTCTGGGATGTTTTGGCAGTCAACGACGGAACCTTCGTCGCGTCGGAGGGCACCCTACCGCCGGCCTCGACCCTGGGCCGGCACAACGACGGCCCCGTCGCTGACCCGCCGTTGCATCCGCTGCCGTTTCACGCCGTCTTCGATGCGCCGATTTACGACAGCGTCCGGCAGGCGCACAGCAAGCCGTTCCGGCCGAGAGCCGCAGCACAGCTGGAGACCCGAATCCGCGCACTGGCCAACGAGCGGCTCGACGTTTTGCTGGCGCGCGGTAGCTTCGACCTGACCCAGGAGTACGGCGGGATTGTCGCGGCGTCGGTGGTCTGCGAGTTCCTCGGGATACCAACAGAATTAGCGCCCGAGGTGCTGGCCGCGGTCAATGCCGGCAGCATTGCCGAACCCGGCAGCGGCGTCGACACCGCGCAGTCGCGGCCCAACTACCTGGACTACCTGATCCCTTCGGTCAGACAGCGTCGCACCAACCCCGCAGACCACTCGTTGCCGGTGGTGGATGGTCTGCTCGGCTATCGGCTGCCCGACGACAGCCCACTCGACGACGTCGAGGTGGCCACCCAGATGCTTTGCGTGTTCATCGGTGGCACCGAAACCGTGCCCAAGATCGTGGCCCACGGTCTGTGGGAGCTGCTGCGCCATCAGAACCAACTCGCGGCCGTGCGGGCAGACGCAAAAGCCAACGTGCCTATCGCGCGCGAGGAGATGATCCGCTACTGCGCTCCGGCACAGTGGTTCGCCCGGACGGCGCGCAAACCATTCACCATCCACGACACCACCATCGAACCGGGTCAGCGGATCATCACCCTGCTGGCGTCCGCCAATCGGGACGAGCGCGAATACCCGCAACCCGATGAGTTCATCTGGAACCGGCCCATCGGCCGCTCGCTGGCCTTCGGCCGAGGTCAGCATTTCTGTTTGGGCTACCACGTCGCACGTCTCGAGATTGCGGTCATGGTCGAAGAATGGCTGCGGAGGGTGCCGGATTACCGGATCATCGAGGAGTCCGCATTCCGGCCGCCGTCGAGCTTCCAGTGGGGCTGGAGCAGCTTGCCGGTGGAGGTCTGACATGTGGTGCTATCGGATCGTCGCGCCGTATCTGTTTGAGCGGACATCGATCCCCGACAAGACACCCCAGTGCCTGGCTGACCGCCAAGTGCTATTGCGGTTTTTGGCCGCCGGGGTCTGCGGCAGCGACATGCCGGCCTTTCGCGGTGTGCGCGGCCCACTTCCGGGCGACGACGGACGCAGCGGCCCCGAAAAGGACGGCTTCCCGATCCATGAGGTTGCCGGCGAAGTCATCGCCAGCCGTCATCCCGAACATCGGCCCGGCGACCATGTTGTGGGTTGGGCGTCTTCGTTCGACGGTTTGATGGAGCGCGTCGTGACCGACGGAGACCAGGTGGCGCCCTACGATCCCGAGCTCACCCCCGAACAGGCCATCGGCTTGCAACCGTTGGCCTGCGTCCTCTATGCCGTCGAGCAGCTGCCCGCCCTCGAGGGCCGTCGCGTCGCCATCATCGGCCAAGGCTCCATTGGGCTGCTGTTTTCGTACGTCGCGAAAGCGGCAGGCGCGCAGCATGTTACCGGCGTGGACCCCGTCGACCGCGCGGGCATCGCCAACAAGTTCGGGGTCGACACGTTCGTGCGGGCCACCAGCGACCGGTGGGTCAGTCAGCTGGCGCGGGAGGACCGACCGGACGTCGTGATCGAAGCCGTCGGTCATCAGGTCGCCACCCTCAACCACGCGATCGACGCCAGCGGGCCCGGCGGAACCGTGTTCTATTTCGGGGTCGCCGACGACGACAGCTATCCGATCAGCATGCGTGCCATGCTGCGCAAAAACCTGACATTGAAATCCGGTGTCACGCTTGATCGTCGGCGGATGCTGGATCATGCGAGCAAATTCGCCGGCGAGCATCGCGGGCTGCTGGCAATGTATCTGACGCACACTTTCAGCGTCGACGAGGTTCAGGCCGCATTCGAGCTGGCCTGCCGCCCGGTGCCCGAACGCGTGAAAATCGCGATCACCGAATCGGGTGCGGGATGACGTCGAGCCACCTGCAGCAGGCGCTTACCAGCGGAAAACCCGTGTGGGGCGGCTGGATCACCGGACCAACGGTGATCGGGCCCGAGGAATTCGCCCGCGCGGGCTACGACTACATCGGTTTCGACGCCCAACACGGTTACATCGACGACGCCGACATCGCCAACATCCTGCGCCGCCTCGAACCTGTGCCGATCGGCACCGCGGTGCGACTCCCTGCTGCCGACCCGGCGC
>NZ_JBAUZA010000240.1:0-2164 GCF_049585075.1 Mycobacterium sp.
GCACCGACACCCGCGGGCGCCAGTTCGAAATCATCTTGGCACCCGACGATCAAAACGAGGACCTCTGGATTGCGGTGCACGCATTGCAAACCCGCTACCGGAAGATGGGCTGAAATATGACACGGAAGACTGATCCGTCGAAGATCCACTTCGACGAGGACACCGTTGTTGACCTTGTCGACCTCAACGAAGAGGAGATCTACGTCCGCGGCGAACGTCTGACCGACGAGCGCGCTGAGAAGATCGCAGCAGAAGTCTTGGCGAAGGCGGAGTCGCTAAATCTGCGGCCTGGGGGAAAGTCTTTGTCAGGCAACGGAAAGCATTCACCAGTTGTACAGGTCCGAGTTTCCGAGCAGACGCGCGACAAGTTGCGAGCGATTGCGAAGGCTCGAGGGATGAGCGTCTCGAAGTTGTCCCGAAAGGTACTCGACCAGTTTGTGGAACGCGAGACAACGAACGACTAGCGGTGTTGTTGCTCACACCCTGATGCTCCGGCGACGGGAAAGCCCCGTTCATGGGCTAGGCTCGCAATCAACGTTGGCGTCACAAGATGCCGGCACGTCGTGAAATGCCCCGTCGGGGATTTCCACTCCAACTCTTTTCGCGGCGATCGATTTTGCCCACCGGCAATCTCGCCAATCTGTGCTTGCACAGCCGATGCCTGAAAGGCACCGCACACCCGTGACTACCCAAACCTTTGCCGACCTCGGCGTGCCCGCGCCGCTTATCAGTGCGCTCACCGACCTCGGCATCACCGACCCCTTCCCGATCCAAATCAACACCCTGCCCGACACCCTGACCGGCCGAGACGTGCTGGGCCGCGGCAAAACTGGCAGCGGTAAAACCTTGGCCTTCTCAATTCCGTTGGTGACCCGGCTCGCACCGGCCAAGCGGCAGCCCGCCCGGCCGACCGGCCTGGTGCTGGCACCCACCCGCGAGCTGGCAACCCAAATCACTGCAACGCTGGCGCCGCTGGCCAACAGCTACGGCCTCAAGGTCACCACGATCTTCGGTGGAGTGCCACAAAATCGTCAGGTTGCCGCGCTGCGCTCCGGCGTCGACATCGTCGTCGCCTGCCCCGGGCGACTGGACGACCTTATGCGCCAACGACTTATCAGCCTCGACGCAGTTGACATCACCGTGCTCGATGAGGCCGACCACATGGCAGACCTCGGATTCCTCCCAGTGGTCACCCGCATCCTGGCCGCCACGCCGGCGAGGGGTCAGCGGCTGCTGTTCTCGGCCACGCTGGACAACGACGTCGACAAGATCGTCAAACGGTTCCTGCGCAACCACGTGATGCACTCCGTCGATGAGGCCAACTCGCCGGTGCCCGAGATGACCCACCACGTATTCCATGTCGCCGGCAACGACGCCAAAAAAGACTTGGTGCACCGCCTGGCATCCGGCAACGGTCGGCGAATCCTGTTCATGCGCACCAAACATCAGGCCCGCAAGCTCGCCCGCCAGCTCACCGAAGCCGGCGTACCCTCAGTTGACTTGCACGGCAACCTCTCTCAGCCTGCCCGCGACCGCAACCTGGCCGCCTTCGCCGCGGGAACCGCGCGAGTGTTGGTTGCCACCGACATCGCGGCCCGCGGCGTGCACGTAGACGACGTGCAGTTGGTGGTGCACGTGGACCCGCCCGCCGAGCACAAGGCGTATCTGCACCGCTCGGGCCGCACCGCGCGGGCCGGTAGCGCCGGCGACGTCGTCACCGTGGTACTGCCCGAACAACGCAGAGACGCTTCGGCGCTTTTGCGCAAGGCCGGTATCGCCGTCAGCCCACAACACGTCACCGCTACGTCGGATCCCGTCGTCCAGCTGGTCGGCGACATCGCGCCCTACCAGGCTCCGGCCGCCAAACCTGTTAGCGCCCCATCCGCTCGGCCGCGAAGCCGCCGCCCTGCTCGCGGCGGCCAGCGCGCCGGTGCACATGCACCGAGGCAGGGCCGCCCCCGTAGCGGGACACGTCGAAACCCTTAAGGCTCAACAGCCTGGCCGGATCGCAGCGGCGATATGGCGCACGCTTGCCGGCTAGTGGTGACACGATGGTGGCGTGAGCGCGGTGCCATCGGTGCGAAAAACAACGGCAGTGGGAATTGCCTTGCTTACCCTCGCGGCGACCTCCTCGTGTGGCCATCCAGCGCACACAGGGGTAAAG
>NZ_JBAUZA010000241.1:0-3973 GCF_049585075.1 Mycobacterium sp.
GCCAGCAACACCATGCCCGCCGCCCACATCGCCGGCTTGCTGGCCGCCAACGCCGGCCCCAGCCGGGGCAGCACTTCGCGAGACAGCAGCAGCCAGCACACGAGCCCGGCGACCAAGTCCGGCAACCGAATCCAGATACTGGCATCGCTGACATGGGTCATCAGAGCCAACAGGTTGTAGTACCAACCGAACGGGTCCTCCGGGCTGCCGAACCAGCGGAAGTAGTTGGACATGTAGCCGGCGTGATCGGCCACCCGGGCCATCCCGAGGATGTAGCCGTCGTCTGACGAGTTGGCTCCCATCACATGCCACAGCAGGAAAGCGAGGATCACCGTGGCGTCGGTCCAGCCGAAGAACCGCCAGTTGGCCGGGATCCAGCGGCGCAGGCGATGGTCGTCCAACTGGTCCAGTCGCCACAGCGCGACCAACGCCACGATAGTGGCGACGATCGCCAGCACCATCGCGGAGAGCTTCAATGTCGTTGGCGTGGTGGAAAAACGGGTGTCGATGGTCGCCGAGAGCTGTAGTCCCGGAGGGGCGGGACCGGTCAGGTCGGTGAACACGCCGACGATCTGCGGGCGCAGGGCCGGGTCGTGGAAGCCGTTGCGCAATTGGTTGCCGTCCGGGTCGCGCAGCCCGACGAATTCGGCGAAGGTGCCCGCGTGGGTGGAGCTGATCTCGATGCGCTGGCAGCGCGCCGATTTCACCAGGTCCAGCGGGGCGCTCACCAGCGGCACGTTGCGGTCCGCCACGTCGACCCGCTGGTCGCCAACCGTCACCATCAAACCCTGCAGTGCGGCCTGCTTGCCGTTGCGGGGCACAGTGCCGACCAGCAGACCGCCCGTGGCGGGCATGGCGTTAACCGTTGTGCACGGGATACTCACCGTCATCTCGACCGGTGTCAGCGAAATCAACGGCGCGGTCACATTATTCAGCTGGCCATGCTGTGGCCAGTTCAATGTCGCGGTGGTCTGCACGACCGGCAGCAGCGGGGTGGCCACCGACAGCACGAACCCGACCAGGCCAGCGATCGTCGCCACCCAGCGCGTCACGCGTACGTCGCGCACTGACTGGTCGGTTCGCGACCCGCTGCGCCCAACTTTGCCGCCCTTGCGATCGCTCACGGCAGTGCTCGAATCGGTCCTTGGCGGGTCCAGCCGTACACCGTGGCGGCACCTTGCTCGACGGCGGCGTTCGGAGCCTGATCAGTGGGCACGAGGCGGTGGTATTTCTCCACCGAGCCCCAGTCGCGGTACCAGTCGCCGTTCAGGTAGGTGGGGATCGTGGAGGTCCACAGCATCGCCTGGGTGAACAGGAACGGCCCACCGGACTTGGACGCCTCCCACAGGTTCGACGACGACGCCGTTTGCTTGCGGTCGGGCATGATCCGGTACTGCGGAAGTTCGGCGATGCCCAGGTGTTCGGCGAACGGGCGCTGGCACGGGAAGTTCGCGGCGGTCGCGATGTCCATGAGTACCGGGTCGTGCGATCCGATCAGCTGCTGCAGCGTCTGCAGCACCGGCACCCGCGGCGGCGTGAACGCGAACCACTGGTCGGAGCTCAAGTTGGGGTCGTTGGCCACTATGCGTGCCACGTTGGCCTGCTGCGGCGCCCGCGCCAGCGGAACGCGCAGGTTGCGCCACGCCCGGTGCGGGCCGACGTCGATCGGCTCGATTCCGTCGGCGTCGCCGACAACCTGAGCGGCGCCGTCGGGACCGGCGACACCCCACTCCACCTTGAGAATCTGACCGTAGTCCAGCGTGCCGTCCTCTTCGTGCGACAAGATCGCCCCGGCGGCGGCCACCACCAGCAGCGGCCGGTCCGGAGTTCTTCGCGGCAGTTGATACCAGGACGACGTGGCTTTCGCGGCGAAGGAGTTCTCGCCGTAGCTGCCCATCACCGGGGTGCGGGCGGGATCCAGCCCGTACGGCAGCGCGGCGTGGGAGCCGTTGACCCCGGCCGGCCCCTTGCCGCCGGCCGTCCCCGCGGAGTCGCTGTAGGCGACGTTGGGTTTGTTGGGTGACGCATCGGAGTTGACCAGTCCAGGTTTGGTGACCACTGGGTCGGACTGCAGGTCGTTGCCAACGCCGTCGGGCTTGAAGCCGACGGGATTGATTCCACCGAGCGGGCCCGCGGGACCGAATGTCTGACCCGGAACTGGTTGCAGCAGGCCGGCATTGGGGTCGAGCTCGGCGAGCACGTCGTCGGCCATCGCGCAGCTGGTCGGCGAGAGCCCGGAAGTGAGCGCGGCCAGGTTGGCCTTGGCGATGGTGTAGTGCGGATAGCGCAACACCGCGCCCTTGGCCAGCGAGGCCACCATGCCGAGCACCATGATCGTCGCGACCACCAGCAGCGGGGTGGAGGCCAGCACGCGGTTGCGCCGGTTGTCCTTGACCTCGGTGTGGCCGGCGTAATCCATCCGGAAGTGGTACCAGCCGGCCAGCAACCCGGTGAGGATCGACAGCGTCAAAAACATCGACGTCACCGGGTGGCTGGCGATAACAGGCTGAATGTCGAACCACGGCACCCCGTAGTTGCCGACGTAGAACCAGCCGTTGATGCCCGAGGTCGCCCACGCCAGCAGGAACAGCAGCGCGGTGATATATAGCGTCAGGTTGCGGCGGCTGTGCAGGCCGATGCGGGCGAAGGTGAACGCGGTGACGGCACCCAGCGCGCCGGCCAGTCCGGCGAATGCGCCGAACTGGATAGCCCATTTTGTGGGCGTGAAGTGCAACAGCAGCAGGCCGAGCGCGGTCGTGCCGATCAGCCGCCAGGTCGGGCCGCTCGCGAGTCCCGGTATCCGGCCGCGCCGCAGCAGCACCACCAGCACTCCGAATAGGCACAACAGCAGCACAAGCACGGCGAAGCGCCGGGTCATCGAGCCGTCGGAGTTGCTCTCGACAGTGAGGAAGTAGTAGCGCAGGAAGTCTTGGTACCAGGCGATCGTCGGGCCGACCTTGTACTTGATGCGGGCCGACTCAGCGACCGTGGCCAGCGTCTGGCTGCGGAACACCACGATGGTGATCAACGACAGCGACGCCGCCAATACCCCCAGTGGCGCCAACACCCCGTCGGCTGCCCGGCGCTGCGCAATGATGCGGGCGATCGCTCGCGCGCCGGTGAGCAACGCGGCGACCGCGATCAATCCTTGCGGCGCCAAGGTCGCGGTCAGCATTGCCACCACGATCGCCACCGCCGCGGGTACCAGCCGTCGGGTGGCGATCGCATTCTCGACGAGCACCCAGGTGAGCACCACGCCCAACGCGATCAACGGCTCGGGCCGCAAGCCGTTGTTGAACGGCAGCCAGGCGGCGAGGAACACCGCGCCGGCGGTCAACACCGCGACCCGGTTGGCGCCCAGCCCACCCACTGCGGGGCCCAGCCGACGCAACATGTAACGGCTGATGACCAGCCAGCACCCGATGCCGGCCAGCGTGGCCGGCAGCCGCATCCATACCCCGGCAGTGCTCACCGATGCCATGTGCGCCAGCACCGAGGGATACCAGTCGAACGGCGCCTCGGTAGTCCCGAAGAACCGGTAGTAGTTGGCCAGATATCCGGCCTGCCCGGAAACGCGGGCGATGGTGAGGTTGTAGCCGTCATCCGACGAGATCGCGCCGATGACATGCCATCCCAGCAATGTCGCGATCACACCGACGTCGGCAAGCCAGGTGGCGACCCCGACTCTCAGGTGGCGCCTCCAGTTGCGCGGCATGCGCCGTCCGGACCGTCGGTCGAGGACGCCCAGCGCGACGATCGAGGTCAGTACCGTGAGCCCGCCCAGGGCCAGCACGCCTTTCTTGAGCATCGTGGGGGCGACAATGAACCGGGTATCGACGTCGATACGAGCCGACAATCCTGGCTGCGCAGGCACTTTCAGGTCGGTGAAGATCCCGCCGACCTGCGGCTTCTTTTCCGGTGCGAGAGTTCCTGCGGCGCCGCGTATCCCGACGAAGTCGGCGCCCGCGACGCC
>NZ_JBAUZA010000242.1:0-9141 GCF_049585075.1 Mycobacterium sp.
CTCCGGATCGCCGAGAGTGATCGCTTTGCCGTCGTGGATGAAGACCGTGGACATTCGCACGCCGTCGACATAGATGCCGCCTTCGCCGCGATCGACGGCGATCCACTGCCTGCCGTTGTGATGCACCACGACGTGGGTGGACGAGGTGGATGTGGCCGTGCCGTCGACGCGGATATCGGCTCGGTTGTCGCGGCCAATGGTCACGTCCCGGCCAACCGGAAAGGTGTATCTGTTGGGGCCGAACCAAACGATCAGGGGGGAAGCGAATGCTTCCGTCGGCATAGCCACCACCTTCCGCGCCCATCGCGTTGGGCCGAGTGAGGGTTCATCTACCGCCATAATGCCCCGGAACACCCCAGGGGGCTGCCGCCGCTGGCCTTTCGGCCCAGCTACCAGCCGCTATCGAGTTCCGCCCGGTCGCGGGGCCGGCGCCGCATCCTCGAGGAGCTGGCGCAACACCGCGACGGCTTTCGCCAACGTCTGGCGGTCCGCCGCACCGAGTTTGCCAAGTTGCGGCTCGATCGCCGCGGCCCGGTCGACCCGCACGCGGTTGAGTGTGCGCATGCCCTCGGGCGTGATCCGGATGCGGACTGCCCGGGCGTCGCCGGGGTCGACGGTCCGCGCCACGAGGCCGGCATCTTCGAGCCGTCGCACTTGGGTGGTCATGGTCGGCTGTGAGCAGTGGTCCACGGCGGCAAGATCACAGATCCGCGCTTCACCGTGGGCGTCGATGGTCGACAGTAACCGGGCCTGTGCGGCCGGCAACTGCATCTGGATGCGCTGGGTGGCATAGCGGTTGAGCCGGGCGACCACGGCGAGTAGATCCGCGCCCAGACCGCCGCCGGTCTCCCCGGCTGCGCCGCGATCGGCGGTTGCGGATGTCATCATGCGTCCATAGTTGCATAGCTAGGCTATCTAGGCCACGAACCGGCAAATTTCGATGGGCGAACTCGGGTGACCCGCCACGCTCGACGCGCGGGGAACTGCGGAACAACTGGCACAATTGGTGCAATGAGCGCGCCGTGCCCCCTGACGACTTCCCGAGGGGCGCGATCGCTGAAGCCAGGCGAACTCGCGCAGTCAGCAGTCATGGCGGCACTTTGCGCGGCGACCGCGATCCTTGCCGTCGTCGTGCCGTTTGCCGGCGCACTGTCTCTGCTGGGCACCGTCCCGATGGGGCTGCTTGCTTACCGCTACCGGCTCCGCGTGCTGATCGCCGCTACGGTCGCCGCCGGGGTGATCGCCTTCCTGATCGCGGGTCTCGGCGGTTTGATGACCGTCGTCAACAGTGCCTACGTCGGTGGCCTGACGGGCATCGTCAAGCGCAGGCGCCGCGGCACCCCGACCGTGCTCGCCGCGGCGTTCGTCGCCGGGACCGTGTTTGGCGCCGCGATGGTGGGCGCGCTGGCCGTGTTGAGTCGGTTACGGCACCTGATCTTCGACGCGATGAGCGCCAACGTGGACGGCGTGGCGGCCGTCCTGACGTGGGCGCGGCTCGACCGGCTCGCTTTAGACCTGAAGCACTTCTTCGCCGAGGCGCTGCACTACTGGCCATGGCTGCTGCTCGGCCAGTCGGTGCTCGGAATCATGGGCGTCTCGTTGATTGGGTGGTGGGCGCTGTCTCGCGTGCTGGAGCGCATGCGCGGCATCCCCGATGTGCACAAACTCGATGCACCGGTCGAGACGGCACCGATCGCCCCGGTACCAGTCCGGCTGGACGACGTGCGATTTCGCTACCCGGGCGCCGATCACGACGCGCTGCGGGCGGTCAGCCTGGATGTGCAGGTCGGCGAACACGTCGCTGTCACCGGCGCCAACGGCTCGGGCAAAACCACACTCATGCTGATGTTGGCCGGCCGGGAGCCGACTTCTGGGACGGTGCAACGCCCCGGCGCGGTGGGGTTGGGTCGGCTAGGCGGTACCGCGGTGGTCATGCAGCACCCGGAGAGCCAGGTGCTGGGGACGCGGGTGGCCGACGACGTGGTGTGGGGTCTGCCGCCCGGAACGGCAATCGACGTTGGCAGGTTGCTGACTGAGGTGGGTCTGGACGCGCACGCCGAACGCGACACCGGCAGCCTGTCGGGTGGTGAATTGCAGCGGCTGGCAGTGGCTGCAGCACTGGCTCGGGAGCCGGCGCTGCTGATCGCCGACGAGGTCACCAGCATGGTCGACCAGCAGGGCCGGGAAGCGCTGCTAGGAGTGCTATCCGGTCTGAAGAAGCAGCACCGCACGGCGCTGGTTCACATCACGCACTACAACAATGAAGCCGATTCTGCTGACCGCACAATCAATCTCAGCGACTCCGGTGACAACACCGACATGGTAGAGACCACCGCCGCGCCGGCATCAACCGCCGCGATCGGCCACAACTCCGGCGCGCCGGTGCTCGAACTCGCCGGTGTCGGGCACGAATACAGCAGTGGGACCCCGTGGGCGAAGGCTGCGCTGCGCGACGTCAGCTTTACGGTCCACCAGGGGGATGGACTACTTATTCACGGCGGCAACGGCTCGGGCAAGTCGACGCTGGCGTGGATCATGGCGGGGCTCACGGTACCGACCACGGGAACCTGTCTGCTTGACGGCCGACCCACCCATGAGCGGGTCGGGGCGGTTGCGTTGTCGTTTCAGGCCGCCAGGCTGCAGCTGATGCGCAGCCGCGTCGACTTGGAAGTTGCCTCGGCGGCCGGGTTTTCGCCCAAAGACCATGACCGCATCGTGACCGCGCTGGCCGTTGTCGGACTGGACGGTGCGCTGGCAAAGAGGCGCATCGACCAGCTCAGCGGCGGTCAGATGCGCCGGGTGGTGTTGGCCGGCCTGCTGGCGCGCTCGCCGCGGGCATTGATCCTCGACGAGCCGCTGGCGGGCCTGGACGCCGCCACCCAACGCGGCCTGCTACGGCTGCTGGAGGAACTGCGCCGCGAGCAGGAGCTGACCGTCGTTGTCATCTCTCATGATTTCGCCGGGTTGGAGGAGCTGTGCCCGCGGACCGTGCATCTGCGCGACGGTGTCCTCGAGCCGGTTGCGACGACGGCGGGAGGCTGGTCATGACCGCGCCCTCAACAGGTGAGCGCCGCGACCGGCGGTCCAATCGCCCGATGGTGCTGCTGCGTCCGGTGCCCGGTACCTCGGCAGTCCACGAGCTATGGGCCGGTACCAAACTGCTGGTGGTCTGCGGCATTTCGGTTCTGCTGACGTTCTATCCCGGGTGGATCGCAATCGGGCTGGTTGCGGCATTGGTGCTGACGGCGATTCGGATCGCGCACATTCCGCGGGGGGCGCTGCCGTCGGTACCGCGCTGGCTGTGGCTTTTGCTGGCCATCGGCGGCATCACCGCGGCGTTCGCCGGCGGCTCTCCGGTTGTCGAATTGGCCGGGGTTCCACTCGGATTCGGCGGCCTGTTCAATTTTCTGCGCATCACCGCGTTGTCGATCGTGTTGCTGGGTCTGGGAGCGATGGTGTCCTGGACGACAAACGTCGCCGAGATAGCGCCGGCCGTGGCCACTTTGGGCCGCCCATTGCGACTATTGCGGATACCGATCGACGAGTGGGCCGTCGCGTTGGCGCTCGCATTGCGCGCCTTTCCGATGCTGATCGACGAATTCCGGGTGCTCTACGCGGCGCGCCGGTTACGGCCCAAGCCGGTTGCGTTGACCCGCCGGGCACGTCGCAGGCGTCGCGCGTTGGAATTGATCGACCTGATCGCCGCGGCCATCACCGTGACATTGCGTCGCGCCGACGAGATGGGCGATGCGATCACGGCGCGCGGCGGTACCGGTCAGATTTCGGCCGCGCCGGCGCGGCCGAAACTGGCTGACTGGCTGGCGCTCTCGATCACGGTGGCGATCTGCGGCGCGGCGATCGCATTGGAAATACCGCTGGGCCGCTAGCCGCGGGTTGGGCGTCACAAGAGTCACGCCAGTCTCTGCGGGTTGCGGTGTTCGGTGTGCCCGCCGACGAGCGACAAAACCGCCCCATGCCTACTTGTCGCTCAGAGGCGGGCAAACTCTACACCGGTTCGTCGCAGGGATTAACGTGACAGATGCGACTTCTGCGGCTTGCCGCCTAACGGCGTGCCGCGGCATTGGCCGCGTTCTGTGCTTGGCGCAGGGTGGTCGGCACATCACTTCGGCCCAGGAACATCTCGTCGAAATACGGTTTGAGCACCTGATTCCCGGCGGCGAAGCCAGCGCCGCCAGGCGCAGCGATGCGCGGCCCGTTCAATACCGTGAAGAACGGCCGCACGTCGACGTTCTTTGCGGCCCAGTAATCGAAGTACACCCGCTGGGCCGATCGCACAGCGGGAATCGCGCCGCCATGCCGACCGACGTATTGATTACCCTCGTTGCTACCCATCCACGACAGCACCTGACGCACCGCGTCGGGGTGCACACTCGCGGAATTGCCGGCCGCGGCAATGCCGTTGGTGACGGAGACGCGGCCTTTGGGCCCTTCGGGCAGCATTGCCACACCCCACCGGAAGCCGGCCTGGTCAGCGACCGCCGCGAGGTTGTAGGTGCCGGACTGGAAGAGTGCCATCCGGCCGGCCAGGAACTGGTTTCGGGAGAAGTCGCCGTTGTCGTTGGTGTCCGAGGCGGGTGGTGCGACATGGTCGCCGTTGATCAGCCTGACCAGGTAGGTGAAAGCCTCGACCGCGCCGGGGTTGTCGAACGCGAAACGATCACCATTCTGAAACACGCCTCCGGCCGAGCCGATGTAGTTCAGGTAGATCCCTTGCGCGTCGTTGGCCGCGTTATATGCCCACTGCCGGATCCGCCCGGCGTCGAAACCCGGTGTGGCAGCGGTGTGTCCATCGGCGTCGACCGTGAGCCGGGCCAGCAGAGGGCGCAGGGTGTCGGCGCCGTCCGGGCTCCACCGCAGCGCCGCCAAATCGGCCGGGTCGACACCGGCGGCGGCGAGCAGATCGGCGTTGTAGTACACCGCGATTCCGGCATCGGTTAGTTGGGGGACGGCCCACAGCACTCCGCGACGGGTGAACTGCTCGACCACCGACGGTTCCCACGCCGATGCGGCACTCGCACCAAGGCTCTTCCCGATATCTATCAGCCGGCCGCTATCGGCGTATCCGGCGAGATACGCATTGGAGATCCAGAAAATGTCGTCGGCGCTACCGCCCGCGACGTCGGTGCGCAGCGTGTTGAAGTAGGTGGAGTAGGACACCACATGGGTGTGCACTTCGATGTCGGGATGCGCCCGGGTGAACGCCGCAAACGACTCCCGATAAGCGGCCGCCACCTGCTCGTCCCACAATCGAACGGTGACCACGGTCTTACCGCCGCGCGGCCGGGCCGAGATGTCCAACAGCACCGCTGTCGCGGCGAGCAACACGGCGACGAACACTAAAGCGAGTGCAAAGAGCGTGGAAAACCGTGGCCGGTAGCTCATTTGAGCCCCGTCACGACGATCGATCGCACGATGTGACGCTGGAAAAACACAAACAGCACCAAAAGCGGCACAATCGCCACAGCCGTGGCAGCCATCACCAGCGTCCATTGGGCGTTATACCGCGACTGCAGCGCAGCAGTCGCCACCGTCAGCACCTGCCACTTGGCGCCGGTGGTGATCACCAGCGGCCACATGAAGTGATGCCATTGCGACACCACGGTAATCAGCATCAGCGTGACCAGGACTGGTCGGCTGGCGGGCAGCACCACGTGCACGATGACGTCCAGCGTGTTAGCGCCGTCGAGATACGCGGCGTTGATCAGGTCATCGGGTATCGCGCGAAAGTACTGGCGCAAAAGGAAAATCGCGTAAGGCGAGCCGAACATGTATGGCAACACCAACGCCCAAAAGGTGTTGCGCATCCCCAGCTGAGCCATCATCAGATACAGCGGCACCACCGTCACCGAGCTGGGCACCATCAACGTCGCGATATAGACCCAAAACAGGGCGTCGCGGCCGGGAAAGCGGAGCCGAGCGAACGCGTAAGCGGCAAGCACCGAAAACGTCAGCTGCCCAAGCAGAATCACCGCCGTCATCAACGTCGTCACCGCCAGGGCCCGACCGAAACCCGCGCCGCCCAAGTCGGCGTAATTGGCCAGCGTCGGCGGTCGCGGCCAGGCCAACGGTGTGCCGGTTGCGAATTGGTGCGCGGAGGTGAATGAAGTGAGCAAGCCGAGCGCAAACGGCGCCAGCGTGACTAGCGCACCCAGCACCAGGCCGACGTAAACCAGAACTGCCGACGGCGATTTAGGTGAGGTCATAGCTGATCCGTCGACGGAAGTACAGATGTTGGACCACGGTGATGCCGACCAGGATGCCGAACAACACCACCGCCATCACCGCCGCCCGGCCGATCGCCGCAGCCCCGAACGCCTCGGCGTAGATGCGGTGCGCGACCAGATCGGTGTGGTTATCGGGTCCGCCGCCGGTCAGCGCGTAGACGGTGTCGAAAACCTGTGCGGCACTGATGACTCCGGTGACTAGCACGAAAAACATGGTGGGCCGCAGCATCGGTAGTGTGATGCGCCGGAATTGCTGCCAGGCGGTGGCCCCGTCGATGCGTGCCGCGGAGTGAATGTCGGTGGGGATCGCCAGGATGCCGGCGAGGAAGAACAGGGCGACGTAGCCGACATTGGCCCATACGACCACCGCCGACACGACCGGCAGCGCCAGACCGGGATCGGTGAGCCATTCGATGCGATGGCCCAGCACGGTGCTCACGGCGCCATCGGTGGGCGCCAGGATCCAGCGCCACATCACCGCGATCGCCAGCGGGACGCAGATCCACGGCAGCACGTAGAGCGTGCGGAACAATCCGCTGGCGGGCAGCTCGCGGGCCAGTAACGACGCCGCCAACAGCCCGAGCACCGTCTGGGTGGGGACCACGATCGCAACGAACATCAGCGTGACAAGCAGTGAATTGCCGAACGCCGAGTCGCTGAGCACCGAGCGCCAGTTCTCGCCCCCGACATACTCGATCGACCCGAGCAGGTCCCAGCGGTGCAGGCTCAGCCACACCACCACCAGGATCGGCAGCAGCAAAAACGCGACCACCCCGAACAGGCTGGGGGCGAGCAGCGCATAGCCCAGCGCGGTCGATCGGCGCATGAGGGTATTAAACCGGCTCGTTACGGTGGAGGTGTGACACCGAACCGGGGGATCGATGCCGACTTTCTCGACCTGTCCCGCCACGAACTTGCCGACGCCGCGCTGTCGGCGGCGACTGCGGCCGGCGCCAGCCACGCCGACCTGCGGATTCACCGGCTCATCACCGAGGTCATCCACCTGCGCGACGGCGAGCTGGAGACCGCGGTGCTCAGCCGCGAGCTCGGCGTGGCGGTCCGAGTGGTCGTCGAGGGGACCTGGGGATTCGCCTCGCACGCCGAGCTGTCGCCGACCGTTGCGGCCGACACGGCGCGACGGGCTGTCGGGGTGGCCAGGACGCTCGCGGCGCTGAACACCGACCCCGTCGAGCTGGCAGCCGAGCCGGTGTACAACGACGTCATCTGGGTCTCGAGTTATGGGATCGACCCGTTCGCGGTGACCACCGCCGACAAGATCGCCGTACTTGACGAGTACTCCGGGAGGTTGATGGCCGCCGACGGCGTGGACCACGTGTCGGCCAGCCTGAACGCTGTCAAGGAGCAGACGTTTTACGCCGACACATTCGGCTCGTCGATCACCCAGCAGCGGGTGCGGCTGATGCCCGTCCTGGAGGCGGTCGCCATCGACACCGGAGGCTGCGGGTTCGACTCGATGCGCACGCTGGTGCCGCCGATGGGCCGCGGCTGGGAGATGCTGGCCGGCGACGAAATCTGGAACTGGACCGACGAGCTGGCGCAGATGCCGTCGCAGCTGGCCGAAAAAATCAAGGCGCCCAGCGTGACACCCGGCCCAACCGACCTGGTGATCGACCCCACGAACCTGTGGCTGACGATCCACGAATCCATCGGACACGCAACCGAATACGATCGTGCCATCGGCTACGAGTCCGCTTACGCCGGCACCTCGTTCGCCACCCCGGACAAGCTCGGCAGCTTACGCTACGGATCGCCGGTGATGAACGTGACCGCCGACCGAACTGTCGAATTCGGTTTGGCCAGCGTCGGTTACGACGACGAGGGAGTGGCCGCCCAAAGCTGGGATCTGGTGCGCGACGGCACCTTCGTCGGTTATCAACTGGACCGGGTGTTCGCACCACGGTTGGGGCTGGCGCGCTCCAACGGCTGCTCGTACGCCGACTCGCCGCATCATGTACCGATTCAGCGGATGCCCAACGTCTCGCTGCAACCCAGCCCGGAGGACCGCAGCACCGCTGATCTGATCGCCCGCGTCGATGACGGCATTTACATCGTCGGCGACCGATCGTGGTCGATTGATATGCAGCGGTACAACTTTCAGTTCACCGGGCAGCGGTTTTACCGTATCCGCAATGGACGCCTGGACGGCCAGCTTCGCGACGTCGCCTATCAGGCCACCACCACCGATTTCTGGAATTCGATGGAAGCTGTTGGCGGGCCGTCGACTTGGCGCCTCGGCGGG
This sequence comes from Mycobacterium sp., assembly GCF_049585075.1. GTDB lineage: Bacteria > Actinomycetota > Actinomycetes > Mycobacteriales > Mycobacteriaceae > Mycobacterium. The sequence goes on from NZ_JBAUZA010000242.1 coordinate 8,506, forward strand.
GCGTACAACTGCGGTAAAGCTCAGCCCGGTCAGGTGGCCGCGGTCAGCCATGGCTGTCCGTCGGCGCTGTTCCGCGGCGTCAACGTGCTTAACGCCCGCATCGAGGCCGGCCAATGATCAGCGCGCAGGAGGTGATCGACATCGCGCTGGAAGCCGCGGCGCGGCGGGGACGCGCCGACGAGACGATCGTGCTGGTCACTGACCGGCTGGCGGCGTCGCTGCGGTGGGCGAACAACTCGATGACCACTAACGGCGTCTCGACGGCCCGTCACACAACCGTGATTTCGATTGTCCGCCATGGCGATAGCGCACGGGCGGGCTCGCTGACCTCATCCGAGGTGGACCCGTCGGTGATCGAGGACTTAGTCGCCGCGTCGCAGGCGGCTGCCGTGGCAGCGCCGGATGCCCGCGACGCTGCGCCGCTGCTAGCCGGCGACGGCGCACCGCCCGACTGGGATGCTCCGACGCCGGGCACTGGCCCCGAGGTGTTCGCCGACGTCGCCCGTGGCCTGAGTCGCGGCTTCCGTGGCACCGACCAGTTGTACGGTTTTGCCCGGCACGCGCAGGAGACGGTGTATCTGGCGACATCGGGCGGATTGCGGCGCCGCTACACCCAGCCCACCGGGTCGGTGGAGA
>NZ_JBAUZA010000243.1:0-16782 GCF_049585075.1 Mycobacterium sp.
AGTCAGCGGATCTCACGACACTGTCCCGCACCGGCATGCTCGTCGTCTGCGCGGGCGTGAAGTCGATTTTGGACGTGGCCGCCACCCTGGAGCGGCTGGAGACCCTGAGTGTCGGGGTGATCGGCTACCGCACCGACCGGTTCCCCGGCTTCTACCTCGCCGATTCCGGCCACCCAGTGGGTTGGCGGGTGGAGACGCCGGCGGAGGTAGCCGATGTGCTGCGGGCCAGAAACCGACTGGGCCTCGACGCCTACGGGCTGGTGCTGGCCAACCCCATCGCGCCGGGCGAGGAAATGGATCGCGCCTTACACGACCGGGTGCTGGTCGCGGCCCTGGCCGCCGCCGAAGCAAAAGGCATGTGCGGCAAGGACGTTACGCCGTTCCTGCTCGACTTCTTCCACCGCGAGACGGCCGGCGCGTCGATCGCCGCCAATGTCGCTCTGGTGTTGTCCAACGCGCGGTTGGCCGCGGAGGTGGCTGTCGCCTACAGGGCGAGGATGTAGTCGTCGTCGTGCGGTTGCCCAAGCATGCGGGTTAGCCGCTTGCGGTCGAATGGCCACAGATCGATGTGGTTGTCGTCGGCGAAGTACCACGAGTTACAACCGGTGTTCCAGACCGTCGGGCCCATCGCCTCGGCGACGTCGTCGGCGAACCGGCTGGTGGCCTCCTCGGTGACTTCGACGGTCGTGATCTCGCCGTCGCGGAATCGCCGCAACCAGGTGATGATGTAGCCGGCGGTCAGCTCGGCGACGTGTTGCAGTGACATCGAACCGCTGGGCGAGTTGGGTCCGAGGACGGTAAACAGGTTGGGGAATCCGGGGATAGCGGTCATTGCCCAGGCACGTGGTCCTTTCGCCCAAGCGTCATCAATGGACAGTCCGTCTCGTCCGCGCAGCGTCATCGGGCGCATATAATTGTGCGCCTGAAATCCGGTGGCCAGCACGATCGCATCCAGATCGTGGTGGACGCCATCGGTTGTGCGCAGGCCGGTTTCGGTGACCTCGGCGATCGGCTCGCTGACGAAATCGGCGTTCGGCTTGGAAATTCGCCGGTAGTAGTCGCCGGAAAGCACCTGCCGTTTGCAGAAGGGTTGATAGTCGGGCGTCAGGCGAGCACGAAGATCCTTGTCGCGCACCAACGTACGTAGACATATCCACCCGTAGCGCTGGGCCATCCGTCGTCGCCAGGTTGGCCGGGTGACCAAGTCGACCAAGTAGTCGGAACCAACGAGTTGCGATAGCCGCACTGCCTTGTCCTGTTTGGGCAGCGATCGGAGTAGCCGCCCGAGGATGCGTGGCTGCCTGAGCCCCATTGGCATCCACATCACCCACTGTGGCGAACGGGCAAAGTGGGTGATGTGGCCAGCATTGGGTTGCAGCGCGGAAAATACTTGCACCCCAGTCGATCCGGTGCCGATCACCGCAATGCGTTTGCCGTGGGTATCGATGTCAGTCCAGCGCGCGGTGTGCACTACCGGCCCGCTGAACGAGTCAAGGCCGGGAATGTCCGGGATGAACGGGTGATGCAGCAGACCGGTGGCGGCGACGACGAAGTCCGCATCGATCTCGCCGCCGTCGGCCGTCGAGACGCGCCATCTGTTGTCGGCGAACACCGCCGAGGTGACTTCGCAGCCCAACCTCAGGTGCGATTTGAGTTGCAGAGCCTTGATGAGCTCGTGGTGATACCGCTGAATCTCGTCACCGGTGGCCCACACGTGCTTCCAGTCCGGCTTGGGCGCGAACGCGTATTGGTAGCTGTAAGAAGGCACGTCGCATCGCAGGCCCGGGTAGCGGTTCCAATGCCAAACACCGCCAACGTCGGAACCCTTTTCCAGAATGGTGAAGTTGGTGAAGCCGGCTTGCCGGAAGACATGCGCCGCAGCGATCCCCGCCATGCCGGCGCCGACGATCACGATCCGAGGATCTCGGCGATCCGACTTGGCGGTGTCGGATTGGATGTCAGGTGCGTGAATATCCGAACCCTATGCGTGCCGAAACCCCTGCGGCAAGGGGTGCGCTTCCGACTCATTAGTCACAGCAGCAGCCTCACTTGGGGGCCGACCTATTTCGCAAAAGAAACTGTATGCGATATCAGCGCCGAAGAGGCCAGTCTGCAGCCGCACCGATCTTTTAATGCTCGACGTATTTCCGTGCTCGGCTGGCCACTCCGCGCGGCGCGCGCAACAACTGGGCGAGTGATATCGCATGCGCCGTGAATCGCATAGTCACTAGAGGCCCAGCTCTTAGAGACTCCTGGGGCTGTTGTGACTAACGCGCGGCCGTTCGCGCAAGCCGGTAACCCGCCTAGTGCCTCACCCCGCACGGTTAAAAAGACCAGTAGATGGTTAAGTGACAGGCGTGAAGAAACTGACAGCTGTGCTCGGTTCGCTGGCCGGACTCACGGTCACCGCCAATGGCTATCAACCGCTGAGCAAGCGCGGTTATCCCTCGCTCTACGCGTTCGGCTTCGGAGTTTTCGCATCCGAGCTGCCCTTGCAGCTGCTCGCCGGACAGTTTGCGGCGTTGGCCGCGATAACCCGCAGGCTCTCGCCGCGGCTGCGCCGGTTCAGCTGGCTGGCGTCGGCGCTGTCATGGTTGGGCCTGCTAGGGCTCAACCGTTTCGGACGCCAGGCCAACGTGCCGCTCACCGCCGCACTCGACGCCGGATTGGGCACCGACCGTCGCACCGATGCGGGCGATCTCTGGAAGCGGCCGGAGGGCGCCGGCACCGCCAAGACACCCGGGTTGATCCGCATGATGCGGATCTACGGCGACTACGCGCACGACACCGACATCGCTTATGGCGATCACGGCTCTCGCAACCACCTCGATATCTGGCGACGGGCTGACCTCAACCCCGGCGGCCGGGCGCCAGTGCTGTTGCAGGTGCCCGGCGGCGCCTGGATGGTGGGAAGCAAACGTCAGCAGGCCTATCCGTTGATGAGCCACCTCGCCGAGTTGGGCTGGGTGTGTGTTGCGATCAACTACCGGCTCAGCCCGCGCTCCACGTGGCCCGACCAGATCGTCGACGTCAAGCAGGCGTTGGCGTGGACCAAGGAGCACATCGCGGAATTCGGCGGCGACCCGGACTGGATCGCGATCACCGGCGGCTCGGCCGGCGGGCACCTGTCCGCGCTGGCTGCCCTCACCGCAAACGATCCCCAGTTTCAGCCGGGCTTCGAGGATGTCGACACCAGCGTGCGGGCCGCCGTGCCGTTCTACGGCGTCTACGACTTCACCCGCAACGATGCGATCCACCCGCTGATGATGCCGACGCTGGCGAAGTACGTGTTCAAGCTGCGGCGTGCCGAAATCGCAGAGCCTTTCCGCACCGCTTCACCGATCGCGCATGTATCCGCAGATGCACCACCGTTTTTCGTGCTGCACGGACGCAACGATTCGTTGATCCCGGTCGAGCAGGCCCGCGCCTTCACCGCAGCGCTGCGCGAAGTCAGTCGGCAGCCGGTTGCCTATGCCGAGTTGCCGTTCGCGCAGCACGCCTTTGACATCTTCGGGTCGGCGCGAGCAACTCATGCGGCGGTGGCCGTCGAGCAGTTTTTGGCCGAGATCTACGAACGCACAGCCGCGACGTCTAACCAGATCGCTCGATAGCCCGTAGGCCGAGCGAAAGAAGTAGCCGCACTTCGGGATTAGATAACGACGTCGACAGCAGCTTCTCTATCCGGCGGGCTCGGTAGCGCACGGTATTCGGATGGACGTGCAGCTGCTGTGCCGCCGCGGCGACTTCACCGAAACTGTCCAGATAAGCCCGCAGCGTCGCGACCAACTCCGCCTCGCGCGCTTGCAGGTCGCGCACCCTGGGGTCGACGAGCCGCTCGTCGGCGGCGACCATCGTGACGATCTCGTCGAGCAGCACGGTGCTGCGCGCTTCGGCCAGCGACGTCACAGCTGCGAACGAATCAGGGTGGCGCTCAGCACTATCCAGCACCCGATCCACCTCCGCGCGCACGGTGGTCAGGCCGGCCAGGCCGGCGACCGGCGCGGCCACCACCGCCCGCAACTGCAGTCCCAGTTCGCTGTGCAACGCGCTGATGGTGCCGCGAATCCAGGAGGTGACCGACGACCGCTTCGTGGTATGCGGAAACAGCACGTATACCCGTGAACCGCGCGATGCAACCTGCGCATCAGCTCGAAAGGCGTTGGCGCTCAACGCCAGGATGTCGGCCAGCCTGGCGTGATGGTCTGGCGTGTGAAAACCGATCAGGGCGGCATTGCCGTCGGACACGATTCCCAGCTCGCGTGCAATGGTGTCGACATCGTCTGATCCGTTGTCAGACAAGCCCAGTAGCTCCTGGGCCCGCAGCGCGTGCGGCGACGGCCTAGCGGCTAGCCGCGACATGATGCGGGCGGCCAGCACGGCGGCTCCGCGCAGCACCTCCTCGGCGTCGTCCGCCAGCGGCCGAGCGCCTTGCTGCACCCAGATAGTGCCCGCGAAGACCGGCGCCCGGCGCTCGTCGAGGGAGGGCTGACGAATACCAACCGCCAACCGGGGTCGCAGACCCAGCTCCGGGCGCTCGGCAACGCGGACCACATCGCCGCCGGCCCGCAGCGCATCGAAAATGCCCCATTGGCCGATCCACTTCAGGTGCTCGGGCGGGCCCGCACGACCCAGGATCGATAGTCGCCGCAATTCATCGGCCTCGTCGTTGGACGCCGAATAGGCCAACACATGCGACTGCTCGTCCTCGATGCTGACCATCCCGTGAATACGGTCGGCCAGCGACTGGGCCAGGCCGAACAAGTCCGTGCCCGAGTCGTTGCGCGGATCGGCCCGCTCGTTGGAAAAAGGCGAGTGGTGCTCGAGGACGTGATTCACCAGGCGGTACAGCCGCTCCCAACGCGCCTGCGGTTCCACCGCCACCACCGCCGTCCCCGCTGCGATGGCCCTGGCCACCAGGGCGTCGGACGGTTTCTTGGCGAAGACGGCCACCGGCGCTCGATCCACCGGGCCTGTCTCCCACCCTTCCAGCCAGTGCTGGCCTTCTTTATCGCCGACGCCGAGCAGGAAGAACACGTCGGCCGAGTCCGCGCCGCGACCCAGCCCCAACCGCACATCGTCAGCGTCGATCAGCGCCGCGGACGCTACTGGCAGGTCGAGCCCGCGAGGCGCCTCGACCAAGCTCACCACCGTGGTATCCAGGGCCAATAGCAACTGGCCCAGACCGACGCCCGTTGCTCGCATGTTGTTTGATTCTACTATCAGCGCCGCCTAGCTTTGTCTGATCAGCCAACCATGTGGTCCTTCGCCGCTGAGACCCTGGAGACATGGACGCCATCACTTCCGTTCCTTTGCCGACAAACGAACCCGTGCAGGACTATGCGCCGAACTCGCCCGAACGCAGTCGGCTGACGGCTGCGCTCGGCGCTCTGGCCGAAGAGCCGATCGACCTGCCGCACGTCATCGGCGGCACCCACCGGATGGGCAAAGGTGAGCGCATCGACGTCGTGCAGCCGCACCGGCATGCCGCGACGCTGGGCACGCTGACCAACGCCGACCACGACGACGCCACCGCCGCCGTGGAAGCGGCAATGGCCGCCCGAGCACACTGGGCAGCGACCCCGTTCGACGAACGCGCCGCGATCTTTCTGCGTGCCGCCGATCTGCTCGCCGGACCGTGGCGGGAGACGATCGCCGCGGCGACGATGCTGGGCCAATCCAAAACCGCCTACCAAGCTGAAATCGACGCGCCCTGTGAGCTGGTCGACTTCTGGCGGTTCAATGTTTCCTTCGCGCGCCAGATCCTGGCACAGCAGCCGCTGAGCGCGCGCGGTGAATGGAATCGTACCGACTACCGGCCGTTGGACGGATTCGTCTACGCGATAACGCCGTTCAACTTCTCCGCGATCGCCGGTAATCTGCCCACCGCGCCGGCGTTGATGGGCAACACGGTGGTGTGGAAGCCGTCGGTCACGCAGACATTCGCCGCGTATCTGACCATGCAACTGCTGGAGGCGGCCGGGTTGCCTCCTGGTGTCATCAACCTGGTCGCCGGCGACGGCTACGCGGTTTCCGATGTGGCGCTGGCGGATCCGCGGCTGGCCGGGATCCACTTCACCGGATCGACGGCGACCTTCCAGCGGTTGTGGCGCGAGGTCGGCGCCAACATCGAGCGCTACCACAGCTATCCGCGCCTGGTCGGCGAGACCGGCGGCAAAGACTTCGTGCTCGGGCACGCCTCGGCGCAGCCGGATGTGCTGCGCACCGCAATGATCCGCGGCGCGTTCGACTACCAGGGCCAGAAATGCTCAGCGGCGTCGCGAGCGTTTGTCGCCCACTCGGTCTGGCAGCAGATGGGCGACGACTTCCTGGCGGCCGCCGCCGAGCTGCCGTACGGCGACATCACCGACTTCTCCAACTTCGGCGGCGCGCTGATCGACGAGCGTGCCTTTGTCAAGAACGTCGACGCGATCGAACGCGCGAAAGGTGCGGCCGGTGTGACGATCGCGGTCGGCGGCGAATACGACGACAGTGAAGGCTATTTTGTACGCCCGACGGTTTTGCTGTCCGACGATCCGACCGACGAGGCCTTCGCTACCGAGTATTTCGGCCCGCTGCTGTCGGTGTACGTCTATCCCGACGATCAGTACCAGCGAATCCTCGATATCATCGATACCGGCTCGCGTTACGCCTTGACCGGTGCTGTGATCGCCGACGACCGAGACGCCGTGCTGGCCGCGCAGAATCGGCTGCGGTTCGCGGCCGGCAACTTCTACGTCAACGACAAACCGACCGGGGCGGTTGTGGGTCGCCAGCCGTTCGGGGGGTCGCGCGGTTCAGGCACCAACGACAAGGCCGGATCGGTGCTGAACTTGTTGCGCTGGACGTCGGCACGCTCGATCAAGGAGACGTTCGTCCCGGCCACCGATCACAACTATCCGCACATGGCAGAGCGATAATGTCGAACTTGTTTGCCAAAACACTGCGGCCCGCGATCGTGGCGGCGAGCCATTCCGACGGGTTGCGGCGCACCGCCGAGCGGCTGCCGCTCACCCGCAAGGTCGTTAACCGGTTCGTACCCGGGTCATCGCTTGAGCGAGCGCTGGACAGCGTTGCGGCACTGCGAAATTCGGGCCGACTGGTCAGCATCGACTACCTGGGCGAGGACGTAGCCGACCTCGATAGTGCGAATGCCACCACGGGTGCCTACCTGCAGTTGCTCGACGCGTTGGGCCGGCGGCCGGATGCCGTCGGCGATGGTGTGCGCCCGCTGGAGGTGTCCTGCAAGCTCTCGGCGTTGGGGCAGGCGCTGGACCGCGACGGCGAGAAGATCGCCTTCGCGAACGCGCACAGCATCTGCGAACGGGCCGAAGCGGTCGGCGCGTGGGTGACGGTGGACGCCGAGGACCACACCACCACGGATTCGACGCTGTCGATCGCCACCGACCTCCGCACTGAGTTCCCGTGGCTGGGAGTGGTTTTGCAGGCCTACCTGCGACGCACGCATGGCGACTGCGCGCAGTTCGCCACGCCCGGAGCACGGGTGCGGCTATGCAAGGGTGCCTATGACGAACCGGCATCGGTGGCCTACCGGGACGCTTCGGAGGTCACCGACTCGTACCTGCGCTGTCTTCGGGTGCTGATGACGGGTTCGGGGTACCCGATGGTGGCCTCTCACGATCCCGTCATCATCGATGCGGTGCCAGCGTTGGCCAGCGAATCCGGGCGCAACTCGGGCGATTTCGAATACCAGATGCTGTACGGCGTCCGCGACGGCGAGCAGCTGCGGCTGGCCTCTGCCGGCAACCGGGTGCGGGTGTATGTGCCGTTCGGCACCCAGTGGTACGGGTACTTGATGCGACGGTTGGCCGAGCGACCAGCCAACCTGAAGTTTTTCATGCGGGCGCTGGCCGAGCGCGGGCACTGAGGCAGATCCCACGTCGTCCTCCCCGAACGTGCCACTACCGATGTGCGGTCTGTGTGGAGATGAATTGATTCAAGAAGGTCGAGCGATATCAGAATCGACCTCTTGCGTTCATCTCTCGAATCAGTTTCTCCACACTCTTCTGGTGGTTTGCGTATGACCCGAGTTCCCGCGACGGTCCCAGCGGATGTTGTATTGCGTACCATAAACTTTCAAGACGACTATTCATTTTTCCTGTTTCTCGTTAGGTGCGCGCGGCCGTGGTCGCCTGCAGATCGAACACACACCGCGCCACGGAGCCGACGCTGGTTCCCGACGGCGCGAATATCGGTGCGGCTGCGCCATTTTGCTTTGGACACGATCACCCAGAGTGCTTGCTTCGGAGAGCAGACCGCTACCGGCTACGGGGAGCTCGGCCTACCCGAGTCGGACGGCGCTCCTGACGAACAGGAGGCCGTCCGAAGCACCAACCACCTGGTTACCAAGCGTGCGTGATGGCGCGGTGAAATGTGGCCTCGGCGTCAGGACACATTTTCGCGCCTGACGCAAGCCCACCGCGCTGTGCCCAGTTGATGGGCTTTGCTTCGCGTGGGTACCTAGTGCTGGTGCTAGGCGCCACAGCCGAGAGGAGGAATCTTTTCTTCCGGTCCGACCTTGGTCTGCCGTGGATCCGTAGCTTGAGTCTACGCTCATGCAGTTAAAGACGCAGTAAAGCGAGTTGGCCCGCGCTCAACGGGGCCTGACGGGTTGTCGCCCAGCGATGCGGGGAACGCACCCGTCACAGAGCGCGTCGCGGCCGCGGGCGGTCGTCGGCGAATCCTCGGACCAGATGCGCGCGGACAAAGTCGGCGACGACGTCGGGGTCGTTCATATCCAATGTCGATGACGGTGTGCTGAAAAGCGAGAACAGTATGCGCGCGAACCATTCGCCGGCGGACTGGATGTCGAGGTCTTTGCGAACCTCGCCGGTGAGCTTGGCGGCGGCCAGGTGGGGCGCCAGGAAGTCGACGCATTCGCGCAGCAACACCGCAGCGTCTTTGGTGAGCAGTAGGCTGATCGCTTCTTCGTCGAAGTACTTTTCCGAGGAGATGGCCCGTCGTGCCTGGGTCACGAATACAGCTGCTCGGCTGAGCTTGTCCTCCAGCGAACAGCCGCGGTCCATCGCCGTGGACATCTGCCGGTAGAACTGCTCGGAGGCGTGCTCGGCGCATGCTTCGACAATGGCGGACTTGTCGCGGAAGTACTCGTAGACCGTGCTGCGGGAGACACCCGCCATCTTCGCGATGTCGACAATCGTCACCTTTTGCAGCCCTTGCTTGCGGAAGCAGGCGTACGCGGACTCGACGATGAGTTCGCGGGTATCCGTAGCGGTGGCTTGTGTCATCACGGGACCAACGCGCCTCTGGGCACCAAGCCGGCATCGGCCGATTCGAATGCGGCATTGACATCGGCGAGATGGAACGGCTTGGGCATCAGCCGACTGAACGGAAAACTGGTGTGCTGCAAGAACGACAACCCGATCGCCAGGGTAATCGGGTCGTAGAGCATCACGCCGCGCACTGACTTGTTGCCGTAGACCAGAACGCTGGGGTCGAGCTCGAAGGTGCGTCCCGTTCCGATGTTTCCGACTTCGAGCAAGGTGCCGCCGTGGTTGAGGAACCCGATCCCCTCGGGAATGACACCCGGGGCGCCGACGACTTCAAGCACCCAGTCGGCGCCGATGCCGTGGGTGCGCCGGTGGATCTGTTCGGTGACCTGTGCGGTGGAGATGATGCTGGCGTCGATGCAGTGCGTAGCGCCGAAATCGGATGCGACGTCGAGTCGCTCCGCGATCTTGTCGATGACGATGACCTCCGCCGCGCCTGCGGTGTGCGCGACGGCGGCGGCATTGATACCCAGCCCACCGGCACCCTGGATGACGACGGTGTCGCCCAGTCGCACATCGCGCAGCGCGAACATTACCTGGGCCAGTGCACAATTGAGCGGCGCGACGGCTTCGTCGGCGAGGTCCTCCGGCACTTTGTACAACGGTTGTCTAGTGGTCGTGTAGTAGTACTCGCCGTGCGCGCCGACGAAGTGCGGGGCCTGGTCGTGGGTGCGGAATTCGCCTGCCATCAGGTTCTGGCAGGCGTGGGGGCGCCCGCGTGCGCATGCATGGCATTGCCCGCACGTCCAGAAGTACGGCGTGACGACGCGGTCGCCCACTGCTAGTGGCTTGCCGGTCGCGTCGGTGGTCAGTCCCTCGCCGAGGTCGGCTATTTCGCCGACCATTTCATGGCCCATCGCGAACGGGTAGAACAGCGGGAGTTCGCCTCGGAAGATGTGCAAGTCGGACCCGCAGATACCGGCCATCCGCAGTTTCAGCGCAGCGGTACCAGGTGCCGGTGTGGTGAGCGGAAAGTCGGCGAGTTCAATCGGTCCGCCGACTGCGGTCAGCAATGCGATCTTCGGCATGGCGGTCTTCCTAGCTATCCGGGGCGAGGATAAGGCCGCTGGTGGGCACGCCGGTGCCCGACGTGACCAGCACATGCTCGACGTTGTCGACTTGGTTATAGGAGGACCCGCGTACCTGGCGCACGCCCTCGGTAATGCCGTTCATCCCATGGATGTAAGCCTCGCCGAGCAGTCCGCCGTTGGTGTTGATCGGCAGTTCCCCACCTAGCGACAACCGCTCAACGGTGGCGAAGTCTTTGGCTTCACCGCGACCGCAGAATCCGAGTTCCTCGAACTGGGTGAACACGAACGGCGTGAAATGGTCGTAGATGAATGCGGTTTGGATGTCTTGCGGCTTCAACCCGGAGTCGCGCCATAGCCGGTTCGCGACCACGCCCATCTCCGGCAGCCCAGTGATGTCGTCGCGGTAGTAGCTGGTCATCATTTCACCGTTGGCCGCTGCGCCCTGCGCGGCGGCAGTGATGATCGCCGGCGGCTGTCGCAGGTCCCGGGCGCGTTCGGCACTGGTGACTACCAGCGCCACCCCGCCGTCACTTTCCTGGCAGCAATCAAGCAGTCGCAGAACGGGTTCGATGATCCAGCGGGAGTTCTGGTGGTCTTCCAGCGTGATCGGTCGTTGGTAGAACCACGCGTCGGGGTTGTTGGCCGCGTGCATGCGGTCCACCACGGCGATACGGCCAAAGTCTTCGTTGGTGACTCCGTAGGTCGACATGTAGCGCTGAGCGTGCATGGCGACCCACGCTGCGGGAGTGAGCAATCCGAATGGCGCGTAGTGCGCCATGAACAACGGGGTCTCGGCACTGGTGCGTCCGCTGCCGCCGAACCGAAAGCCGGAGCGTTCGTTGAAGGCGCGCCAACACACCACCACATCGGCGACGCCCGACGCGACGGCCATCGCGGCGTGCACGACCGTACCTGCGGCGGCCCCGCCCCCGTGATGTACGCGGGAAAAGAAGCTGAGGTCACCGATGCCTACGTTTCGGGCGATGTCGATCTCGTCGCTGGAGTCCATCGTGAAGGTGACCATGCCGTCGACGTCGCTCGGTGTGAGGCCGGCGTCGTCGAGTGCGGCACTGACCGCCTCGCATGCCAATTGCAGCTCGCTGCGCCCGGATTCTTTGGAGAATTCGGTTTGGCCGATGCCCACAATGGCGCAGTTGCCGGGCAGTGAACCGCTCACGCTTCGTTCCCCTCTAAGGCACCGTTCAGCAGGCTGAGAACTGCGGTGCCGGAGACGTGATCGCCGAGGCTGTTGGACGCCCTGAACGTGACCTCGACGAAATTTTCCCCGTTCGATCCTTCGGTTTTGCCGGTCACCGTGCCGGTGAAGCGCAGCGGGTCGTCCGGAAAGCACGGCACGCCAAGGCGAATCGACAGCTTCGTGACCATCGCCTCGGGACCGGCCCAGTCGGTGAGGAAACGCACGCAATACCCGTTGGAGGTCAGGATATTCATGAACAAGTTGGGCGAACCCTGCTTGTTGGCGTAGTCGCGGTCGTGGTGCACCGGCATGAAGTCGCGCGATGCGATCGCGCCGGCGACGATCATCGTGGTGGTGATCGGGACCTCGAGCGGGGACACCTCGTCGCCGACCTCGATCTCGCTCCACTGCAATGTGGCAGTGCGGGTCTTGGCTGTCGTCATGGCCGTCCTTCCGGGTATGTGCTGCCGAGGTGAGCCAGCTGCTGGGAAGCCGAACCCAGCGTGAGTTCGTTCTGCTTGGCCCATAAGAAGTAACGATGCAGCGGATAGGTGGTGTCGATGCCGATCCCGCCGTGCACGTGTTGGGTGGTGGCCGCGACGCGGGCACCGGCCTCGGCGGCCCAGAACTTCGCGATCCGTGCTGCGCGATCGGCCGGCCTTCCTTGCGCGATCAGCCAGGCTGCGTGCCAGGTGGTCCACCGGATCGCCTCGACGTCGATGAATCCGTCGGCCATCCGCTGCTGCACTGCCTGGAAGCTGCCGATCGGGCGGCCGAATTGCTCACGGCCGGTTGTGTATTCGGCGGCCATCCGCAAGGCCCGGTCGGAGATGCCAAGCTGGATCGCACACAGTCCAACCAGCGCGCGGGTGTATAACGACGAGACAAGGGAATCGGAACCCTCAAGGCGATCAGCAGCGGAAACCGTTGCGCCGTCCAGAAATACGTCGGCATGCGGTTCACGGGTGGTGGTCGCCACCGGCCGGATATCGACGCCGGCGGAGTCGGTCGCCAACAGGAACAAGCCAGTCTCGCCGTCTCCGGCGGTGGCGGGTATCAACACGGTGTCGGCGAGCTGGGCGGCCGGCACCAGCTCTTTGGTGCCGTCCAGCCGCCAGTTCGGGCCGTCGCGACGAGCAGTGGTAGCTGGGCTGGTGGGGTCGGTGCGGCCCGGTTCTTGCAGGCCCGCGGTCAGGATGCGGGTTGCGTCGATGACACCGGGCAGGAAGCGTTGCTGTTGCTCGGGAGTTCCGTGCCGGGCGATCGGGTCGGCGCCCAGCAGCAGCGTCGGATAGGCGGGCACCGGAGCCACGCTCCAGCCCACTTCAGCCAGCAACACCCCGAGTTCCACGAAGCCACCGCCGTTTCCGCCGACCGACTCGGGCAATGCCGTACCCAGCAGGTCGACGGCGGCGAGTTCCTTCCACAGCGCGGCGTCGTAACGGAATTCACCGGCTTCCAGTTCGGTCAAGCGTTCCGGTGTGGCCCGGCGCTCGAAGACTTCGCGGGCCAGCTTGCTGATGGTCTCTTGCTCTTCGGTAAACGTGAAGTCCATGTCACTCAGCCGGCCGGAACTGGTGCAGCACAAGGTCGTTATCGAAAGGCTGGTAGAACACCTCGACTCCCATCCCGACCCTGACGTCAGCTGGGTCGATGTCGCACAGGTTCGATACCAGCCGTACTCCTTCGGCGAGCTGCACCAGGACGACGATGTAGGGGTAGTCAAAGAACGGGAACCGCGGTTCATGCGGCATCACGTAGCTGTATACCGTGCCGCGGCCTGACGCCTCGACCGCTTCCCAGTCCAGGGAACGGCATTTCGGGCACATCGGTCGCGGCGGGTTGCGCAACGTTGCGCATCCATTGCAGCGCTGAATCAGCAGTTTGTGGTCGCGCAGCCCGTTCCAGAAAAACTCGGTGTCCGGGCTGATCGTCGGAGCTAGCCGGGTCGCCATCAACGTTCCGGCCTGAATCGCAGCACGCGGAATCGCTGGCGGCCCAGCACTTCCCCGTTCTGATCGGTGTAGGTGATCAACCAGGTGAGAAAGAAGCCGGTACCCAGCGCTGTCTTCTTCTCGTCGGAGACATCCTCGAACACTGACGTTGCGCTGATCACATCGCCAAGCCGCGGATAGCGCTCGATTTCGAACTCCGAGTTGGTCGCCACGATGCTGGTGTACCCGGCGTCATCGAGGAAGGCTGTTGGATTACCGGTGATCTCGACGGGAGAGCCACCCCGCTCTCGGATGCCCTCTAGTTTCGGCGACGGCATGGTCCAGGTTTGCAACATCACCGGCGGTGACACGATGCCGCCGAACCGCGACTTGGCCGCGAACTCCGGGTCGAGGTAGACGGGATTGAAGTCGGCGAGCGCGTATGCCCAGTGCCGGATCATCGGTTGATTGACCGGATCCGGTGCTAGCGACGGCTGGCCGGTGCCGCCGGTGGGCTGGCCGACAAGCGCTTTCAGCTTGTCAACTAACTCGGTATCCGCATTGGTCACTGAGCTGGTCCTCCTGACTTCTCCGTCGCGCGAAGATCGCGTGGTGCTCGCGGCATGCCCAGTCCGGCCATCGCGATGATGTCACGTTGGATTTCGTTGGCGCCGCCGCCGAATGTGCTGATGACCGCAACCCGATAGGCGGATTCCAGTGCGCCGCGCAGCGGAGCGTCGGTGCCGCGGCGTAACCCGTTGTGGTCAAGCACTTCCAGCAGCTGGCCGGCAACCTGCTGGGTCAGCTCGGTACCGAAAACCTTCACCGCCGAAGCCTCACCCATGTTCAGTACGCCCTTTGTCATCGCGGCGTTGACCCGAAGGTTCATCAGTTTGTATGCCGCGACCTCTGCCTCGACCCGCGCCAGCGCCAACTGCACCCAGGGCTGGTCGATAACATGACCGCCGTCGAGCTCGGTGCTGGCAGCCCACTGCAGCGTCTGCTCGAACAACGGCTCGAGGGCACCGAGGTTGCCCAGGGCGGCGCGTTCGAAATTCAGCTGGGTGGTGATCAGCTGCCAGCCCTGGTTTTCACCCGCCACGATCGCGCTCGCCGGGACCCGCACATTGTCGTAGAACGTGTAGAAGGTGGAGATGCCCGGCATGGTGTGCAGCGGCTGCCAAGAGAATCCGGGCGACGAGGTGGGCACGATGAAGATCGAAATACCCTTGTGCTTCTTGGCGTTCGGATCGGTGCGTGCGGCCAGCCAGATGTAGTCGGCATATGCGGCGCCGCTGGTGAACATCTTCTGGCCGTTGATCATGTAATAATCGCCATCGCGGACGGCGGTGGTGCGCAGCGATGCCAGGTCGCTGCCCGCCCCGGGCTCGGAGTAGCCGATAGCGAACTCGACGCTGCCCTCCAGGATCGCCGGCAGGAACTTCTGCTTTTGCTCCTCGGTGCCAAACTGCATCAGGGTAGGGCCCACCGTGTTGAGCGTCACCAGTGGGATCGGCGCGTTGACCCGTCGCGCCTCTTCGGCGAAGATGAACTGCTCGACGGCTGAAAAGCCTCTTCCGCCATATTCTTTGGGCCAGCCGACACCGAGCAGGTCGGCGGCGGCCAGGGCGCGCACGCACTCGCGTACTGCGGGCCCGCCTTCGATGCGTTCGCTGACCGCGGCCTGCCGTTCCGGCGTCATGACCTGTTCCATCGTGGCGCGGATCTCGTCGCGCAGCCGTTCCTGCTCGGGGGTGTACTCGAGTTGCATCGCTCAGGCCCCCAGCCGGACCGGCATTCGCTTGACCCCGGGCACCATGGTGGCCCGCATGCGGTCGACCTCGCCGGCCAGTTCGAGCCTGGGGAAGCGGCGCAGCAGCTCCTCGAACATCACCGTCGCCTCCAGCCGA
This sequence comes from Mycobacterium sp., assembly GCF_049585075.1. Taxonomy (GTDB): domain Bacteria; phylum Actinomycetota; class Actinomycetes; order Mycobacteriales; family Mycobacteriaceae; genus Mycobacterium. Next base: position 15,382 of record NZ_JBAUZA010000243.1, read on the forward strand.
GCCAGTTGCGCGCCGACGCATGAATGTTCACCGCACCCGAATGCGATGTGCGGGTTCGGATGCCGCGTAACCTTGAACTCCTCTGAGTCGCAACCGAATACGTCCTCATCACGGTTGGCTGACCCGTACAGCATCACCACGACGTCGCCCTCGGCGATCCGCTGACCGCGGATCTCCACGTCGACCATCGCGGTGCGCGCCATGTGCACCACCGGGCTGTTCCACCGCAGCATCTCCTCGACGGCGCCCGGGATCAGCGAAGGATCCTCGACCAGCAGCCGGCATTGGTCGGGGTGGGTGATCAGCGCGAGGGTACCCAGCGCGATCAGATTGCGGGTGGTCTCATTGCCGGCCACCAGGAGCAGGAACGCAAAGTTCAGCAGGTCCTCGTCGGTGAGCCGCTGCCCGTCGATCTCGGCGCCGGCCAGCACCGACAGCAAGTCGTCGCGGGGTTCGGTGCGCCTGGCCCCGATCAGTTTTTGGAAGTACTCGAAAAGCTGCCCTGCGGCCACCATGGGATCGAGTTTGATCTCCGGATCGGCGGTTCCGGTGGCGGCGTCCGACCACTTGCGGAACTGTTCCCAATCATCGGGCGGTGCGCCGATCAGCTCGGCGATCATCCGGGTGGGTAGCGGAGCGGCGATTTCCTCGGCGAATTCCTGGACGGAGTCGGGTGTAACGCCGTCGAGGATTCCGCGGACGATCTCGCGGATCTTCGGCTCCAGCACGGCAACCCGGCGTCGGGTGAACCCGGAGTTGATCAGCTTGCGCATCTGCCGGTGCCGCGGCGGGTCGGTGAAAATCAGGCTGCCGGGTTGGACCGGGCTCGGCATGTGCGGATCGGGGATGGTGACGCCCTTGGTGGAGGAGAACAACGCAGGACTGCTCGACACGAACCGGATGTCCTCGTATTTGAGCAGCGCCCAGAAGTTGGTGACGTCGTTCCAGCACACCGGCGCCGTCGCGCGTAGTTCCCGGTATGCCGGATACGGATCGCCGGCGTAGAAGTCGGGGGAGTGCAGCGCGGCCGTGGGCCAGGACTTAGCTTGCACAAGCACTCCCTCGGCAGGGCCGCGATCGTACATTTGGATACGATCTGTCCGGTGCACTCTGTTTACTCTGGCGGTACCTGCAATGTCAATATGCTTGCTGTCAAGGTGAAATAGCGATAGCGCCCGCGATGGCAGCGCTGAGCCATTGACGACCCTGGCCCGACAGGTGTACACCAAACGTTGAGCCGCCGGACCGTCGTAAGGAATCAACATGGCTGAGCCACGCTCATTGATCGACAGCTACGACGTCTATATCGACGGGCGGTGGGTCGAACCCGAGAACGGCCGCTACGACGACGTCAATCCGGCCACGGAGGCGGTGACCGCCACCGCGCCCGACCCGAGCCCT
>NZ_JBAUZA010000244.1:0-9450 GCF_049585075.1 Mycobacterium sp.
GTGCGGAGACGTGTCGGCGCCGGTGACTTTCGCGGTGAACCGCACCGGCTGGGCGCCGACCGTGCAGCTGACCGCCTACCTGAGGGCGCTGCCGGCGGACGGCTGGTTGCGGGTGGTGTGCACCTGCATGCAAATCGGGCAGGACTGGTTCGACGAGGACCACACGGTGGTCGATTGCGAGGGCCGCATCGTGGTGCAGGCCCGCCAGTTGGCGATGGTGCCAACGGCGCGCTAGTCGGCGGCGCAACGGGCGCACCGTCGCCAGTTTGTGATCGCCCCTTTGTCGCCGGAAGCCCTCGTGGTCTGCCATGCTGTGCGGCATGGCGAGAATCGCAATCGTCGGCGGGGGCAGTATCGGCGAAGCGCTGCTGTCGGGCTTGCTGCGGGCCGGGCGCCAAGTCAAAGATCTGGCGGTCGCCGAGCAGATGCCCGACCGCGCGCGATACCTCGCCGAGACGTATTCGGTGCTGGTGACGTCGGTGCGCGATGCGGTGGAAAACGCGACGTTTGTGATCATCGCGGTGAAGCCTTCCGACGTCTCTTCGGTGGTCGCGGAGATCACCCAGCTTGCGGCCGAGTCCAGCGGCGACGCCCCCGACCAGGTGTTGATCTCGGTCGCGGCGGGTGTCAGCACTGCCTACCTGGAATCCAAGCTGCCGGCCGGCACGCCGGTGGTGCGGGTGATGCCGAACGCACCGGCCCTGGTCGGGGCGGGGATCAGCGCGATGGCCAAGGGCCGGTTTGCGAGCCAGGAACAGCTCAAAGAGGTCGCCGCGCTGTTGGACTCGGTCGGTGCCGTGCTGACGGTCCCCGAGGAACACCTTGACGCGGTGACGGCGGTCTCCGGTTCCGGGCCGGCGTATTTCTTCCTGATGGTCGAGGCGTTGGTGGACGCCGCCGTGGGCGTCGGATTGAGCCGCTCGGTGGCCACCGAGCTGGTTGCCCAGACAATGGCCGGCTCCGCGGCGATGTTGCTGGACCGAATGGAACAGGACCGCGGAGCGCCCGGCGAGAGGGTGTCCGACCTCTCGCTGGACACCACCGCGGCGCGGCTGCGCGCGGTTGTTACCTCGCCCGGTGGCACGACCGCGGCTGCGCTGCGGGAACTAGAGGGCCGCGGTTTGCGGGCAGCCGTCGACGAGGCGGTGCGGGCCGCAAAAACCCGCTCTGAGCAGCTAAGAATTACATCAGAGTAATTTATAGAATTTTATTTATTTGCCCTCACCCGTCGCAGTAACCCCACTAGTCCCGCTATTCTCCTCTTGGTATGCACCTGTGGGTGCCAGCGGAGGGGAAGCCGCTGGGACTGCAGATGCCTGACGATTGGGTTGCGATGACGTCTATGAACGGGCCATCGGCACGGGATTCAGCTGGCGGTAAATCAGGACGAGACGCTGGTTCAGTAGACGGCCAGCCGCCCCGGACGCAATTCCTGACTGTGGCCGAAGTGGCAGCACTGATGCGGGTCAGCAAAATGACCGTCTACCGGCTGGTTCACAACGGTGAGCTGCCGGCAGTACGGGTGGGGCGCTCCTTCCGGGTGCACGCGAAGGCCGTGCACGACATGCTGGAGAGCTCCTACTTCGACGCCGGCTGAGGCCGGGTAGTTGGGGCCGCGACACTTAAACCTCCGCGAGAACACGCCGATAGGCGTCGCAGTGGCTTAAGTCTCGCGGCGATCGGATGCTGACGTGTGAGCGATGCCTTTTGGTGTTCGATATGCCCAGTTGGGTAGAGTGTGCGGGTTATTGCACATGCCCGGCCACGGCGGACTCGGGCCGCCACACAGATAGCGGAGTTATGGGTTCAGTAATCAAGAAGCGGCGCAAACGGATGTCGAAGAAGAAGCACCGCAAGCTGCTTCGCCGTACCCGGGTGCAGCGCAGAAAACTCGGAAAGTAACTTTCGCAACGACCGCCGCAGCACGCCTCCATAGCCGGTCGGCTAGGACGCCGTTAGGCTAGCAACGTGGATTCGTCGGGCGAGCACCCAAATGGCAACACCAGCGATTCCGTGCATTACCCGAAGGTCGTGCTGGTCACTGGTGCCTGCCGGTTTTTGGGCGGCTACCTGACCGCACGGTTGGCGCAAAACCCATTGATCAACCGGGTCATCGCGGTGGATGCGGTTGCGCCCAGCAAGGACATGCTGCGTCGGATGGGCCGCGCCGAATTCGTTCGCGCCGACATCCGCAACCCCTTCGTCGCCAAGGTGATTCGAAACGGCGACGTCGACACCGTGGTGCATGCCGCGGCGGCGTCGTTTGCGCCGCGGTCCGGTGGCGGGGCGGCGCTGAAGGAAATCAACGTGCTGGGCGCAATGCAGCTGTTCGCGGCCTGCCAAAAGGCGCCGTCAGTGCGTCGAGTGGTGCTCAAGTCGACCTCTGAGGTTTACGGGTCCAGCCCGCACGATCCGGTGATGTTCACCGAGGACAGCAGCAGCCGCCGACCATTCCGCGAAGGCTTTCCCAAAGACAGCCTGGACATCGAGGGCTACACCCGGGGGCTCGCGCGGCGCCGGCCCGATATCACGGTGACGATCCTGCGGTTAGCGAACATGATCGGCCCGGCGATGGACACCACTTTGTCGCGATACATGGCGGGGCCGCTGTGCCCGACGGTGCTCGGCCGCGACGCACGACTGCAGCTGCTGCACGAGCAGGACGCGCTGGGTGCTTTGGAGCGGGCCGTGATGGCCGGTAAGGCGGGCACCTTCAACATCGGCGGCAGCGGCGTCATCATGCTGTCGCAGGCGATCCGGCTGGCCGGCCGAATTCCGCTGCCGGTGCCCGGATTCGGGCTCTGGGCACTGGATTCAATACGGCGAGCTAACCGCTACACCGAGATCAACCGTGAGCAACTCGACTACCTCAGCTACGGCCGGGTGATGGACACGACGAGAATGCGACAGGAACTCGGATACCATCCCAAGTGGTCGACTGCAGAGGCTTTTGACGATTATGTTCGCGGCCGAGGTTTAACTCCCATTATCGATCCAGAGTGGGTACGCTTGGTCGAGGGTCGGGCCGTAGCAGCAGCGCAGCGCTTAGGTGGCCGAACCAAAATCAACTAAGGGGTGGGGGCAGGGTTATTTAATGGCGGGCGATTCCAAAGCGAAAGTCATTCCGCTACATACGAATACAAGTCGCGCTGCAGCGCAGCGGCGTGCCGGCCAACGTACTCAGACGTCTCGTCAGCACCCCTCGCTACTCTCCGAACCGGGCACCCGTGCATCGGCCGATAAAATCGCCGCCGTCGTGCGCGAGATCGACCAGCACCGGCGCGATGCCGACGGCAAATCCGACGCCGACGAGCCGCGCAACGAGCTCGCGCACAAGGTCAGTGCCGTCGCCGACTTTCTGCGACACCGCCTTACCGGCGATTACCGCGTCGACGAGTTCGGGTTCGACCCGCATTTCAACGACGCGATCGTGCGACCGCTGCTGAGGTTCTTCTTCAAGTCATGGTTCCGGGTCGAGGTCAGCGGCGTCGAGAATTTGCCCGACACCGGCGCGGCGTTGGTGGTGGCCAACCATGCCGGCGTGCTTCCGTTCGACGGGCTGATGGCCTCGGTGGCTGTTCACGACGCGCACCCGGCCCATCGGGACCTGCGACTGCTGGCCGCCGACATGGTGTTCGACCTGCCGATGATCGGCGATGCTGCCCGCAAGGCCGGACACACCATGGCATGCACCGCCGACGCCCACCGGCTGCTGGCCTCCGGCGAGCTGACCGCGGTGTTCCCCGAGGGATACAAGGGGCTGGGTAAGCGCTTCAAGGATCGCTACAAGCTGCAGCGGTTCGGTCGCGGCGGCTTCGTGGCGGCGGCGCTGCGCACCAAGGCGCCGATCGTGCCGTGCTCGATCGTCGGCTCCGAGGAGATCTACCCGATGCTGGCCGACGTCAGGCTGCTGGCACGGCTGTTCGGCGTGCCGTATTTCCCGATCACCCCGCTGTTCCCGCTGGCCGGTCCGGCCGGGCTGGTGCCGCTGCCGTCGAAGTGGCACATCGCCTTTGGTGAGCCGATTCCCACCGCGCACCACGCGGCCGCCGACGCCGACGATCCCATGGTCACCTTCGAGCTGACGGACCAGGTGCGCGAGACCATCCAGCAGACGCTGTATCAGCTGCTGGCCGGGCGCCGCAACATGTTCTTCGGCTGAGGTCTGACGGCCGGAGCCGGTGTGGCAGCGGGCACCACGAGGAGCTGGCCGCGCACCTGTCCGCGCGTGGCGCAGCGGCTTCACCGACGACGAAACCACCGAATGCTCTTGCAGACCGCCGTTTACGCTGCCCCCGCCAACACTGCGTTCCTCATCGCCGCTCGGGTGAGGCCGTGAGCCGCACCACTATCTATCACCATGACGCACTCGCCTGCCGTTGGTGGGGTCCGGTTACGATGCGTCGGTTCTTGTGATGGACAAGTTGCCAGAGGAGGAATGATGGCCAAAGTTTTGCTGGTGTTGTACCCAGACCCCGTCTCGGGCTACCCGCCGGCGTATGCCCGCGACAAAATCCCGGTCTTGGACGGCTACCCCGGCGGGCAGACGCTGCCGAGCCCGTCGTCGATTGACTTCACCCCCGGCGAGCTCATCGGCTGCGTGTCCGGTGCGCTCGGGCTGCGCAGATTCCTCGAAGACGGCGGACACCAGCTGGTGGTGACATCAGACAAGGATGGACCCGACTGCGAATTCGAACGAGAGCTAACCGACGCGGATATCGTTATCTCCCAACCATTTTGGCCCGCATACCTAACCGCAGAGCGGATCGCCAAAGCGCCGCGCCTCAAGCTGGCGATCACCGCAGGGATCGGTTCGGACCACGTCGACCTCGATACTGCGATCGCCCGCGGCATCACCGTCGCCGAGGAAACCTACAGCAACAGCATCAGCGTTGCCGAGCATGCGGTGATGCAGATTCTCGCGCTGGTGCGCAACTTCGTTCCGTCGCACCAATGGGCGGCTAACGGCGGGTGGAACATCGCCGACTGTGTCGAGCGCGCCTACGACCTGGAGGGCTTCGATGTCGGTGTGATAGCAGCGGGCCGGATCGGGCAGGCCGTGCTGCGCAGGTTGGCACCGTTTGACGTCAACCTGCACTACACCGACACGCGCCGGCTGCCCGCCGAGCTCGAGCAGGAACTGGACGTGACATTCCACCCCGACGCGGCCGCATTGGTGCGCGCGGTCGACGTGGTTTCCATCCACGCCCCGTTGCACCCACAGACCTACCACCTGTTCGACGAAGAGCTGCTGGCATCGATGCGGCGCGGCTCCTACATCGTCAACACGGCCCGCGCCGAAATCGTGGTCCGCGACGCAGTCGTGGCAGCCTTGAACAGTGGCCAGCTGGCCGGCTACGCCGGCGACGTCTGGTACCCGCAACCGCCACCGGCCGACCACCCGTGGCGGACCATGCCGAATAACGCCATGACGCCACATATCTCGGGCAGCACGCTCTCCGCGCAGGCGCGCTACGCCGCCGGCACCCGCGAGATTCTCGAAGACTGGTTTGCCGGTCGGCCGATTCGCGAGGAGTACCTGATCGTCGACGGCGGACGGCTAGCCGGCACCGGCGCGGCCTCCTACACGGCCGGACACGGCAGCAGCCAGTAAGGCCTGGCGCCACCCCGGTGGACAACGCGGCCGCCTACTATCCGGAGATCAATGCGATGGTGGCGCTCGATCATGTTGCGGCCGGGTGTCGTTCGAGCCAATCCGGGCTGACGCTGGTCGCGTTCTTGCGCGGCGAATCGATGAACGTCTACACCCGGCCCGACCGTCTGGTGCAGCAGTCCGACAGCTAGCCCGGTTTGACCAACGTGAATTGGCAGACGTCGGTGTAGCCGGTGCGGAACAGCTCCGCGCAGCCGGTCAGGTATTTCATGTAGCGCTCGTACACCTCGTCGGACTGGATCGCGATGGCCTCGTCCTTGCGCGCCTCCAGCGCCTCAGCCCAGATGTCCAACGTGCGGGCATAGTGCAGCCGCAGCGGCTGCATCTTGGTGAGGGTAAAGCCTGCCTTGTTCGCATGCTTCTCAACAGCCGAGGCATGCGGCAGATCTCCGCCGGGGAAGATCTCCTCCATGATGAACTTGGAGAATCGGATGAGTTTCATTGTGAGCGGAAGCTCACGGGCAGCGAAATCCTCGTCCTCGGGCTTGATGATGGTGTGCAACATCATCACGCCGCCGGCCGGCAGCACCGAATACGCCATCGTGAAGAAGTCGTTGTAGCGGTCGCGGCCGAAGTGCTCAAACGCGCCGATCGAGACGATCCGATCCACCGGCTCGTGAAATTGCTCCCAGCCCTTCAGCAGCACCTGCTTGGAGCGCGAGCTGTCCACGGCGTCCAGCACCCTCTGTGCATGGGCGGCCTGGTTCTTGCTCAGCGTCAGGCCGATCACGTTGACGTCGTAGCGCTCGATGGCGCGCCTCAGGGTGGCCCCCCAGCCACAGCCGATGTCGAGCAGCGTCATCCCGGGCTCTAGGCCGAGCTTGCCCAGCGACAGGTCGACCTTGGCCAGCTGGGCCTCTTCCAGCGTCATGTCGTCGCGCTCGAAGTATGCGCAGCTGTAGGTCTGGCTGGGGTCCAGGAAGAGCCGGTAGAACTCGTCGGAGAGGTCGTAGTGCGACTGGACGTCGTCGAAGTGCGGTGTGAGATTGCTGCTCATTGGTGTGGATCTCCCCTAAAGGTCGCGGCTGACACTAGGCCCGGGCGCGGATGGATGCAATTGCAGCTATCGTCGCCTCTGCGTTCGCGTCGGGGTTTGACGACTCGCCGAGCATTGTCACGATGCTGGTGATCACGGGGTTCGAATCGGCGTCGGTGACCTCGCTGCGGATCTCAGCAATCACCGTGCCGTGGGACTCGATGACCGAATCCAGGTAGGTGTCGAAATACAGCCGGTCGCCGACCATCATCGGCCGGTGGAACACGAGCTTCTGGTCCCGGTGCAACACCCGCGCGAGGTTGATCGGGATGTCGAACTTGGTGAAAACGTCCAGCTGGACGCGCCGTCCGGCAACCGCAAGGAATGTGAGCGACGCCAGAGGGCTGTCGTAGCCGGCCTCGGCGGCCGCCTCTTCGGAGTAGTGCGACGGATGATCGTCCTTGACGGCCAGCGCAAACTCGCGGACCTTTTCGCGTCCGACTTCGAAGTAATCCGGGTATCGGTAGTGCGTTCCGATGAGTTCCTGGGCGCCTTCGGGAACTGACATGCGCTGTTCTCCACTCTGATGGGTGCTCAGCGGCGCAGCTTATCAGCGTGATTGCCGCCGAGAAGCCACCGCAGCGAGGGCGCCGCCCGCTGCGCCCAGCGCCAGGGCCGACGGCACTCCGATCCGGGCGGCCTTCCGCGCGGTCCGGAAGTCACGGATCTCCCAGCCGCGTTTGCGAGCCAGGTCACGCAAATGACTGTCCGGATTGATAGCGACGGCGGTCCCTACCAGGGAGAGCATCGGGACGTCGTTGTAGCTGTCGGAGTAGGCAGTGCAGCGCTTGAGGTTGAGCCCCTCGCGGATCGCCAGCGAGCGCACCGCGTGCGCCTTGCCGGGGCCGTGCAGGATCTCGCCCACCAGCCTGCCGGTAAACACCCCGTCGACCGATTCAGCGACGGTTCCCAGCGCGCCGGTCAGGCCAAGGCGGCGGGCGATTGTGATGGCGAGCTCGTAGGGCGTGGCGGTGACCAGCCAGACCTGCTGGCCCGCGTCAAGGTGCATCTGGGCCAGATCGCGAGTGCCCGCCCAGATCTTGTCGGCGATGATCTCGTCGTAGACCTCTTCGCCAAGTCTCTCCAGTTCTTCGGTGCGCCGGCCTTCGATGAAGGCCAGGGCCTTGCGTCGGCCCGCGGCGACGTCGTCGCTGTTTTCCCGGCCGATGAGTTGAAACTTGGCTTGCGCGTAGACGAATCCGAGCACATCGCGATAGGTGAAGTACTTCCGCGCGGCCAAGCCGCGGCCGAAATGCAGCAGCGACGAGCCCTGCACCAACGTGTTGTCCACGTCGAAGAACGCTGCTGCGGTCAGGTCGACGGGTGGCTGTTCCGGCCCGGCGGTCTCGTCGGTCTGGATGTCGACGAGTGCGCGGTCGGCGCTGGCGTTGGCAGCCAGCGTCTCCAGGTCCAGCTCAGCCGGACCGGATCCTGCGTTGGGGCCGGGTTCGCCGGTGTCCGGGCCGCCGGGAGCACTCACGGTTCAACACTATCCGGCCTGGGCGGTCGGGGGCGGGCGGCGGAGCCGCTGTTGTCAGGGAGGTCACAGAGGTGCAGCTCCGCGATGGGTCAACGAAGATTCCAACCGACACATCTGCCAATTTCGTGCAGCGCCTCTTGTGATAGCTCTGGATGTCTGTCGTGGAAGCGCTCCAGTATATCGTTTACACCTTCCTCTAAAGTCTTGTCACCCCACTCGATTGGCATGCCGACAGCCTCGCGCACTAAGTCAGAAATCTTCGTGGTGAGTACTTCACCTTGCGTAGTTCCAAATTTTTCGACAACCTTCGCCTTATCGATGCGCGGGACTGCTGAATCTTTGATCGCTATGACGACCGCCGTGTTAATAGCGTCACTGTTCATTGCTCAATCCTTTCATCGTTCGAATATAATGTTTTGCAGACCGGTCTCTGGATCAATGATCACGATCTTAGTGACATTCGGATTACTCATAAGTCGCGGAAGCTCAACCGTTTCCCATACATTTCCCGGACGCAAATTCGATCCTACAACTGCGTAAACCTCGCCGCGCACATTCTCGGCATACATTCCGGAGACCCTAGACCACCATTCTTGTGAGGCGGGGTCAGTAAAATCAAACAGTGGTGCTTTGACCCCGTTCCGCTCCAACAGCCCTTCGAGAGTGGTTCCGCCATGCGATCCTGCAAACAAATCGGCGCTCCCGTTGCCACCGGCTGACTGAGGCCCTATTCCAATCCCCTCAGATGTTCTTCCAGACCAGAAGAATGCGCCATCAGTAGGCGGCGTAACAAGTTCCGGAGATGGCAATTGATAGGGACCGACGAAATTGCCCTCGGGGTGACTCCCATCGCCGCCATCCTCGGTTGGTTGAGGCGCGTGCTCGTCTCCCGGTTGCCCCGGTGGGACGTCATGTGGCGCTTCGGGCGGATGGCCGCCGGCGGGAGAAGGGTCTTGAATCGGCACCTGGTGGGGCGACATTGGCGCGGATTGCGGTGAATCCACGGTTGCCATCTGCGGTGGGGCTGGTTCGGGGGGATGCGGAGCGCCCGGCGCGCCGTAAGGGGGCAGGGGATCAGCGAGCTGGGGTCCTGATGGCACGGAATCTCCGCCCCGGAACTCAGGCGTCGGTTCATGTACGCCGCCCGCCGCAGCCGCGCCCGGGCTACTAATAGGTGCGGGTTCGTTAGGGCGCATCGGATGCTCGCTTGGCGACGGCACGGCCGCCGGCTCCGGCGCGCCTGGCGCGGCGTCTACCGGA
>NZ_JBAUZA010000245.1:0-9609 GCF_049585075.1 Mycobacterium sp.
GCGTCACGGCTGGCGCGGGGATCGGAGCGGGATTGGGCCGGGGCGGCAACACCGGCTCTGCCGACGCCGTGGGGCAGGCGAAACCCAGCACACCCACGACGCCGACGGCTAGACCCGCGACAGCTACCCGCCAGCTACGGGCAATCTGCATCATGAGAGTTCGGTCCTTCCCTCATCGCTTCACCGGCGATGCATGAGTCGGACTGTAACCAGGCAGAAGTGGGCGCCACCAGCCGCAGAAAGGATCGGAATCGACCTGGAATACACCTGGGATAAACCCCTGATCGGTCCGCAACGCAACCGAGACAAACCTGTCAGCGACGGGCCCGCCGCAGCCACCCTTATAACCTGTTGGACGTGACCGACTCCCCAACGGCCGCGACCGGCACCCCTCCCGGTGCCGATCCAGCTGCCGATGCAGACGCCGATGCGCCGCGGTACCGATACACCGCGGAGCTGGCTGGCCGCGTCGAACAGGCCTGGCAGGAGTTCTGGCACCGGATGGGGACCTTCAACGTGCCCAACCCGGTCGGGTCGCTGGCACCGACGGATGGTTCAGCCGTGCCCGACGACAAGATGTTCGTGCAGGACATGTTCCCGTATCCGTCGGGGGAGGGTCTGCACGTCGGTCACCCGCTGGGTTACATCGCCACCGACGTCTATGCTCGCTACTTTCGGATGCTCGGCCGTAATGTGCTGCACGCGTTGGGCTTCGACGCCTTCGGTCTGCCCGCCGAGCAATACGCGGTGCAGACGGGCACCCACCCGCGGACCCGGACCGAGGCCAACGTCGTCAATTTTCGGCGACAGTTAGGCCGGTTGGGCTTCGGTCACGACAGCCGGCGAAGCTTTTCCACCACCGACGCCGAGTTCTACAAATGGACACAGTGGATCTTCCTGCAGATCTACAACGCGTGGTTTGACACCGACGCGAACAAAGCCCGACCGATCGCGGAGCTGATTTCCGCATTCGATTCCGGTGCAAGGCAATTGGATGACGGCCGGCAGTGGGTGAAGCTGTCGGCAGCGCAGCGCGCCGACGTGATCGACGCCCACCGCCTGGTCTACCGGGCGGATTCGATGGTGAACTGGTGTCCAGGTCTGGGCACTGTGCTGGCGAATGAAGAGGTCACCGCTGACGGCCGAAGCGATCGCGGCAACTTCCCGGTATTCCGGAAGCGGTTGCGGCAGTGGATGATGCGGATCACCGCGTACTCCGACAGGTTGCTCGACGATCTCGACGTCTTGGACTGGCCGGACAAGGTCAAGACCATGCAGCGCAACTGGATCGGCCGCTCGACCGGCGCCGCCGCACTGTTCTCGGCACGCACAACCGACGGCCAGACGGTGGACTTGGAGGTGTTCACCACCCGACCGGACACTCTCTTCGGTGCCACCTATATGGTGCTCGCCCCCGAGCACGACCTGGTGGACCGGCTGGCCGCCGCCGAGTGGCCGGCCGGGGTGGATCCGCGGTGGACCTTCGAAGGCGCCACACCAGCTGAGGCTGTCGCCGCGTACCGGCAGACCATCGCGGCGAAGTCCGACCTGGAGCGCCAGGAAAACAAAACCAAGACCGGGGTCTTCCTGGGCAGCTACGCGGTCAACCCGGCCAACGGCGAGCAGGTGCCGATCTTCATCGCCGACTACGTGCTGGCCGGCTACGGGACCGGGGCGATCATGGCCGTTCCCGGCCACGACCAGCGCGACTGGGAGTTCGCCCACGAGTTCGGCTTGCCAATCGTCGAAGTCATTGCCGGCGGCGATATTTCGGTGGCCGCCTACGCCGGCGACGGCGTGTTGGTCAACTCGGGTTACCTGAACGGAATGGACGTAACGGCGGCCAAGACAGCCATCACCGCGAGGTTGGAGTCCGACGGCCGAGGCCGGGCGCGTATCGAATACAAGCTGCGCGACTGGCTTTTCGCGCGGCAACGCTATTGGGGCGAACCCTTCCCGATCGTTTACGACAGCGACGGTCGTCCCCACGCATTGGGCGAGGCCGCGTTGCCCGTCGAACTGCCCGACGTCCCGGATTACTCGCCAGTGCTGTTCGATCCCGACGACGCCGACAGCGTTCCCGAGCCGCCGCTGGCGAAGGCCACCGACTGGGTACACGTGGAGCTGGACCTCGGCGACGGGTCGAAGCCTTACACCCGCGACACCAATGTCATGCCGCAGTGGGCCGGCAGCTCCTGGTACGAGCTGCGCTACACCGACCCGCACAACTCAGAACGGTTCTGCGCCAAGGAGAATGAAGCCTACTGGATGGGCCCGAGGCCGGCCGAGCACGGCCCCGACGATCCAGGCGGTGTCGACCTATACGTCGGAGGTGCTGAACACGCGGTGCTGCACCTGCTGTATTCGCGGTTCTGGCACAAGGTGCTTTACGACCTGGGTCACGTCACCTCCCGCGAGCCCTACCGCAGGCTTATCAACCAGGGCTACATCCAAGCGTTCGCCTACACCGATGTTCGCGGCGCCTATGTGCCGGCCGCAGAGGTTGTCGAACGTGATGGGGGGTTCGTCTACCCCGGGCCCGACGGGGAGATCGAAGTCTTTCAGGAATTCGGCAAAATCGGTAAGAGCCTGAAGAATTCGGTCTCGCCGGACGAGATGTGCGACGACTACGGCGCCGACACGCTGCGGGTGTATGAGATGTCGATGGGCCCGTTGGAAGCCTCACGTCCGTGGGCCACCAAGGACGTCGTCGGGGCGCACCGCTTCCTGCAGCGGGTGTGGCGACTGGTAATCGACGAGCAGACCGGCGATATCCGGGTGATCGATGATGCGGATCTCGATATCGACACGCTGCGGCTGCTGCATCGCACCATCGCGGGTGTCTCCGAAGACTATGCGGCACTGCGCAATAACACCGCGGTGGCCAAGCTGATCGAGTACACCAACCACCTCACCAAGCTGCATCGCGATTCGGTGCCGCGCGCAGCGGCCGAGCCGTTAGTGCTGATGTTGGCGCCGTTGGCGCCGCATCTGGCCGAGGAGTTGTGGCAGCGGTTGGGCCACCCGACCTCCCTTGCGCACGGGCCGTTCCCTGTGGCCGAGCCGGCCTACCTGGTCGAGGACACCGTGGAGTATCCGGTGCAGGTCAACGGGAAAGTGCGCGGGCGGATTACGGTGCCCGCCAACGCCGATGCCGACACGGTGGAAGGCGCTGCGCTCGCCGACGAGAAAGTGCAGGCGTTTTTGGCGGGCGCCACACCGAAGAAGGTGATCGTGGTCCCCCGACGACTGGTCAACTTGGTCATCTAGCGCGTCAGCGGGGCCGGAGCACCACCTCGTGAAGGTGACCGTCGGGTGGGGTGGCCACTGCGTGGGCGACCACCTCGGCAACGGTGTCCGGGCGCAGGAACTGGTCGGCGTCGTATTCGCCGCCCTCGAACGACACCAATTCACGCTGCATGTCGGTGTCGGTGCGACCAGGATAGACGGTGGTGACCCGCAGCGACGGCTCGCCTTGTCGCATTGAGTCGGCGAACGCGCGCAGCGCGAACTTGCTCGCCGAGTACGAGGCCATCCCCAGCGAGGCCTTGCGCCCTGAGCCGGAGTTGATGAAGACCACCTGACCTCCGGTGCGCCGCAGGGCAGGCAACAATGCGAGTGTAAGTGCCACCGCGCCAATGACATTCACCTCGAAAGTGGTGCGCCACTCGTCGACGCTGGATTCGCCGACCTGTCCGGGGAACGACACCCCGGCGTTGTGGATCAGCACGTCGAGCTCGCCGATGGAGCTGGTGACGTCGGGGATCGCATCGGTGTCGGTCAGGTCCAGCGGCAATGTCGTGGCGCCGAGTCGTTCGGCAGTGGCTTGCAGCGCAGCTGAAGGCCTTCCGGCCAACAGCAGGGTGTGCGTCGGCGCCAGGGCGGTGGCGATGGCGGCGCCAATCCCCCGGCTGGCACCGGTGATAAGCGCGGTCCGCATGCCTGCCAGCCTAGGGGCGATCGCAAGCGCGGCGGATGCCGGGCGCTAGGCCTGTTCGCGGGCAGCCTGTGCCGCCGCCGGGCTAGCCACCGGCTCGCTGGCCGCCAACCGCTCCAGCGGCGCGAGCGCCTTGGTCAGCGTCTCCAAGTCGGGTTCGCTGAGCTGGCTGAGTAGCGCTGCCAAGGCACCGATCCGGTTGGTCAGCGACTCGCGGTGAACGGCTAACCCCCGCGGGGTGATGTCGACCAGAACTGCGCGCAGGTCCGACGGGTCGCGCGAACGCTTCACCAGGCCGATCTTCTCCAACCGGCGGATCGCCACGGTGGTGGTGGGCGTCCGGACGCGTTCGTGCGCGGCGAGATCGGTCATCCGGATCGGACCGCGGTCGAGCAAAGTGACCAGGATCGACAGCTGGGCCAGCGTCAACTCGCCGGCTGTTGCTGCGCCGGCACTGTGATCGCCGCGGCGCAGAATGGAAAAGAGTTTCGATAGCGTGCGGTGAAGACCCTCAGCCAACTCGGTGAGCTCTGGCACCGTGGCCTCGCGTTCCGCCATAGTTCGCCAGTCTAACCTGTCTGGAAGTTTGCCGACCGAAAAAGCGGTTTTGCTGTCAAAGTACTTGGGACAAGAAGCGCTGCAACCGCTCGGTTTTTGCCGCCTCGAAAATCTGGTCCGGCGGCCCGGTTTCCACCACCTGACCGTGGTCCATGAATACGACGGTGTCGGAGGTCGACCTGGCAAAACCCATTTCGTGGGTGACGACGAGCATTGTCATGCCGTCGGCGCCCAGATCCGCAATCAGCGCCAAAATGCCCTTGACCAGTTCGGGATCCAGCGCCGAAGTCGCCTCGTCGAAGAGCATCACAAGCGGTGCCATCGCCAGCGCCCGGGCGATCGCAACTCTTTGCTGCTGCCCACCCGACAACGTGCCCGGGCGGCTACCGGCCTTGTGTTTCATACCCACCCGGTCCAGCTGAGCCAGCGCCAACTCGCGGGCCTCGTCGGCATGCAGGCCCTTGAGCTTGCGCGGCGCCATCATGACGTTGTCCAGCACGCTGCGATGCGGAAAGAGATTGAAATGCTGGAACACCATGCCAATCCGCTGCCGCAGCCGATCCGGATCGTCGCCTAGCACCGACCGCCCGTCGAGCAGGATGTCGCCGCGGTCGGGCTCGTGTAACCGGTTCAAAACCCGCAGCAGTGTCGACTTGCCGGAGCCCGACGGGCCGATCACGGCCACCGTGCGGCCGGCCGGCGCCTCGATGTCAACCCCGCGCAGCACCGCATTTCTACCGAAAGACAGGTGAATGTCTTTGGCTGCCAACGACACTGGCTGCGGCGCAACACGGTCCGTCACGTCATCTCCTGGCTGGTCATCGTGGAGATCCGGTCCAGCGGGTCCTCCGGTTCGCCCGCAGCCCGGCCGTGGCGAAGTCGGCGGTCGACGAAGTTCACCAGATGGGTCAGCGGGATGGTCAAGATCAGGTAGAAGATTCCCGCCGCCACCAACGGCGAAAGGCTGCCGGTCTGCGCGTTGAAGTCCCGGCCAACCTGGAACAGCTCTCGTTGGCCGGCGATGAGCCCGAGGAAGTACACCAACGCCGAGCCCTTCAACAGCGCGATGAACTGGTTGACCAACGCGGGCAGCACCCGCCGGATGCCCTGCGGTATCACCACTAGCTGCATCGAGGCGCGGTAGCTCAGTCCCAGTGCGCGGGAGGCTTCCAGCTGTCCGGCCTCGACGCTTTGGATGCCGGAGCGGAAGATCTCGCCCATGTATGCGGCCGCCGTCAACCCCAGCGCGGCGATGCCGAGCGGGTAGGGATTGTTGTGGGTCAGCCCGCCGACGATCGGCCCGATGCCCAGCCCGATCAGCAAAATGATCAGCACCTCGGGCAGGCCGCGGAAAATGTCGGTGTACGCCCGGGCCGGCCAACGCAGCCAGCGGGCACGCGATATACCGGCGACGGCCAGCGCAATGCCGACCGCCAACCCGATAAGGCTGGAGCTGACGGTCAGGATCAGCGTGTTGGGCAGCCCGGTCTTCACCAGCACCGGGATGGCCTGCTTGTAGAGGTCCCAGTCGAAGAACGAGTCCCGCAGCTGGGCCAGCGTCGATTTCGGTGGGGCGGCCTCGTCGATCGCACGATGATGCCGCTCGGCGATCGCCGCGAAATCCGGCAGGTGCGGCGTCAACGCCGACTTCGATCCCGGGTGCCAGCCTCGCGGCAACGGCCGCGGTACCCAGTCGGTGTACAGCCGCGCCCAGGTGCCGTCGGCGATCACCGCGTCCAGCCCGGCGTTCAGCGCGTTGATCAGCGGCTGGTTGTCCTTGGCCACCGCATAGGCCACGTAGTTACCCAGGCCGAACGTGTAGCCGGCGATGACCGCGGTGTCGCCTGGTCGCATCACGTTGGTCGCCTCCATCGCCGGCGCTACCCACGCGTCGACCTGATGGGTCTTCACGCTGGTGTACACGGTGGTGAAGTCGGGGAACTTCACCGGCTCCAGATGCAGGGTGTCGACTACGTAGGCCTCTTCGACGGTGCCCTGCACGACGCCGATCCGCTGCCCGGGGCCCAGGTCGTCGAACCCGTCGATAGCCGAACCGGACGGCACGATCAGCGACAGGTAACCGAAGTCGTAGCCGTTGGTGAATCCGACTGTGCGACGGCGCGCTTCGGTGGCCATGATCGACGACGAGCCGACGTCGAAGCGCCGCGACGCGACCTGGGCGAGTAGCCCGAAGAAGTCGGTACCGGCGAAGACGACGTGTAACCCCAGCTTGGCGGCGATCGCCCGCAGCAGTTCGTTGTCATAACCGGTGAAGCGCCCCGCGCTGTCCAGGCAGCTGGTTGGGGGACCCCCCGGTTGGGTGCCGACGGTCAGCGTTCGGGGCGTATGCAGGCCCAGCGCGTCAATGTTCACCGAACTCAGCGGCTCGACGTCGGGGGTTGTGTACTTGTCTTCCTGGGGCCGGTTGGCGGTGGCCAGCTTCCGCGGCAGGGCGATCGCGCCGTCTGCTCCCGTCGGCTTGCACAGGTTGGTGTCGGCGGCGGCCGGCGGGGCCAATCCCAGGCTGCCGGTCAGCAGGATCGTGGCGATCAGCGCAAGCAGCTTCCCGGCATTGACGTTCATACCGGCGAACGTACCGCCGGTTAGAACGCGGCCGCGGACCTACCCGACGGTGAAAGCACGCGCCGCCGAACCAGTTCGGTCACCATGACTTCGGCCATCAATTCAGCGCAGCCGCTGCATGCGGCCCGGGCGCCTTCGGGGTCGCGGTGCCGGATCGCCGACGTCTCGTCCTCGTAGAACGGCAACATCTCGGCGACGACGCTCGGATAGCTCAGCAAGAACGCGGGCGGAATCAGACCCTGCGAAGCGCGGATCGCCGCGCGCAGTCGCGGTCCGGCGTACTCATCGTCGATGGCGCGCCGATACTCACGTGCGGCTCGCTGGAAGGCGCGGGGTTCCTTGCAGTTGCGCAGCGTGCGCAATATGACGTCGAGCTGTCCGAGGATGTGCGCCGTGGGGTTCGCCGCGGCGCGCGCCGACGCGATGCCGTTCAGCACGCCGTGCAACTCGTAGTGCTCGAGGATGGAATCCTCGTCGAAGCGCTCGACGAACGCGCCGCGGTGATAGCGAGTCGACACCAGCCCGTCGTGTTCTAGCTGCACGATCGCTTCTTGAATGGGCACGCGGCTGATGCCCAATTCCTTGGCGATTTCATTCCGGTCGACGCGGTCGCCCGTGCGCAGCTTGCCCGTCAACACCTGGTTGAGGATGTGCGCGACAACCTGGTCCTTCTCTTTGGCCCCGTAAGTCTTCGGCATCTTGGGCACCTACCGGCGATCACGCCAACGGCACAACGTCTCGGCGCCGGTTAGGTCGTAGTCCGGGCCGGAGGCGCCGATGGTCAGCAAGCTCACGCCGAGCTCGGTCAGCTCCTCGGCCTCGGCGATCAATCGCTTGGCATCCGCGCCGCCGGTCTCGCCACCCACGGCAGCCGACCGTTCGATGCCGGCCGGATCACGCGCGACGGCGGTGCAGTGGTCGGCCAGCACCTTCGACTTGGCCGGGTAGTCGGCCGCGTTGGTGAAGCTGTGCCAGATGTCGGCGTGCTCGGCGACCAGCCGCAAGGTCTTTTTCTCACCCCCGCCGCCGATCAGTATCGGAATGTCGCGGGTGGGCGCCGGATTGAGCTTGGGCAACCGGGACTTGATCCGCGGCAGCGCAGCGGCCAGGTCATCCAGGCGGCTGCCCGCGGTGCCGAACTCGTAGCCGTACTGGTCGTAATCCTTGCGTTTCCAGCCCGAGCCGATACCCAAGATGAGGCGCCCGTCGGCGATGTGGTCGACGGTGCGGGCCATGTCGGCCAGCAGCTCCGGGTTGCGGTAGGAGTTGCAGCTGACCAGGGCGCCGATCTCGATGCGCGACGTCTGCTCGGCCCACGCGGCGAGCATCGTCCAGCATTCGAAGTGTGTGCCGTTCGGATCGCCGTAAAGCGGAAAGAAGTGATCCCAGTTGAATGCGACGTCGACGCCGATGTCCTCGCAGCGGCGGACGGCATCACGGATGGTTTGGTAATGCGGGGCGTGCTGCGGCTGAAGCTGT
Source organism: Mycobacterium sp. (assembly GCF_049585075.1). Taxonomy (GTDB): domain Bacteria; phylum Actinomycetota; class Actinomycetes; order Mycobacteriales; family Mycobacteriaceae; genus Mycobacterium. The sequence goes on from NZ_JBAUZA010000245.1 coordinate 8,558, forward strand.
ACGGCGATACGAACGGGCGAGATCATATGGCCACCGTAAGCACCTACCCGTCGAGCACTCCGCGCAGGATCTCAATCAGCGCGCGAGGTTGGTCGCTTTGCACCGAATGTCCGGAATTTTCGACGACGTGCACACCCTGAAACGCCTGCGCGCGCTGCCCGAGCTCGGCGGTGTCCTCGTCGGTGACGAAGCCCGAGCTGCCGGCGCGTACCAGCGTGATGGGCGCGGACAACCCGGCGACGTCGCCCCACAGGCTGTCGAAGTCGGGGATCTCTCGGATGGTGTCGTAGCGCCACGTCCAGCGACCGTCATCAAGCTGGCGCGAGTTGTGAAATACCCCGCGGCGCAACGATTTCGGATCGCGATGTGGTGCCGCGGCGGTGGTCAGCTCCAGCATGGCCGCAAAGCTGGGAAACTCCCGCTCGCCTTGCACCAGCGCCACCGTGCCGAGCTGTTCCTTCGTCATCTCGGAGTATCGCTGTAAGGCGGACGGCGTGACGTCGACTAGGACGAGTTCACGCACGAACTGCGGTGCGACCGCGCCCAACCCGATTGCGGTGAGCCCGCCCAGCGACATGCCGACAACGAGGTCGGCATGCGGCGCGAACGCGCTCAGCACCGGGGCCAAGGCGGCGGCGTTGTGTTGCGGCGAATAGTTGCCGTCCTCACGCCACGCCGAATGCCCATGCCCGGGCAGGTCCACCGCTAAGGCCGGCTGCCCCAAACCGACGATCACGGTGTCCCAGGTGTGCGCGTTCTGCCCGCCGCCGTGCAAGAAGATGATCCGCGGCGAGGAGTCACCCCATTGCAGCGCGCTGATCGATCCGGCGTCGATCCGCTGCACGTGCGGCAAAGGTCCTGTGACGCCAGCCTGCTCGGCATTTTCGCGCAGCAGCGCGAACTCGGAGAGTCCAACCAGTTCGTCGCCGGAGATGTCGGTCACGAGGCCTGACTCTACGACCAATGCCAAGTCACTTCAGTAACAAGAAGTAAGCGTGTGAGGTTTTGCCCGCCTCACAGCGACAATCGTCAGTGACGCCGATGGGATGGCC
>NZ_JBAUZA010000246.1:0-1838 GCF_049585075.1 Mycobacterium sp.
GGTGCTGCGGGCAGGCGCGGACAAGGTGTCGATCAACACGGCTGCCATCGCTCGACCTGAGCTGCTGGCCGAGATGGCCAACCAGTTCGGCTCTCAGTGCATCGTGTTGTCCGTCGATGCCCGCACCGTGCCTGCCGGCTCGAACCCGACGTCATCGGGTTGGGAGGTCACCACCCACGGCGGGCGGCGCGGCACCGGCATTGACGCCGTCGAGTGGGCGGCCCGTGGTGCCGAGCTCGGAGTGGGGGAGATCCTGCTCAATTCGATGGACGCCGACGGCACCCAGGCTGGCTTCGATTTGGCGATGTTGCGGGCGGTTCGCGCGGCTGTGACGGTGCCGGTGATCGCCAGCGGGGGCGCGGGTGCGGCCGAACATTTCGCGCCCGCGGTTGCCGCAGGTGCCGACGCGGTATTGGCCGCCAGTGTTTTTCACTTTCGGCAGTTGACGATCGGCCAGGTGAAGGCGGCCATGACCGCAGAAGGGATCACCGTGCGATGACGCTTGATCCTGCCATTGCCGCACGCCTGAAGCGCAACGCAGACGGGCTATTCACCGCCGTCGTCCAGGAGCGCAGCAGCGGCGACGTGTTGATGGTCGCTTGGATGGACGACGAGGCGCTGGCCCGCACCTTGAAAACCCGTGAAGGCACGTATTTTTCACGGTCACGTGGCGAGCAGTGGATAAAGGGAGCGACGTCTGGGCACACCCAGTATGTGCATTCGGTGCATCTGGACTGCGACGGTGACGCGGTGCTGATCCTGGTCGATCAGGTCGGTGGCGCCTGCCACACCGGCGACCACAGCTGCTTCGACGCCGACGTTCTGCTGGAGCCGGGCGACGGCGCACTTGCGCCGCGGTGATCTAGCCGAGGCTCTCTAAGCCAGTGACGGCAGCCACTGCCGCGCGCGCCCATTCGCTTTCTCGCACAGCAGGTTCGATGCGGTTGCGCCGGATGGCCTCGAGATTGGCGGGCGTTGCGCCGGGAAGATCTGCGGGCACCCTAAAGGAGAATCGGTGCTGCCCGGGGGCAATGGCAAGCAGGGCATCGGTGCTACCGAACCCGTTGGCGCGCATCGTTTCCTCCGCCCACCTCAACGGCGTGAGGCCGCCGAAATCGTTGACGTACGCCACCCAGAGGTGCACGTTGCGCTGAGTGTAAAGCCGGTTGATGGCGGTCTCCACCGCAGCACGGCCGGCAGGGACCAACACGCCGGACTGATCGGTGATGTACCGGGTGAGCTGGATCGACGACGGCGCTGCGGGGGCCCCGCTGCTTGGCGGGCTCGGGCCGGGGTTGGTGCCTTCGGCCTGCTGGCTAGTGGTGGTGGGGGCGACGTGACCCGGCGAGTGCGCGTGGCGACGCATCAGATCGACGCCCACCCATCCGGCTACTGCGATCAGTGCGACCGTGGCGACGGCCGAGATCACCACCACCGGGCCCACCCTGCGGCGGCGCGCTTTGGTCGGCGTTGACTGCTGCGGCGCGGCGGCGCGCGCCGTCGGTGCCGAGGCCGCCTGGGCGGCAAGAGTGTCTGCCACGGCAACACCGGGCTGGCCGGTGAGTGCCGTCGCGAAATCTGAACAGTTCGGATAGCGATCGCCGGGGTCTTTTGCCAGCACCTTGGTGATCACGTCGTTGAGTTCCGCGAGCTCGGGTCGACGGTCACCGATCAGTGGGGGCGGCGCGGATAGGTGTTGGGTGATGACGACCGCCGGGTTGGAATTCTGGTACGGCGCTGCCCCGGTCAGCAGGTGAAAAGCGGTGCAGCCAAGCGCATATTGGTCGGCCCGCCCATCGATGTCGGAACCCATGAGTTGTTCGGGCGCGGCGTAGGCC
>NZ_JBAUZA010000247.1:0-2491 GCF_049585075.1 Mycobacterium sp.
CCCGGCGCGGGACGCACCATGGTCTCCGCGTCTTGGCCGTGCTGCAGAATGCTTTCGGCTTGGTGCTGCTCGGGTGCGGTCAGCGCGTCCAGCGCGGCGTTGGCCAACTCGCCGGCGGTGCGGTAACGCTCCTCAGGGTTTTTGGCCATCCCTCTGGCGATCACCTGGTCCAGGGCCGCCGGAATCGGTCCGGGTCCCAGCTGGCTGGGCCGCGGGGGTGGCTCCATCAGATGCGCGGCAACCAACCGTTCGATGCTGTCGGCCCGAAATGGCGGTGACCCGGTCAAACACTCGCCCAACACACAGGCCAGCGCATAGATGTCGGAGCGATAGGTAACCTCGTTGCCGCTGAACCGCTCCGGCGCCATGTACTTGTAGGTTCCCATCGCCATCCCGGTCTGGGTTATCCCCTGGTCGCTGTTGGAGCGGGCAATACCGAAATCCACCAGATAAGCGAAGTCGTCACCGGTGATCAGGATGTTCTCCGGTTTGACATCGCGGTGCGTCACGCCGTTGGCATGTGCGGCATCCAGCGCCGAGGCCACTTGACGCACAATGGCCACAGCCCGCGGCGGACTCATCGGCCCACTGCGTTTCAGCACGGTGGCCAAGTTGGCGCCGTCGATCAGGCGCATGTCCAAATACAGCTGGCCGTTGATCTGGCCATAGTCGTGGATCGGCACCACGTGTGGCTCGGTCAACCGTCCTGCGGCGCCGGCCTCGCGTTGCATCCGGGTGCGAAACATCGGGTCGTCGGAGAACTGCGGTGAGATCAGCTTGAGCGCTACGACCCGGCCCTTGCGGGTGTCCTCAGCCTCGTAGACGTCACCCATTCCGCCGCGACCCAGCAGCCGCATCAGCCGGTAGGGGCCAAACCAAGACCCCGCCCGTGAACCCGGCTGGCTGTTGGTCACCCTCAATGCTCCTTCTCTCATGAGATATCGTTCACTGCCGCTGCGAGTTTCGATTGAAACGAGCTTGGCATCGGGATGTATCCGTATTGGTCCAAGTCAGCTTGTCCGCTACCAATTGTGGTCTGCATGAAGGCTTTTACCGCCGCGCCGGTCGCGGAGTCCGGATACTTCGAGCAGACGATTTCGTAGGTGGCCAACACGATCGGGTAGGCACCGGCCTGCGTCGGCTTGTAGAACGAGGACGTGTCGACCACCAGATCATTGCCCCGCCCAGTGAATTTGGCTCCGGCGATCGTCTTGCCGACCGAGTCGGTGGTGATCGTCACCGGATCCGGACCGGCCGAGGTCACGATCTGGGCCATCGCCAACTGATGGCCCACCGCGAAGGACCACTCGTTGTAGGTGATCGATCCGTCGGTTGCCCGCAATGCCGCCGATGTGCCCTCGTTTCCGCTGGCGCCCTGCCCGACGCCCCCGTCGAAATTTTCGTCGGTGCCCTTGCCCCACGCACCGTCGGATGCTGCCGCGAGGTACTTCTGGAAGTTGTACGTAGTACCGGATTTATCGCTGCGGAAGACGACGTTTATCGGCGTCGCGGGCAGGTTGAGGTTTGCGTTGAGCGCCTTGATGGCCGGGTCGTTCCAGGTGGTGATGCTGCCATTGAAGATCTTGGCGGTGGTGGGGCCGTCCAGGTTCAGCGAACTCACCCCGACGACGTTGTAGGTGACCGCTATCGGACCGAACACCGCAGGAAGGTCCCACGCCGGCGAACCGCACCGCTCTTGGGCCCGGTCGGGCTCAGCCTTCCCGGGATCCAACGGCTTGTCGGAGCCGGCAAGATCGGTTTCGTTGTTCAGGAACTGCTCCACTCCGGCGCCGGAGCCGTCTGCGTTGTAGTCCAGCGTCGAGCCCGAGCAGGCCCGGATGTATGCATAAACAAATTGTTCGATCGCGTTCTCCTGGGCGGTCGAACCGCTGGCTTGGAGTTTCTTCTTGCCGCCGCAATCGACGGGTACCGGCGGCGGGGTGGATCCAGACGACGATGCTGCAGAACTGCCTTTGCTGCCGCATGCTGACAGCAGCAGCGTGCCGACGACCAGCAGGCTCAGCGCCGCGGCACATCGGTTGACCTTCACAACGGATCCTTTTCTGACGTTTAGCTGCGGCTCGGCAACGGCACGATGAGCCAACTGTTAACAGATAACCCTGTAGAGATGAATAAATCTTTAACGTCAGCTTTGTGCTGGCTTTGTGTGTGCTGCGAAGAATCTGCCAACTAGCCGCGACCGTGGCGTCACCGACCCATCATCGGCGCAGCTCAGGCCCCTTCAGCGACGCCTGCCAGGAATTCCAGCAGCAACGCATTGACGATTGCGGGCTGCTCAATCTGCGGGCAGTGGCCGGCCGCCTCGACCACAGCCGAGCGCCCGCGGGGAATCTGGTCGGCGATCTCCTTCGCCCAGCCCAGCGGGAGAAGTTTGTCGCAGCCGCCCTCGATTATCAGCGCCGGAACCTCGACACGCTGGTAGGCCCGTTTGCTGGACGGGGCCGGCGGCGGGGCAGCGCCGGGCCTGCGG
>NZ_JBAUZA010000248.1:0-28505 GCF_049585075.1 Mycobacterium sp.
CATCCCACCCGCACACGACGTAGAACACCGAGTCGCCGATGCGATGCACGGGCGCCTCTGCACGCATGCGGTCATACAACGGGTACGGGTCCTGCAACGCCGCGGCGCTGAAGAACTGGGTCGGATCGTCCACGACCGTCATCAGTTCAGGCTGAAGGCCGCATGGGGGCAGGTCAACGGTGCGCGACAAAGTTGAGGAACGCTGTGCCGCCCGAGCCGATTGCTGGCGAAGCGGTATGCCGGGTACCACCTGGGATTTTCGGTGAGAAAGATAGGTTAGAAATTCTCAGATTGAGAGAAACTGTCCAGCGCATTGCGACCGAGGGAGCTTGCTGAAATGCCACGCCACGACTGGCTGGTCGGACGGGACCGCCAAAGCGAAGCTGCCGAACGGATCTACGAGGCCGCTTCCGACTTGATTGCTCGCGGGGGTTACGACGCGTTCACGATCGAGGCGTTGGCAGCCCGGGTGCACTGCTCGCCGGCGACGATTTACCGGCATGCCGGCGGCAAAGCCGCGATCCGCGACGCCGTCGTCGCGATCCAGGCGGCACGCGTCGTCGACACGGCCCGCCAAGCCATCAAAGACCTCAAGGGCCCCGACAGAGTGGTCACCGCCACCATCCTGGCTCTGCAAGGTATGCAATCGGATCCACTGGCTCATTTGATGCGGTCGATGCACGAAACTCCGATTAGCCAATGGATCACCAACTCGCCTGCCGTACAGAGTTTTGCCGCCGAAATGCTCGGCCTCGAAAGCGATGATCCGCTCGCCGCACAATGGCTGATCCGTGTCTTCTTGGCACTGTGGTGTTGGCCGCTCAAAGACCCGGCCGATCAACAGACCATGCTGCAGCGCTTTCTCGGGCCGCCCTACGGCACCGGGAGTTGAGCCAACTCGGGCGGTCTACACCTCACAGCAAGTGCCCAGGATTTACATGGTGCAATACCAGGCGTGACGGTCACGGGTGGACGCCTAGCAGATTTCGTGGTCGACCGGCGCATGTTGCTGACTACGGCGCTGGCACTGCCGATCGGAGCGCTGTCGGCGGGCGCGGCCTGGTGCCTGCTGAAGTTGATCGGGCTGGTCACCAACCTTGTCTTTTACCAACGCTGGGCCTACGGCCTTGTCGCGCCGGGGGCGCAGCACCATCCGTGGTGGTTGATCCTGGGCGCACCCGTCGCCGGCGGTCTGGTGGTCGGCGTGATGGCGCGGTTTGGCTCGGACAAAATTCGCGGTCACGGCATGCCCGAGGCCATTGAAGCCATCCTGACCCGTGGCAGTCGAATCGAACCCAAAGTCGCTGTCCTCAAACCTATTTCGGCGGCAATCAGCATCGGCACCGGTGGGCCATTCGGTGCTGAGGGACCGATCATCATGACCGGCGGCGCGCTGGGTTCGATCCTCGCCCAACAACTGCATCTGACCGCAGATGAACGGAAAACCCTGCTCGTTGCCGGTGCTGCCGGGGGCATGGCGGCGACGTTCAACGCTCCCCTGGCATCGATTCTGCTGGCCGTGGAGTTGCTGTTGTTCGAGTGGCGGCCCCGCAGCCTGGTTCCGGTCACGGCCGCAGTGGTCATTGCGACCGTCGTGCGCGGGTTCATCCTCGGGACTGGCCCGATATTCCCGGTCGTTGCCCACGTCAGCGAAATTGGTTGGAACATCGACGCATTGGCCCTTGTGATCGGCCTGTGCGGCGCCGTGGTCGCCGTCGCCGCGACGCGACTGGTGTATCTGGCCGAAGATCTCTTCGCGCGGTTGCCGTTTCACTGGATGTGGTGGCCGGCGATCGGCGGTGTGGTGATCGGTTTGGGCGGCCTGATCCAGCCGCGAGCTCTGGGCGTCGGCTACGACGTGATCAACGCGCTGCTGACTGGGCAGGCCGGCATGTCGGTTATCGTCGGCGTTCTTGTGGTGAAGACGCTGATCTGGTCGCTGTCGTTGGGCTCAGGCACTTCTGGCGGTGTGCTCGCTCCGGTGTTCATGATCGGTGGTGCTCTGGGCGCCCTTGTCGGACAAGGACTTCCACCGGTATTTCCGGGATTCTGGGCGATCCTGGGCCTTGCTGCCGTCGTCGGCGGCGTCCTGGGCTCGCCGCTGACCGGAATCATTTTCACGCTGGAGTTGACGCACGCTTGGCCCGCGCTGTTGCCGCTCATCATCGCCGCCGTCACGGGCTACGCGGTGTCGGTGCTGGTGCTCGATCGGTCCGTCTTGACCGAGAAGATCGCGCGGCGCGGACTGCACGTGACTCGTGATTACACCACCGATCCGCTGGAAACCTTTTTCGTTGCCGACGTAATGCATCCCGAGCCCGCAGATGTCGAGGTGGGCGGCACCGTCGGCACGCGCGACACGTTGCGACATGCCGCGAATGTGCTCGCCGAAGCCGGCGGCCTCCCGCTGCGGGTCGTGTCGGCCGACGGGGCCGAAGAAGGCCACGTGTACTGGCAGGATTTGCTTGCTGCTCGGATGCACGACCTCACCGAGGACACCGAGCGCACCCGCCACTTGATTGCGTTTGGCCGCCGGCAGGCCTCGCCCGTCGACAACCCGCCGGAGCCGTCGACCCCGTAGTGGGGCGCAAGGCATTCGACGTTTCTCGGTGTCGCACCACGTTTCCGGCTGATCACAAGGTATTTTGCACTCGCGGTAATTTCACATCCGATGCGGCAGGCCGGTGATGATGAATGGCTTAGGCAAGGCGTTGTCGGTGATTGCGAGCATTATCGTGGCGCTGTCGATGGATCCCCCGCTAGCTAACGCGGCGGGCGTCACCTACACAGTCGAACCGTTTGATTACGACGGCGTCCGAGGGATGACGATGTCGGTGACCCGAACTGAGTTGGGCGGCACGTTATGTCCCTGTGTGAAGGTGCCCTATCCCGCTGACGGCATGCACAATGACCAAGGAGTAACGGCGCTGGCCGCAACTCCTTTTCACTCCGGTGACACCGTGCTCGGGTTCAGCCTTGGCTCGCAAGTGATCTCGCTCTACCTGGCTCAGCACACACCCCCGCCCGGTGTGCGATTCGTGTTGTTGGGTGACACGTTTGCCCGCAACGATCAGCTGGTCTCCCAGCGGCAGGGCGTTCCCGCCAACATCGCCAACCAGGTGATCCTGGTGGCGCGGCAATACGATGGATGGAGCGACTATCCCACCATCACAAACTCGCCCAACTACCAGCTGGCGAATCAGAACGCCCAGGCGGGCGCGGCCTACATCCACAACTACGTCAATGCACGGCTCGACAATCCGGCCAACGTGGTAACAACCCGAGGCAATATCACCGCGATCTTGATCCCGACGCAGCACCTACCGGTCAACGTCCCGAAGCGATGGCAGCTGCAGGGTGCGAAGGCCGACCAGCTTGACGCCGAACAGCGCCCGCTCATTGACAGCGCCTACGACCGGCCCAGCCCGACTCCCGACCAGTTGGCAGCTTCGACCGCCGAGCAGGTTCCGTTGACGTGAAATGACAAGCATCGGATCGCTCCAGCAACGCTGAGACGGCCGTACGGTGTGTTGCGCCGCGTTTCCCGACTGTTTGCCAGGTAATTTGCTACTCGCGGTTATCAACATCCGATACGGCAGGCCGGTGGGTGATGAATGGGTTAACCAAAGTGTTGGCGGTGATGGCGAGCATCACCGTGGCGCTATCGTTGGATCCCCCGGCAGCTAAGGCGGGTGGCGTCACCTACACTCTTGAACCGTTCGACTACGACGGTGTCAACGGGACCGTGGTGTCGCTAACCAAAACCCAGTTGGGCGGGACGTTGTGTCCCTGTGTCAAGGTGTCCTATCCCGCCGACGGCGCGCACAATGCCCAAGGTGTGACGGCGCTGGTCAATACACCCCTTCACGCCGGCGACACCGTGCTTGGGTTCAGCCTCGGATCGCAAGTGGTCGCGCTCTATCTGTCGAAGTACACACCGCCGCCCGGGGTGCGCTTCATTATGTTGGGTGACACGTTTACCCATAATGACCAGATCGACTCCCTTGGCCAGGGCGTACCCGCCAGCATCGCGAACCAGGTGATCCTGGTGGCCCGTCAATACGACGGATGGAGTGACTATCCGACCAACCTGGCCTCCCCCAACTACCAGCTGGCCTGGCAGAACGCCCAGTACGGCGGGGGCACCATCCACGACTACGTCAATGTGCGCCTCGATAATCCGGCCAACGTGGTGGTAAATCGCGGCAACATCACCGGGATCTTGATCCCGACCCAGCACCTACCCCTCAACGACTGGCGGCGATGGTTGGGGGGAGGTGCGCAGGCCGACCAGCTTGACGCCCAACAGCGCCCCCTCATCGACAGCGCCTACAACGACCGGCCAGGTCCGACGCCCGACCAGGTGGCGCGGTCAACTTCCGAGCAGGTTGCGAACACTTGAGATGAGAAGGCGCGATCGGCCGGCGCCCGCCCGCATCGCGACCGCTCGGTAGGGACACCCGGAGTCCGCACACTCAAAACGTGCAGGCAAGACGCCTTTACTCGACCTTGACCGTGTGTTGAATCCCCTCCCCGACGATCGGGAGATGAGTACGCTTCATGCGGTGGAGCTGGGGGTTTTGGGACCTCTACAGGTCCGGCGGGACGGCGCCCCGGTCATGATCCCGGGCGCGAAACCGCGCGCCATCCTCACAATGCTCGGGTTGCACGGCGGTTCGGTCGTGTCGGCCGAAACGCTGCTCGAGCTCCTCTGGGGCGATGACCCGCCGCGCACCGCCGCCAAGGCCCTCCAGACCCACATTTCGGCGCTGCGGCGCACGCTGGATGAGGGCTTCGTTTTGACCGAGGGAACGGGCTGGCTCCTCACCACATCCGAGACCGATGCATCGCGCTACAGGCTGGCCACCAGGGCGGGCCGTGATGCCGCAGCTGCCGGCGACACCAGCCAAGCAGTGGCCCGCTTCGAGGAGGCGCTGACGCTGTGGCGCGGAACCCCCGAACTGCCTGACACCCGCCGGGGAATATCAGAGAAGACACGCTGGATAGAGGGCCATGCCGCGCTGGTCGAAGATCGGGCCGATGCTCTGCTGGCGACGGGCCGGGCCGCGGAGATCATCGGCGAGCTCGAGGCCGCGGTGGCCGACGCACCCCTTCGCGAGAGGCGATGGGGCCAGCTGATGCTCGCCCTCTATCGCGCCGGTAGGCAGGGCGAGGCTCTGGCCGCGTACCAACGAGCACGGTCGCTGCTGGCCGAAGAGCTGGGCATTGACCCTGGGTCGGAACTTCGGCGACTCGAGGCCGCGATCGTGTCCCAGGACACGGCGCTGGATATGCCTGTGGCACAGAATCTTTCGACAATGACACGCGCGGTGACGTTCCTACTCACCGACATTGAAGGGTCAACCGCCGCTTGGGAGGCCCAGGCCGACGCGATGGCGATCGCCCTGGCGCGCCACGACGAGCTCGTCGAACAAGTCGTCACGTCCCGCGGTGGACGGCTGATCAAGACCCGCGGCGAGGGCGATGCCACCTTCTCGGTCTTCGACCGGCCATCGGGGGCGGCTGCTGCCGCGATCGAGCTGCAGGAAGCGATCGGGCACGAGCCGTGGGCACTGCGGGAGCCCATGCGTATTCGCATCGCCCTGCATACCGGCGAGGTCGAGCTCCGCGACGGCGACTATTTCGGTCGCGCGGTGAACCGTGCTGCGCGGCTGCGGTCGCTAGCGGTGGGCGGCCAGATCCTGTGTTCGGGTGCGACCGCCGAACTCGTCATCGACTCACTGCCCGACGATGTTCTGCTCGCCGACCTCGGGATGCGTCAGCTCAAAAACCTGGCACGCCCCGAGCACGTTTTCGAGCTGCGCCTGGAGACAACCGACGAGGGTGCTGACGAGCAGACAACCGATACACCGATCGAGCGACCCAGCCTCCCCGCGATACTGACCGGCCCCGGGCCGTTCGTCGGCCGCGGCCACGAGCTCGAGGGGCTGTTGTCTGCTTGGCAGACTGCGCTCACAGGCGGCATGCACGCGGTTCTGATTGCCGGAGAGCCGGGCGTGGGCAAGACACGTCTGGCTGGCGAGTGGTCACAACAGGCCTACGAGCAAGGGGCGGTTGTGCTGTACGGCCGCTGCGATGAGGACCTCGGTGCGCCTTACCAGCCGTTCGCGGAAGCGCTGCGTTCGCTCGTCCCGTGTATCGGTGCGACCCGGCTGCGCGGACTGCGCGGGGTTGAAGCACTACTTGCATTGGTTCCCGGCCTGACCGATGTACTGCCCGATCTGGCCGCGCCAACCCGAGCCGATCCGGAAACCGAACGCTACGCACTTTTCGACGCCGCCGTTGCGCTGTTGGAAGCCGCGTCCGGGAGCGCACCCGTCGTGTTGATCCTCGACGACTTGCACTGGGCAGCCAAACCCACGCTGCTCTTGCTGCGGCATCTCCTGCGCTTCGGTGACCACGCCCGCGTACAGATCGTCGGTACCTATCGCAGCACCGACCTCGACCGTTCCCATCCGCTCGCGGCGATGCTCGCCGACTTGCACCGTGACGGCACCGCCAACCGCCTTCAGCTCAGCGGTCTCGACGAGGACGACGTGACCGAATACGTCACCGAGGCCGGTTACGACGACGAAGAGCTCGCTCGGGCGTTGGCGTCGGTCACCGGTGGCAACCCGTTCTTCCTCATCGAGGCGCTTCGCCATGTCGATGAAAGTGGCGGCATCTGGGATCCAAGCACCTTGCCGCAGGGCGTTCGGGAAACCGTGAGCCGCCGACTTTCGCGGCTTTCTGCGGAGACGAACAAGGCCCTCGCCGCAGCCGCGGTCGTTGGCAGCCGCTTCGATGTGGACCTCGTGGAGGGAGTCGTCGAGCAGGACCTGGTTGACGCGTTCGACGAGGCCTGCAAGGCCGGCATCATCATCGAGGAGCCTGGCGGTCGATATCGGTTCAACCACGCCATTGTTCGGCAGTCGCTTCTTGCCGAGCTGGCATCGGTGCGTCGCATGCGGCTGCATCAACGCATTGCCGCAACGCTGGAAACCCAGGCCGGGGCAGACGACGAGCTGTTGGCTGAGCTGGCCTACCACTACTTTGAGTGCGCCTGGGCAGGAAATGCGGCTAAGGCCGTCGAGTACTGCCGACGTGCCGCAGACCAGGCGATGGCTCGACTCGGCTACGAAGGTGCCGCGGAGCTCTACGACCGAGCACTGCACGCGCTGGAGGAGCTCGACGAAGAGTTGCCCGACCGCGACGACCAGGCCGCCGAGCTACTGATCGCGCGCTGCGAGGCCCTGCTCGCCGCGGGTGATGTGACTTCGGCGGCAGGCGCGGTCTCGCAATTGCAAGCAGCGACAGTCGATTCCGCCCGGCTGACGGCATGGGCGACGTGCTTCGACGGACAGCTGTCGATGCTGATCCATCCCGAACGACTGGACGAGGCCGAAACCGCATTAGCCGGCGCTGCCGAAAAGCTGGCCGAATTAGATGATGCCGCAGGGGAAGCCACAGCGCACACCGTGCGGGCTGGGTGCCTCGCCCGGCTCGGGCGCATCGCCGATTGCGAAATCGCCTTGGATGAAGCTCTGACCGCTGCGCGTCGCGCGCGCGAACACCGCCGGGTCAACGACGTGCTGGCAGGCGCGCCGCTCGCCGCACTGTGGGGTCCCAATCCTGTTCCGCGCGCTGGTGGCCGGTGTCTTGACGTGGTGCGGCTGCTGCGAATCACCACCGACTCGCCGGCGGTCGAGGCGACGTCGACGCGATGCCAGGCGGTGTTGGAAGCCTTCCGCGGCCGCGGCGCAGCCGCCCGGCGGATGATCGACTCGGCCCGGCGCACACTCACCGAGCTCGGCCTGCGCCATGCGCTTTTAGAAGTCGAGCAGTTCGCCGGCATTGTCGAGCTGGTGATCGACGATCCTGCCGCCGCTGAACCGCATCTGCGTAAGGCCTACAACGGTTTTCGCCGTATGGGCCTGGACGCCGATACCGCCGAGACGGCGGCGCTGTTGGGTCGAACTTGCCTCGCGCTCAATCGAGACGCCGAGGCTGACGAATTGTGTACGGAGAGTGAGCGACTCGCAGGGCACGCGCTGAAGCCGTCGATCGCCTGGCGCACACTTCGGGCGCGGCTGCTGTCGCGCGACAATAATCACGACGGGGCTCGGCGCGTGGCGGAGGCTGCTGTCAGTATCGCCGAGCGCACCGACGCCTTGGTCGATCATGGCGACGCCTGTCTTACGCTGGCAACGATTTTGGGTGCCGCCGGTGACGTCGCCGGAGCGCGAGCAGCCGCCGAACGAGCGGTTGACTTGTACGAGCGGAAAGGCGCTGCGGCGCTTGCCGAAAGGGCGCGTCTGGTTCTGGGTCAGCGCGACATGCCGTCTGCCGCAGCTCCGCCTGAAGCGCCAGCGGTCGAGCTGGACACCGCGGCCGTCCGAGCGGGCGAACGCGTGATGGCCGCTGTTGATCGCGAGGACTGGGACGAATTCGAGCGGCTGTTCGCACCCGGCGGGTCCGTCGAGAGTCGCCGGAAAGTCGTCGGCTTTAAGCAGACCGAATTCACTTCGGACGAGGTAATGCATCAGACGAGGCGCGATCTCGAGACGGGGGCCCTGCGGATCAACCGTGTCGTTATTGCCGTGCGAGGCGAGCGCCTGGCGCTCGCTCGAGCGGTGCTAAGCACTGCAGACGTGAGCCCAGGAGCGCCGCGGGACGAATTTCTCCAGCTATACGGCATCGACGAGCAGGAGCGAATTGCGCTGCAGATTTGGTTCGACGTCGAAGACCTCGATGCAGCGATCGCCGAACTCGACGCCATGCACGCCAGGTTCGAGGAGGAGCAACCGCAGCCCCGCCGGCTGGAAAACGCGGCAAACCGAGTGGCCGAGCGCTATCTGGTGCATTTTGCGGCCCGCAACTGGGACGCCATGACGGACACGCTGGCCGATGACTTTTCGACCGACGACCGCCGCCGAGTCGTGAACGCGGGGATCCGACTTGGTCGAGGTCCCGAAATCGCCAATATGCGTGCAACCGCGGAGGTCGGGGTCAAGAGCATGACGTCGACCGCCATTGCGATCCGCGGGGAGCGACTCGCCCTCACTTCTTTCCTCTCGTCTGCTAATTTTCCCGCCGAGGTGCTCGTCATCGTCGAGATCGACGCCGAAAACCAGATCTCGGCACTCGTCGTATTCGAACCTGACGACTTCGACGCCGCCATCGCCGAGCTCGATGCCCGCTACATCGCCGGCGAAGCGGCACCGTACGCGCACGCATGGTCGGTCATCAAGGAGACTTACGCCGCAGCCAACCGACTTGAGCTTGAGGCATATCCGACCGCGCCGGACTTGATGACCATCGACCACCGAGGCGAGAGCGCGTTCGGGGTTGATGAGATCTTCGCATACCTTCGCGCCGGCCGAGGTGCCAACCAAAACACCACGACCTACATCGAAGCCGTGCATCGACTGAACAACAACGGCGCGGTCATCACATACGCCGCGCATGAGACATCGCCAGAAGGCTTCGAGGCCGAATGGCGGGGCATTACCGTACTGACGGTCGAGGGCGATTTGGTCGACCGCTGCGAGGTATTCGGCGAGACAGACCTCGACGCCGCAATCGGGAGGTTCGACGAACTCAATCGGCCGACGCGGCGGCTGGAAAACGCGGCAAGCCGCGCCTACGAGCGGTTGTGGAGGTATTTCGCGGCCCGCGACTGGGTCGCTGTAGCAGACACAATAGAGCGGGATATATCCGACGATGATCGTCGTCGCGTAGTGAATTCCGGCCTCCGGCATGGGCGAGATGCCTTGATCGCCAACTTGCGGGCCGTTGCCGACGGCGGGACCGCGAATGTCACGCCAGTAGTCATTGCCACCCGTGGCGAGCGCCTCGTCCTCGCTAGTGTCCGCTTATCGAGTGGTGGTGAACGGCCCGATGCGTTCTACAACGAAGTACTTCGCATCATCGAGATCAACTCCGACGAACGGATCGCGGCAGCCGTCATGTTCGGCCTCGACGACCTCAATGCGGCATTCGCGGAACTCGATCGTCGATACCTCGCCGGGGAAGCGGCTGATCACGCGCGTACCTGGTCGGTAATCGCCGGTGTTTTCGCTGCGCACAATCGGCGCGAAATTGCCGCGGCGACACCGGATGTGGTGAGCATCGACCACCGCCGTGTGGCATCGTTTGCGCCCGGTGAAGGGCTCGAATACATCCATGCCGGATGGGACCTCGACCAAACCGACAACCTCTACATCGAGACTGCGCATCGGCTAGACGACCTCGGCGCAGTTTTCACTTGGGCCGGGCATGGAACCTCCCATGAGGGCTTCGAAGCCGAGTGGCGGGGCGTCGAAATCATCACGGTCGATGGCGATCTGGTCAGCCGCGCTGAGGTATTCGACGAGGCAGACCTGGACGCAGCACTCGCCCGGTTCGACGAGCTTTGCCAACCGGCGCGTCGGCTGGAAAACGCGGCAAGCCGAACATACGGGCGCTTCCAGAGGTACTTCGCCGGGAGCAACTGGGATGCTCTCACGGAGATGTTGGCCGACAACTTCTCCCAAGACGATCGCCGTCGGGTGGTAGGCGCGGGACTCCGACGTGGGCGAGATGCTCAGATGGCGGACATCCACGCCTTCGCCGACATTGGGGCCAATAAAAGTACGGCAACAGTCATCGCGACTCGAGGCGAACGCCTCGTCCTCTGCCGGAGCTGTATCTCCGGCGAAGACCAGCAACCCGGCGCATCCCGTATCGAGTTCCTCAGCGTCGTAGAAATCACCGCCGACGAGCGGATCGCAGCGCGCAACGCGTTCGACCTCAACGACATCGACGCCGCCATCGCCGAACTCGACGACCGCTATCTCGCCGGCGAGGCGGCGCCTTATGCGCACACATGGTCGGTCATCACACGCGCCTATGCCGCGGGCAACCGCAATGAGCTTCCAGTGACGACGCCAGATTGGGCGAGCATCGATCATCGGCGAGGGAGAGCGTTCGAACCCGGTGAACTCGCGACATATATGCACGCCACCTGGGACGTCATTCCGGACACCAACGTTTACGTCGAGTCCGTGCATCGGCTCAGCAATCTCGGAGCAGTCGTAACTCATGCTGTGAACGGGACATCGCGAGATGGCTTTGACGCCGATTGGCGAGAAATCGCCGTAACGATGGTCGACGGGGATCGCCTCAGCCGTACCGAGCTATTCGACGAGGGAGACCTTGACGCAGCGATCGCCCGCTTTGAGGAACTCAGCCCGCAGACGCGGCAGTTGGAAAACGCGGCAAGCCAAGCGTACGAGCGCTTCCGGCGGTACTTCGCCGCACGCGACTGGGCCGCCATGGCGGATCTACTGACCGCCGATACATCTGTCGACGACCACCGACGGGTCGTGAACGCTGAGATCAGACGCGGTCGCGAAGTCGAAATCGCGAACATGCAGGCCTTCGCCGACCTTGGAGCCAATAAAAGCACGGCAACGGTCATCGCGACTCGAGCCGAACGCCTTGTCCTCTGCCGGACTTGTATCACTGGCGAAGACCAGCAACCCGGCGCATCCCGTATCGAGTTTCTCTGCGTCGTAGAGATCACTGCCGACGAGCGGATCGCAGCGCGCACCGCGTTCGACCTCGACGACTTCGACGCCGCCGTCGCCCATCTCGATGCGCGCTATCTCGCTGGCGAAGCCGCCGCCCACGCGCACACGTGGTCCGCGATCTTAGGGGGGTACGCCAGGTTCAGTCGACACGAACTCCCCTCCATGACGCCGGATTCGAAGTACGTCGACCATCGACGGGTGCACAGGATCGAGGAGATCGAGGCGGTTGATTTGGCCGCAGCTGCTCGTTCCACGTGGGACATGGTGCCGGACGTAAAGATGTACGTCGAGGCGGTGCATCGGCTGAATGATCTCGGAGCCGTCGTCACCCACGCGGTGGAAGGGACTTCTCCCGAGGGCTTTGACGCGGCGTGGCGGGTGCTCGAACTTTTCACGTTCGACGGTGACCGGCAAAGCCGTTTCGAAATTTTCGACGAGTCAGACCTCGACGCCGCGCTCGCCCGCTTCGACGAACTGCACCTCCAGGCTCCACGGCTAGAAAACACGGCAAGTCAAGTAGCCGAGCACTTCCTAGCGCACATCGCAGCCCGCGATTGGGACGCGATCACCGAGGTCCTGGCCGACGGCTACTACAGCGACGACCGTCGCCGTGCGGTAGGTGCTGGGCTCCGGCGCGGCCGCGAATCCAACATCGCGGAAATACAGATGACCGCCGACCTTGGAGTCGAGGTCATAACAAGACAGTCCATCGCGACCCGTGGGGAGCGCCTCGTCCTCAGCCGTGTCCGATGGTCGGCCAGCGACGAGGTGGCTGGGGGGTTCCACACTGAAGTGCTCGGCATCGTTGAGCTCGACACCGACGAGCGGATCGCTGCGATCATCACGGTCGACCACGATGACATCGATGCGGCCTTCACCGAGCTCGATGCCCGATACCTCGCCGGCGAAGCGGCACCGTACGCGCGCACATGGTCGGCCATGACAGGGTTATACGCCGGGTTCGTCCGACACGAACTCCCTCCTATGACGCCGGATTCGGTACTCGTCGATCACCGACCGGGGCAAAGGATCGAGGCGGCTGATTTCGCCACTATGGCTCGTTCCGTATGGGACACCACGCCACACATCAGGATGTGCATCGATGCGGTGCATCGGCTAAGCGAACTCGGAGCCGTCGTCACCCTCACGGGAGAAGGGACTACGCCAGAGGGCTTTAAGGCGGAGTGGCGGATGATCGAAGTTGTCACGCTCGACACTGACCGGATCAACCGCCTTGAAATCTTCGACGAGGCAGATCTCGACACAGCGCTCACCCGCTTCGAAGAACTGCATCCGCAGACGCGGCGACCGGAAAACGCGGCAAGCAGAGCGGTCCAGCAATTCCTTGCGCATTTTGTGGACCGCGACTGGGACGACATGGCGGAACTACTCGCCGATGACTTTTCCGCTAATGATCGCCGTCGGGTCGCAAACGCCGGTGTACGACGCGGCCGAGATGCCGAGATGGCGAATTGGCATGCCACTGCCGACCTCTGGAGCACTACGGTGGCATCGACTGTGATAGCGGCCCGCAAAGAGCGCCTAGCTCTTTTTCGGTTCGCCTTCGTAAGTCAAGACCAACCAATTGAGGCGTTCCAGGCCGAGGCGCTCACCGTCGTCGAGATCAACGACGACAACCGAGTCGCGGCGGTCGTCGTGTTCGATCCCGGTGAGATCGACGCGGCCTTCGCCGAACTCGACGCGCGGTACCTCGCCGGCGAAGCGGCACCGTACGCGCGCACATGGTCGGTGATTGCAGGGACGTACGTCCGGTTCAACCAGCACGAAGTTCCAGCGATGACACCGAATTCGGTGAGCATCGATCATCGCCACCTCGTAACGAGCGCAGTCGATCTGGCCGCATTCCTACGTGCCACATGGGAACTCATGCCCGACGTCGAGATCTACATCGAGGCCGTACATCGGCTTAGCGAGGTCGGAGCCGTCCTCACCCACACCGCGTATGGGATCTCCCAAGACGGTTTCGACGCCGAGTGGCGGATGCTGCTGCTCCTGACGGTCGACGGTGATCTGATCAGCCGCTGCGAGATCTTCGACGAGGCAGATCTCGACGCCGCGCTCGCCCGCTTTGAGGAGCTGCATCCGCGCTCTCCTCGGCTGGAAAACGCGGTGATGGAACGCGCCCTGGCGCACCTCGCCGCCCGCGACTGGGACGCCGTAGCACAGGATTTCGCCGAGAATTATTACTGCGACGATCGCCGCCGGGTCGTGAATGCCGGGCTCCGGCAGGGCCGAGATGCCGCGATCGAAGACTTGTGGGTGTCCGCCGACATCGGAACGATGGCAAACATCATGGTGGACATTATTGCGACCCGGGGCGAACGCCGCATTCTCACGCATTGGCACGCCACGGGCCCCGACCCCGGTGCGGTCCAAGTCGATGTCCTTCAGGTCATCGAGCACGACGACGAACGATTCGCAACGGCCGTCCTCTTCGACCCTGAGGACATCGACGCTGCCATCGAGGAACTCGACGCTCGGTACCTCGCTGATGAAGCGGCGCCGTACGCGCAGACGTGGTCGCTCCTCATACGCTCATATGCCGCGCTCAACCGGCGCGAAATCCCTGCGACGACACAGGACTGGGTGAACATCGACCACCGGCGGGCGTTAGCGTTCACGCCGGGTGAGGCGTTCGCCTACATCCGCGCCTCCTGGGACGTCACGCCTGACCTTGCCTTCCACATCGAGACCGTGCATCGGCTGAGCAAACTGGGAGCGGTCGTCACCCACGGGGTCCACGGCACGTCGCGGGAGGGCTTTGACGCCGAGTGGCGAAATGTCAGCCTTTTCACTTTCGATGGCGAACTGATCAACTGCTTTGAAGTCTTCGACGAGGCCGACCTCGATGCCGCGCTCACCCGCTTCGACGAACTACAACTGCAGGTGCCACGGGTCGAAAACGCGGCAACCCAAGTGGAGCAACGCTTTAACATCTGCTTCGCAGCGCGCGATTGGGCTGCCATGGCGGAATTATTATCTGACGACATTTTGATGGACGATCGTCGTCGCATTGTGAACGGCGGGGTCCGGCGCGGTCGAGATGCCGAGATCGCAAACGAGCGGGCAGTCGCCGATGTCGGAGTCACGAAGTACACGCCAACCGTGATTGCGGTCCGTGGGGAACGCCTCGCCCTCAGTGGTTACTCCATCTCGGACGGCTGGTCGGGGTCAAAGGTGTTGGGCGTCTCTGAGATCAACGCCGAAAGCCAGATCGTGGCACGGATTGTGTTCGATCCCGACGACATCGACGCCGCTTTCGAGGAGCTCGACTCCCGGTACCTCGCCGGCGAAGCGGCGCCGTACGCCCAGACGTGGTCGGTTATCGCCGCCGGCTACGCTGCGCTCAACCGGCGTGAACAATCTCCGACGACACCGGACTACGTGCAAATCGACCACCGGCTACGCGCAACGGTCGAGGTGGATGATTTGGGTTCATATCTCCGCGCCACTTGGGAACTCGTGCCGGAGCTAACCAGCTATCTCGAGGCCGTGCATCGGCTGAGCGACCAAGGAGCGGTCGTCACCCATGTGGGAACCGGGACCTCACAGGACGGCTTCGACGCCGAGTGGCGAGAGATCGACGTTCTCACAATTCAAGGCGACCTGTTCAGCCGATGTGAAATCTTCGACGAGGGAGATCTTGACGCCGCGCTCGCCCGCTTCGACGAACTGCAGCTGCAGACGCGGCGGCTGGAGAATGCGGCAAGCCAAGTGCTCCAGCGGTTCGATACCTACTTCGCGGCCCGCGACTTGGACGCAATGGCTGACCTCTTCGCAGACGATATTGCTACATACGATCGCCGTCGGATTGTCAACGCTGGAGACCTACAGGGTCGAGATGCTCAACTCGCGAATATGCGAGCTCTCACCGAACTCGAGATGAACACAATGTCGACCGTAATTGCGACTCGTGGCGAACGCCTCGTCCTCACCCGTCTCTGTTCGTCGAACCGCGACCTGGTGCACGGGGAGTTCGGCATCGAGACACTTAACGTCGCCGAGATCGACGGCAACAACCGGATCGTTGCGGGCTACACGTTCGATGCCGACGAGATCGACGCCGCCTTCGAAGAGCTTGACGCTCGATACCTTGCCGGCGAGGCGGCGCCGTACGCCCAGACGTGGTCGGTCATCGCGCAGACCTACGCCGCGTTCAACCGTCGCGAATTTCCCTCCACAACACCGGATTCGGTATACGTCGATCATCGTCCACTCTTGACCAGCGATGCGAGTGATCTGGCCGCGAACATCCGTGTCACGTGGGACCTCATGCCTGATGCCTGCATCTACATCGTCGAGAGTGTGCATCGGCTGACCGAACTCGGCGCCGTCGTCACCCAAACCCTGAAAGGGGCCTCGAAAGAGGGCCTTGATGTCGAGTACCGGATGATCGACATTTTCACGGTTGAACGCGGCCTGCTGAGCCGCTGCGAAATATTCGACGAGGAAAACATCGACGCCGCACTCGCGAGATTCGAAGAGCTCCAAACGCGGGCGCACCGGCTGGAAAACGCGGCAAGCCGAACGTACGCGCGCTTGTGGAAGCGCTTCATGGCCCGCGATTGGGCCAACTTGGCCGAGACAATAGCTCACGACATCGTCGATGAGGACGGGCGTCGCCTCGTGGGGCATGGCATCCGCCGCGGCCGCGATGCCGAGATGGAAAACCTTCGGGTAACAGCCGAACTCGGGCTCACGAGTGTCACGCCGACTGTCATCGCTACCCGCGGGGAGCGCCTCGCGCTGCATCGTGTCCTGTTATCGGGCCTCGACCAGCAGCCTGGGGCGTTCTTCAACCCGGTACTCCGCGTCGTCGGGACCGACGCCGACGAGCGCATTGTGGTTGCGGTGCTGTTCGATATCGACGACCTGGACGCCGCATTCAAAGAGCTTGACGCGCGGTACCTTATCAGCGAGGCGGCGCCGTACGCCCAGACGTGGTCGGTGGTTGCAGAGGTCCAGGAGCGGTTCAATCGGCAAGAACTTCCCTCGACGACTCCGAATCCGGTTTACATCGATCATCGACCGCTCGTATCGATCGAGGGGGCCGATCTGGCCGCATCTATTCGTGCCGTGTGGGACATCACGTCGACCTCCAACGTGTACATCGAGGCCGTGCATCAGCTGAGCGAACTCGGAGCCGTCTTCACCCAAGTGCTGAAAATGACCTCGCGGGAGGGCTTCGACGCAGAATTGCGGCTTCTCTACATTTTCATAGTCGAAGGCGACCTAATCAGCGGCGTCGAGGTCTTCGAAGAGGCAGACCTCGACGTCGCGCTCGCGAGATTCGAAGAGCTGCAAACGCAGGCGCACCTGCTGGAAAACGCGGCAACCCGAGCAGAAGACCGCTTCTTCGCCTACTACAAGGCTCACAACTGGGCAGCAGTCGCCGAGATACTGGCCGACGACAGTTTCATCGATAATCGCACTCCGGTGGTGAGTACCGGGCTTTGGGAAGGCCGCGATGTCGTGGTCGCGAATATGCAAGCCCTGGCCGACTCCGTAGTGAACTCGACGTCGGCCGTTGTTGCGATCCGCGGGGAGCGCCTCGCCCTCGCTCGTCATCGTTTCCCGAACCACGATGCGCGGTACGGGGAGTTCGTCACCGAGCAGCTGATCATCGCCGAGATCGACACGGACGATCGGATCGCCGCCCACGTCGTGGTTGACCCCGACGACATGGACGCCGCGATCACCGAACTCGACGGCCGGTACCTCGCCGGCGAAGCGGCCGCTTACGCGCACACGTGGTCTGTTATCACTAGTGGCTATGCCACGCTCAACCGGCACGAGGTACCGCCGACTACAGCCGATTTGGTGAGCATCGACCATCGGCGCGGAATAGCTTTTGCGCCCGGAGAATTCGCCCGGTATGCGCGTGCCACCTTTGACGTCGCGCCGGACATCGCGATCCACATCGAGGTTGTACATCGGCTGAGCACCTTCGGAATCGTGCTCACCCATGTGGGCAAGGGGACCTCCTCCGAGGGCTTCGAGGCCGCGTGGCGAGAGACCGTCCTCCTGACCGTCGACGGCGACGCGGTCAACCGTTGCGAGATGTTCGACGAGAAAGACCTCGAGGCCGCGCTCACTCGCTTCGGCGAGCTCGACCGGCCGGCGCCACGGCTTGAGAACGCCGCTACCCGAACGTGGGCGCGTTCAATCGATGCGTTCAACCGCCGCGCCATGGATGACTATCTCGCCCTGATGGCGACGGACGGCCGATTGGAAGATCGGCGAAAAGGCCTGCGCGGCTTATTCGATGGGTCGGCCCGGCGGAAAGCCGTGCACGCGCTATTCGAAGAGCCGCCAGAAAGCTGGCGAATGAGCACAGAACCCATCGCAGTCAGGGGTTCTCGCCTCGCGCTAACCCACGAATGTTGCCGTGACACCGATGCGCCGAACCAACCGATCACCGTCGAGGTCTTGACGGTCGTGGAAGTCGACGACGACCTTATCTGCTACACCGTGAGTTTCGACCCCGACGACATCGACGCTGCCTTCGAAGAACTCGAGGCGCGATACCTCGCCGGCGAAGCTGCCGCGCACTCGCACGCCTGGTCACTCATCGCACAAAACTACGCCGCGTTCAACCGGCACGAACTTCCCGCGACAACGCCGGACTGGGTCATGGTCGACCATCGGCGACTTTTTACGAGCGAAACAGTTGATCTGGACGCATCTGTTCGTGCCCTGTGGGACCTCATTCCGAGCATCAGCATCTACATCGAGGTGGTGCATCGGTTGAGCGAACTCGGAGCCGTCGTCACCCAAACGTTCAAAGGAATTTCGCAAGAGGGTTTCGACGCCGAATGGCGGCTGATCGACATTTACACGGTCGAAGGTGACCTCCTCAGCCGCTCCGAAGTCTTCGACGAGGCAGACATCGAGGCCGCGCTCGCCCGCTTCGACGAGCTCGATCGGCCGACACCGTCGTTTGGGAACGCTGCGACCCGAGCTCGCGTGCGCACAGCCAATGCAGTCAATCTCCGTGACGTGGACGGCGTTCTAGCCCTAAACGCTGTCGACGCACGATATGACGACCGACGAAAGGGGCTGCGCGACGAACGCGCGGTGGGGCCAGAAGTCGTGCGCGCGATTTTCGAGGCGCCTCGAGCGTGGCAGTTGGAGGTAGCGCCCATTGCCATCAGGGGATCCCGCCTTGCCCTGACCCGCGACAAGTATTACGACACCGACGATGTCCATCGGGCAGTCACTGCCGAGCACTTGATGCTCACGGAAGTCGGTGCCAATGGCCTCCTGCGCAACTCAGTGCTTTTCGATCCCGACGACCTCGACGCTGCCTTCGAAGAACTCGACGCCCGGTACCTCGCCGGCGAAGCAGCCGCCTATGCGCGCACCTGGGCGGTCATAATGCAGGCGTATTCCGCGGCCAACCGTCACGAAATCGCCGCGACATCGCCAAACTTGGTCAACATCGACCACCGCCGGCTCGCAATGGTCGAGCCGGGCAACCTGATCGCGTACCTCCGCAACACGTTCGACGACCTCACCGACATCAGCACGTACTTGGAGACTGTCCATCGGCTCACCGACATCGGAGCGGTCTTCACGCACGTGGGCACCGGAACGTCGGAAGAGGGCTTTCACGCCGAGTGGCGGATGATCAGCGTCACCATCGTTGAGGACAACTTGATCAGCCGTTGCGAGATGTTCGACGAGGAAGACCTCGAGGCGGCGCTCGCGAGGTTCGACGAGCTCGATCAGCCAGCCCCCCTTCTTGAGAATGCGTCGACTCGGACCTGGGCGCACCTGGTCGATGCATATAACCGTCGGGACATGAGCGGTTTCCTCGCCCTCATGACAGAGGATGCCCGATTGGATGACCGACGAAAGGGCTTGCGTGGCATACATGATGGGCTAGCGCTGTGGAAAAACGTTCAGCAGCTATTTCAAGCGCACATCAGCTGGCGATTGAGCATGGAGACCATCGCGATCAGAGGATCTCGCCTTTCGCTGACCCGCCATTGCATTCGCGACACGAATGAGGCGGACCAACCGATCACCTGGGAAGCCTTGGCGGTGATGGAGGTTGGCGACGGCGACCTCATGCGCGACGCTGTGAGCTTCGATCCAGATAACATCAACGACGCACTCGATGAGCTCACCGCTCGGTGGATCGCATCTGGGGGGGTTGCGCACCCCGAGGTCATCGAGGCGCAGGGTCGGCTTGTCGCGGCCACCAACCGTCACGACTGGGATGCGCTCGCCGAAATAGGCGCCAGTGCAACGTATGTCAGCC
The DNA here is from genome assembly GCF_049585075.1 of Mycobacterium sp. Classification (GTDB taxonomy): domain Bacteria; phylum Actinomycetota; class Actinomycetes; order Mycobacteriales; family Mycobacteriaceae; genus Mycobacterium. The sequence continues at coordinate 19,861 of NZ_JBAUZA010000248.1, forward strand.
ACCGGCAGCTGGCCGATGGAGGGACCGGCACCATGGCCGAGCAGATGTCATCGATCCGGACGATGGCATCGCTCGTCCCCGACCTGTGGCTCGAGCCGGCGGAGATCCTCACGCACTCTGCCTTCGGCCTCGTCACCCACATGGTCGAGAAGGGCACGTCGACTGAGGGCGTCGCGATCGAGCTTCCATTTGTCATACTCATCCTCTTCGATGGCGATCGCGTCACTCGCGTCGAGGCCTTTGACTTAGACCAGCGCAACTTGGCCCTCGCTCGGTTCGAGGAGATCGGTCGGCCCGACTAGTCAGTTTTCACCACGGCGTCACCACGGATCTCCTATCGTCACAGCGTGAGGCGTCGAACGGTGCTCAAGCTCCCGGTGCTGCTGGCAGCGGGCGCTACGCTGACCCGGGTGCCCCGCGCCGCCGCCGCAGACCAAAGCCCATGGTCACCTGACCGAGCCCACCGCTGGTATCAGGCCCAAGGCTGGCGCGTCGGCGCCAACTACATCACCTCGAACGCGATCAACCAGCTCGAGATGTTTCAGGCCGAGACCTTCGATCCCCGGCGCATCGATACCGAGCTCGGCTGGGCCCAGTCACACGGGCTCAACACCGTGCGGGTGTTCCTCCACGATCAGCTCTGGGCCCAAGACCACCGAGGCTTCCAAAAACGTCTCGCGCAATTTGTCGACATTGCGGCCCGCCACCGCATAAAACCGCTCTTTGTCTTCTTCGACTCCTGCTGGGATCCATTCCCCAAACCGGGGCGCCAGCGTGACCCGAAACCTGGGGTCCACAACTCCGGGTGGGTGCAAAGCCCAGGCGCGGAACACCTCGATGACCTCGACTACCGACGCACTCTGCGAGACTATGTCACGGGCGTATTGAGCCAATTCCGCACGGATGACCGCGTTTTGGGTTGGGACATCTGGAATGAGCCCGATAATCCCGCCCACGTGTATCGCAATGTCGAACGGAAAGACAAGCTCGACCGGGTCGCCGACCTGCTCTCGCTGGCGTTCGGGTGGGCACGTTCGGTTGATCCGAGTCAACCGTTAACAAGTGCGGTGTGGGACGGCGTGTGGGGAGATCCCCTGGGGCGTAGCGAAATCGCCGACATCCAACTGGATAACTCCGACGTTGTCACGTTCCACTGCTACGACAAACCGGCAGGCTTCGAGGCGCGGATCGCCGAACTGTCGCCGTTGGGGCGGCCGATCCTCTGCACCGAGTACCTGGCTCGATCCCTGGGCAGTACCGTTGACGGCGTGTTGCCAGTTGCCAAGCGGCACAACGTTGGTGCGATCAATTGGGGGCTGGTCATTGGAAAGACGCAGACCTACTTACCGTGGGACTCATGGGATCACCCGTACAAGACCACTCCGAAGCTCTGGTTTGCAGACCTGCTCCAACCCGATGGACGGCCGTACCGCGACACCGAAATTCAAATGATCAGCACGCTGAGCCAGCTCTAACGGAATTCCCCACGCTTTGAGCGGGTTCAGCCGCGGGCGGCGGTGCGGAATCTGTCTCGGTAGGCCTTCGGTGAGACGCCGAGGCGGTCGACGAATGCCCGCCGGAGGGTTTCGGTGCTGCCGAAGCCTGCGATTTGCGCGGTGTCGGTCACGGTGCGGCCGGCATCCAGCGCGGCACGGGCGGCATCGATTCGGACCATTTCGACGTAGTCGGCCGGAGTCATCCCGAGTTCGGATCGGAACAGTCGTGTCAACTGCCGTGTGCTGAGATTGGCCCGCGCGGCAAGGGTTTTCACGCTGTGGTCCGCCCCAGGGTTGGCTGCAATCGCATCGGTGGCCGCTCGCAGCGCCGACTGCGGCGGCGGGTCGGCCTCGACCAGCGTCGAGAATTGCGACTGCCCACCTGCGCGTTTGAGATAGACGACCAACCAGCGAGCCACGTCGCGGACGAGCTCGCTGCCGTAATCCTGTTCGACGAGAGCGAGGGCGAGGTCGATGCCCGACGACACTCCGGCCGAGGTGAAGATATCGCCGTCGCGGACGAAGATCGCGTCCGGCTCAACGGTGATGTCGGGAAACGCCCGCGCAAGTGACCGGGTATTTCGCCAGTGCGTGCTGGCGCGCCGGCCGCTGAGCAAGCCGGCCTGCGCCAGGATGAACGATCCCGTGCAGATGGACCCCAGCCGCCGGGTCCGACCCGCCACCGATTTCACGGCCGCGACGAGTGCGGGATCAATCGCCCGCGCCGGCAGATCGTCACTTCCGGCGACCAGGACGGTGTCGGCGGATTCTATTGACGAAATGCTGTCCGTGACACCCAACCTGGTTCCGATCGAGGTGGTCACATCGCACCCATCCACTGATGCGATCTTGATGTGATAGTCCCCGCCGAATCGGTTGGCTTCGGCGAAGACTTCGCCCGCCCCGGCGACATCTAACAGCGTCACCTCGTCGAAGACGATGATCACCACCACCCGCGAGCGCGCACCGGCTTCGACCACAGCGCCATTGTGTCGCATTTTGTGGGAAGGACGGCGCGATAGCCGTGGGTGGATTGCGCGGGCCCCGCGCAAACTCAATGAAAGTTGTCCATCCGAGGAGATTGATCATGGCCACTCAGTCGATTGAAACCATCGCCGGCGTCGCAATCCCCGACAGCGCACTGGTGCGCGAGGCGACCAACATTATTCGCAATGCCGAAGATGACGTGCTCTTCCACCATTCCCGACGCGTATTCCTCTTCGGCGCGCTGCATGGGCGCCGTCTCGGCGTGCAACCAGACCCCGAACTGCTCTATGTGGGAGCAATGTTCCACGACCTTGGCCTCACCGCCCGCTACCACACCTCCACCCAGCGATTCGAAATGGACGGTGCCGACGCGGCGCGTGATTTCCTGCTAGAGCACGGAGTCAAACAATCCGACGCAGACAAGGTGTGGCTGGGCATCGCCCTCCACACGACGCCCGAAATCACCGGACGCCTTGACCCCGAAACCGCCTTGCTCGCAGCCGGTGTCGCAACGGACGTGGTCGGTATCGGCCGGGAAAACCTGACGACCGAAGCTATTGACGCGGTGACAGCCGCCCATCCGCGTCCTGACTTCAAGAACCGCATTCTGGCCGCCTTCAACGACGGCATGAAGCACCGCCCGGACACCACTTTCGGCACGATGAACGACGACGTGCTGGCGCACTTCGACCACACATTCGAGCGGTGGAACTTGGTCGACAGCATTTTCAACAGCACATGGCCTGAATAGTGGAAAGGAGCAGGCAAATGGATATCTATGAAGCCCTGTACACCACCAGGATGATGCGACGATTGCGACCGGACCCGATTCCGTTGGACACCCAGGCCCGCATCCTCGATGCGGCCGTTCGCGCCCCCAACGGGGGTAACACCCAGCGCTGGCACTTCGTGGCCGTTGACGATCGGAAACTCATACGCGAGTTCGCCCAACTGTTCCGGCAAGCCCGCGCCCTCGAATACGAGAAATTCATGGCAGGAACGGGACCGATGGTGGCGCCGGCACCCGGCGCGGACCAGGACGCTCACGTCAAGACGATGCAACGAATGAAAGGCTCAGGCGACTACCTGGCTGACCATTTCGAAGAGATTCCCCTGTTGCTATTCGTCTTCGCCATCGACGACCTCGGCGGCGCCAATATCTACCCCGCGATTTGGAGTGTGTTGCTCGCCGCCCGCGCTGAGGGCGTCGGCGGCGTCATGACGATGGTGCTCCGCAATTTCGAGGACAAGGTGAACGAGTTACTTGGCGTGCCCGTCGAGGAAGGCTGGAAGATGTCGGCCATGCTGACCCTCGGCTACCCGCGGGGCAAATGGGGAGTCGCAGCCAATCGGCATCCCGTGCATGAGGTTTCATCCCGGAACCGCTGGGACGCGCCATTCGGTGTCGAAGTACCGCAGCCGCTGTGGCCGCCTCAAGAGCTGCGCGCGATAAGCTGAGCGTCCGCCGACATTGGGGGTGATAACCGCTGTGCGAGCAATTGTCGTACGTGACCGCGCTGCGGGTCTCAGTGGGCTTTCGTTATCCGAAATGCCCTACCCGCATGCCGCAGAAAACGACGTCATCGTCCGGGTCCATGCCGCCAGCTTGACTCCTGGTGAGCTCGACTGGCCGGCAACCTGGGCTGATCGCGCAGGGCACGATCGGACGCCCACCATCCCGGGCCATGAAGTCTCTGGAGTTGTCGCCGAGCTCGGCTACGGGACAACAGGATTGACCGTGGGTCAGCGGGTCTTTGGGATCACCGACTGGGCCCGCAATGGCTCGCTCGCGGAATACGTCGCTGTGGAGGCGCGCAATCTCGCGCCGTTGTCGGCCCATGTTGACCACACGGTGGCCGCCGCGTTGCCGATTTCGGGGCTGACCGCATGGCAGGGACTGTTCAATCACGCGCAACTTGTGACCGGCCAGACCGTTCTGGTTCATGGCGCGGCCGGCGCTGTTGGTTCCATAGCGGTGCAACTTGCTCGCGAGGCCGGAGCTCGCGTGATCGGTAGCGGCCGTACCGAGCACAAGGACACCGTGCTGGGGCTTGAGGCCGACACATTCCTGGACTTGCAGCGGGATCGGCTGGAGGACGTCGGCAACGTCGACGTCGTATTCGACGTGCTCGGCGGTGAAATCCTCGAGCGCTCAGCGCAATTGGTGCGCCCCGGCGGTGCGCTGATTACTATCGCTGAACCACCGCAAGTTCAACCGGAGCACGGACGTGCAATCTTCTTCGTCGTCGAGCCAGACCGGGCAGATCTTGCGGGCCTAGAACGCCGACTTCGCGACGGCCGGCTGCGCCCGATCGTCGGCGCGGTATGTCCACTGGCCGAAGCGCCTTCGGCATTCGACCCCGCGCGTCGCAGCCGCGGCAAGACCGTCGTCGCAATCAGCGACGCTGACTAGGGATTTGGTCCGGCTAGGAGTCGAGCGCTGCAGCGACGATGGGCTTGGCCCAAGCCGGAGTAGACGTCAGATCAGCCGGCCCGACGACGCGGCCGCGCTCCATGTGCAGCACCAAGACCGGCCGCGGAGCCTGCCCGATGGCGGGATCGGCGGTCGCGGAGTTGTCATAGACCCGTAGCTCGGTCAGCACAGGTAATAACGTCACAAGATTGACCAGGCTGTGGCGGTAGCGACGACGGATGACGGCTTCGGGAATGTCATGCCCGCCGGCGCGGACCCGTTGTCGCACTCGCTCGATGTGGGCGTCGGCGCTCCCGAGCCCAACATAGAAGACGTGGATCTCGACGCCACGCTTGGCGGCTTCGGAGAGCAGTGCCGGCATCGTGTTGCCGCCGAGTGTGGTCTCGAAGGTGAAATCGAGGCCTTGATCAATCGCCCGTTCTAGCAGCTTTCGGCCCACCTCCCACGCCGCCGCGTTGGCGTCGGTCTGGCCCAGTCCGGGGTGGGCTGCCATGACCTCGCGTGCGGCCTCGTCGGGGTTGTAGTACTCACCGCCCTTGGCGCGGATCGTCGCGCCGATAATGCTGCTCTTGCCGGCGCCGTTGACGCCTGCCAACACGTGTATCTGCGCCGGCTTCGATGTTTTGCGAACCATGAGCCGCGCAAGGTCACCGTGGCTGCGCGGTGCGCGCCGCCTTCACCGCCGCGGCGCCCAGTTCCTCCGGCGTGGCGTCGAATGCCGCCGCGACTCCGGCTTTGGCTTGCGGTGTCTGCATGCTGGCCAACAGCGTGTCGAAGCGCTCGCTCAGGTCGTCGAGTGCAGGTGTGGCTGATGCGGTCAGCGCCTCGAATTCGGCATAGGACAGTAGCACCGCCCTGGGGGTGGCGTGCTTCGTGATCACCACCGCCCCGTTGAGTGCGGCCTCCTCAAAGACCGTGCCGAACTCGTTTTTGAGGCGGCTGGCGGTCACCACGGGTACATCGACCAGCTTTCCGTTGCGGTTGCGGAACAGGACCGTCGACATGGCGCTCCCCTCGTTGGTTTAATGCGCGCCCGCCCATTTTAGCCGTTTTGTCTATTTTGTGCGGATAGGACATTTTATGCCGACTCGCGGCGGGCGGCCCAGGGGGTGTCAAGGATCACCGAAGGACGCAAACGACACTCTTCTAACAGCTTCGGTTTACGCATCGCCCGACGCCCACGTGCGAGGTCGCGCTTTTAGAAGCACCCGCTTACATGGATTCGGCGGCCGGCTCCAACGCAGACATTCGCCGGCGGCGGTGGTGGCGGTGGGGGCGGAAAGTCCTGCGGCAGCGGCGCATAGTCGGCCGGCGGCGGGACATAGGCGTTGACCGTGTCAGCAACGTTGGTGCACCCGCTCACTGAAACACGCCTACCGACGCTCGCGCAGACGTCGGCGTTGGCCACAGCGGTGGGCTGCACGACGCAATACATTTCCGGAATTGATGTGACAGCGATCATCGCTATGCTTGCGGCGATCCAAGACCGCACCCGGCCGGTCACGGGGTGCTCTGCCCAAGTAGTGGCGTCCACTGGCAACGCTCCCTGATGTCGGTCATTGGCTGACGGATGCCCTCGAGGTCGGCTTGCTCTTGCGGATTGGCCTTGAAGTAGTTCTGAACGTCGTCGCGGATCTGAGCTTGGGGCTGATCCTGAAGGCCGGTGTAGAACCCGTTCACGTCCGGGTGAGTGAACAGATAGGTCGAGAGCGCCGTCGCAACACCAGCCGCGACACTGGCTACGTTCGCGGCTGTGCAGTCAGGTGGCCGAGGCGTCGGATCAGCCGCGGCGGTCCCTGCGGTAGCACATAACACCGTTCCGGTAACCACGCCAGCGCCGATCGCGCCGGCGACCACCCGGCGCCGAATGATTTCTGAGAGGAACATAACTGGCTCCTTCATCCAGTAATCAAACCGGGCCGCAACCAATATGGTCGTCGCCCGGCTCAAGCTAAGCAGATACAGATAACCGCTTTTTGCGATACAGCAGATTAATCCGGGGAAAGCGCACCCATCAGTGTGTACGCCCGGCGAGGACGCGGCAGTCGACACATAGTGTCGGCCCGCAGCGCCGCATGCCACCCACCCGAAGGATGTTTAACGGTTAAACCCCTTGGTGAACCGCACGCCGCCTGCTGCCAGCTCGTCGATCCTCGGTGTCGGCGTTGTGCCGCCATAGCAGCCGAAATCGCCCCATCCGACGTTATCCGCAAGAACGAAAACGATATTCGGCTTGACCTCGTTAACCATCGGCCATCCACTTCGGCGCAACTTCCCGGCAATGGCTCCCCACGCGGGTCAGAGTCGGTTGACGGTGAACTACAAGTGGCAGCGTAGTTGGCCGGGGTTTGGCAACCCAGGGCATCAGGGTCGCCGGTCATCACCGGGTAAGCCCACCCGACACCAACCCAACCGAGACAGACACGCCGATCGCGGTGACGGCAAAAATCCAACTTCGGTTTAGAGCCACCGGCACTCCTACGTAGTCTGATTCAGAATGTTCACCAACGCGCCCGCGGCAGCCGGCGTAGAGCTGGTTGCTCGCGGATCGTCCACCACCGCCGCCAGTGACATAACGGCTCCACAAGTACTTCGCGGCATGCCGATGCGCTTGAGGACGATACCGGCCAAAGTCCTAGGCAGAGATGCAAGTTGGACGGACTAACGCGTGCGCGATATCCGTTCGCAAAGGCCGTCGCATCGGTCGACCGTCCCGGTGTGCGGATACACAATCTGCGGCACACATGCGCGTCCCTGGCCATCCGCAGCGGTGCGAACGTCAAAGTCGTGCAGCGGCTGCTCGGCCACAAGACGGCGACGTTGACCCTCGACCGCTACGCCCACCTATGGCCCGACGATCTGGACGCCGTTGCCGACGCCTTCGATGTAGCTGCTGCGGACTAGCTGCGGACTGAGAGCGGCCTTCGGGTGGTCAGCTCCGACGGAAAAGGCTCCTGAGCTGCGTCGATAATGGTGGGGCGGGCGGGGCTCGAACCCGCGACCAACGGATTATGAGTCCTTAGGCAGGGCGCGGACGACCAGCGGAAACGGTTAGCATTCGACTCATACCGCCTGCTAGACAGTAGAATTTGCCGTTGCCGGTACAGGCGCAGTACGTCTTGAGTAGGGCTACAGAGCGCCCTCGGTCGCCGGGGTGACGCCGGGGTGAGACGGGATGGCTGGGGGTTAGCTAACCGGCGGCGGGAGGTGTCGCCGTAGCTCCAAGGCCAGTTCGACGGCGAGCCGTCGCTCGCCGGGCACATAACCGAGCAGCTCGGTCGCGCGGGCGATCCGCTTGAGGATTGTGTTGCGGTGGGTGTACAGCCGGGTAGCAGCGCGTGGTGCGTTGTCGGCCTCCTCAAGGTAGACACGCAGCGTTTCTCGCAGCCGCGCCGCGACGGGGTTGTCTTCCGCAAGCGGGCCGAGAGTCGCCGCGATGAACTCGGTCGCCGCGCGGGGATCGTGTGCCGCGAGTGCCGTGACCTCAAGTTCCCGATAGGAGCCGAAACGACCGCTTGCCGGGTTGCCCAGTAGCAACCGATGCACGGTAAGCGCGGCCTCGTGTGTGGCGCGAAACCCTTCGATACCTCGGCGGGTCGGACCGACTGCCGCGCGCACATCGTCCCGTGATCCCCCCATCGCCGAGCGAAGATCCTCGATGGCAGGTTCGCCGGGCGTGCCGATCCATGCCCACAGCGTCGTCGTTCCCGCCGGAAGGGTCAGCGGCC
>NZ_JBAUZA010000249.1:0-7555 GCF_049585075.1 Mycobacterium sp.
GATCTACGGCGTGCTGACATTGGCAATATTCACTTTCCTGCTGGCGGGATTTCTCGCTCAATCGCCCTTGCTCGCTGAGCATGGCGGCGCGCTGAATTGGACGATTTGGAACGATGTCCGCTGTGGCGGTGAGCATATGCACGTGCCACCCATGCTGATGGTCATCTACATCGTCTGGGGAGTGTTTCTCCTGCGTTCGGCCGGAAATCCACACGGATATCTGTCGTTTCTCGGGTTCACCATGTGGGCCAACCTCGCACACGGCGTGTTGATGGTGATGCAAGCGGCCGGCGAAATGGATCGGTACTGGAGCAAGTTCTTCACCGACATCCCGTTTGTTCTGGGACTCGCTTTGGGGATTTACCTATGGCGCCGGACCGATATATCCCGACGACGGCCTGCGCCCGTCAACCGAGTCGCGGGTAGCTCGTGAGCACGACGCCGAGCGTTGGCACCGCGACGCCGCGCTTAGATCAGGCCCAGGCCGGTGACGGCTTCCCGCTCCTCGGCCAGCTCGGCAGTCGACTTGTCGATCCGGCCGCGGGAGAAGTCGTCGATGTCCAGGCCGCTCACGATGGTCCAGTTGCCGCCCTTCGTGGTCACCGGGAACGACGAGATCAGGCCCTCCGGTACCCCGTAGGAGCCATCGGACAGCACGGCCATCGACACCCAATCGCCGTCGGGGCTGCCCAGTAGCCAGTCCCGCGCGGCGTCGATGGTTGCCGACGCGGCCGAGGCGGCTGACGACGCGCCCCTCGCATCGATGATCGCGGCGCCACGCTTGGCGACCGTGGGGATGAAGTCGTTCTCGATCCAGGACTGGTCGTTGACCACCTGCGCCGCGTTCTTGCCGTTGATCTCGGCGTGGAAGATGTCGGGGTACTGGGTGGCCGAGTGGTTGCCCCAGATGGTGATCTTCTTGATGTCGCTGACGTCGGCTCCGGTCTTGTGGGCCAGTTGCGAGATGGCCCGGTTGTGGTCGAGGCGGGTCAACGCCGAGAACCGCTCGTGCGGGATGTCGGGCGCATTGCTCAACGCGATCAGCGCGTTGGTGTTGGCCGGGTTGCCGGTGACGCCGATGCGGACATCGTCGGCGGCGACGGAGTTCAGCGCCTTGCCCTGCGCGGTGAAGATCGCGCCGTTGGCCTCCAGCAGGTCGCCGCGCTCCATGCCCGGGCCGCGCGGCTTCGCGCCGACGAGCAGGGCCAGGTTGACTCCGTCGAAGATCTTGTTCGGGTCGGCGCCGATCTGCACCCCCGACAGCAGCGGAAACGCGCAGTCGTCGAGCTCCATCACGACGCCTTCGAGCGCCTTGAGGGCCGGCTCGATCTCCAACAGCCGCAGCTCGATCGGGCGGTCAGGCCCCAGCAGTGAGCCGCTCGCCAGGCGAAACAGCAGGCTGTAGCCAATCTGGCCAGCGGCGCCGGTGACGGCAACCTTCAAAGGTGTGGTGCTCACGACAGTTCGCTCCTCGTGCAGTTCGGCTGTATGCGCCAATCGCGTCGGGTCGAAACTAGCGCACGCATGCGCGCGATAAACCCCGGCCCCAATCGCACCAGCTCAGCCGCGCCCGCGCACGGGCAATACCCGGCTGAGGCGCGTAGCATGACCGAGGCTTTATCGGATCCGCACTGCGACGGGAGGTGAGGGATGCCTTCGTTTCGCGATATACCGGAAACACTGCGTCCTCTGGCATGGCCTGAAAGGGACGAGCCTCCTCATCCGCATCCGGATGACCCGTCTGCCGATCAGGCAGTGGTCGACTGCGGCATCTATGTGGACGGCAAGCGACTAGCCGGGACTTTCACCCACGCCGACGCCCGGACCAAAGTGGGCGAGCTGCAGTTGGCCGGACAAGAAGCCTTCGCATGGATCGGCCTGCATGAGCCCACCGAGCACCAGATGCAGGAGGTCGCGAGCGTTTTCGGCCTGCACCCGTTGGCCGTCGAGGACGCCGTGCAAGCTCACCAACGGCCGAAATTAGAGCGTTACGACGAGACGCTTTTTCTGGTTCTCAAGACCGTCAACTATGTTCCGCACGATTCGTCGGGGCTAACCCGTGAGATCGTCGAGACCGGCGAGATCATGATCTTCGTCAATGGAGATTTCGTGGTGACCGTCCGACATGGTGAGCACGGACGGCTGTCAGACGTGCGCAAGCGGATGGACAACAACCCCGAGCACATGGCGCTGGGTCCCTTTGCGGTGATGCACGCCATCGCCGACACCGTCGTAGACCACTACCTCGGGGTGACTAACTTGATGGCGGCCGACATCGACGCCATCGAAGAGACGGCGTTCACGCCCGGCGCCCGGACCGATATCGAGCCGATCTACCAGATCAAACGCGAAGTAGTCGAGCTGCGCAGGTCCATCAACCCGCTCTCCGTCCCGTTTGCGCGCTTGCAGACCGAACACAAGGATCTGATCTCCAAAGAAGTGCGCCGCTATCTGCGCGACGTCTCCGACCACCAGTCGCAGGCGGCAGACCAGATCGCCAGCTATGACGACATGCTTACCTCTCTGGTGCAGGCGGCCCTGGCTCGCGTCGGCATGCAGCAAAACGACGACATGCGCAAGATGGCGGCCTGGGCGGCCATCTTGGCGGTGCCGACCATGGTCGCGGCCATCTACGGGATGAACTTCAGGTTCATGCCCGAACTGAACTGGCCATGGGGATACCCGGGGGTAGTGGCCTTGATGACCGGCGCCTGCTTGGTCCTGTACTTCCGATTCCGGCACAGGAACTGGCTCTAGCTCCGAAAAGTTTCAACCTGGCTGTGCGGCAGGGCGATTGGGATCGACCACATCCACCCCGTCGCTTCGCCACGCGTCCCGCATCGCGTCGGCTCCCCTTAGCCGCACCCAGGCGGCCTCGGTCGCCGTGATCGGTGTCGCGGATAAAAAACGCACCGGGTCGCGCGGCGGATCCAGCGGCAGGTCCGCAATGTCGCTGCCGCCCAACAACATCGCGGTGAACGGCGCCGACCCGGATGGGTTGTCCCATAGCGGCGAGCCGAGATCGATCAACGCGTCTTCGGTCAACACCACTCCTTCGACGGCGGGCGTTGCCGCCACGATCGCCAGGCTATGCGCCAAGCGGGTAATCGTTCCTGGATTACGCAGCCGCAGAACGACTTCGGCGCGCGGGCCACGCTCGCTGTCGGTGGTCAAGTCGGTTGGTTCGGCCATCGGGTACCGCGAGCATCCCAGCGAGACATAATGCACCACCTCGTCGGCTCCAGGGCGAAAGCGCAACACCTCGATTGGCTCGGCGCCCAGAAAGGTCACGCTCGCGAGGTCAGGCTCGGTATCGACGCCCGCTTGCCTGAAGTGTGCGAGCAGGTGCGCACGCACCCGAGCCAATGTCTGGGTCACTGCACCTGCGGCGGCGGTGGAACGGTCAGGTTGACACCGGTGTCGGCGTCGAAAACGGCGAGTTTCACGGTGTCGAAGGCTAATTCGAGTGACTTTCCCTTTGCTGCTTTCGACGCGGCGGGAACCCTGGCCACGAATTCGTGCTCTTCTCCCCCGGATTCGCCGTCGAGCTCGGCGAGCTGGTCGGAATGGACAACGCAACCCTCGGTGGTGAAGTAGACGTATTTGTCGGCGCCTAGCGACTCGACCATGTCCACCTTTACCTCGAAAGTCAGTGCGCTGATGCGCTGGTAGCCGTCGATCAAGGCGGCATCTTGCAGATGTTCTGGGCGAACGCCGACGATGACGTTCTCCGGTGTCGGGTGCTGCGCGAGCACATCGTGGACCGGCTGGGTGAGCGTCACCTCGCCGAATGGCAGCTTCAATCCGGTCGCCGTCAGCGTGCCGGGAAAGAAGTTCATGGCCGGCGAGCCGATGAAGCCGGCGACGAACAGATTGGCGGGCCGCTCGTAAAGCTCGTCGGGCGTGCCGATTTGCTGCGCAACCCCGCCGCGCATCACCACGACTCGGTCACCGAGCGTCATGGCCTCGGTCTGGTCGTGCGTCACATAGACGGTCGTGGTGCCTAGCCGCCGCTGCAGCCGGGCGATCTCGCCGCGCATCTGGACCCGCAACTTGGCATCGAGGTTCGACAGCGGCTCGTCCATCAGGAAAGCCTTGGGATGCCGCACGATTGCCCTACCCATCGCCACTCGCTGCCGCTGGCCGCCGGACAGTTGCGAGGGCTTGCGGTCGAGAACGTCGGTCAAGTCAAGGATTCGCGCGGTGTCCTCGACCTTGTCCGCAATGTCCCTTTTTTTCATCTTGGCCAGGGTCAACGGAAACGCGATGTTCTGTCGCACGGTCATGTGCGGGTAGAGCGCATAGGACTGAAACACCATTGCGATATCGCGGTCCTTGGGTGCCTTGTCGTTCACCCGCTCGCCGCCGATGCGCAGCTCCCCCGACGAGATATCTTCCAGGCCGGCAATCATATTCAGCGTGGTGGATTTTCCACAGCCGGACGGTCCGACCAGGATGATGAACTCGCCTTCCGCGATCGAAATACTGAGATCGTTCACAGCTATCGCGCCGTCGGGGTAACTCTTGGTCACGTTCGCCAACACAATCTCGGCCATCGAGTTATCCCTTCACCGCGCCAGAGGTCAACCCAGCGACGATCCGTCGTTGGAAGACTAGAACAAAAACGATAATCGGGACGGTGATCACCATCGCGCCGGCCGCGATCGATCCGGTTGGCTCTTCGAATTGCGAACTGCCGGTGAAGTTGGCGATCGCCACCGGCGCAGTGATCGCGGCTTTGGTTGCGGTCAACGACAAGGCGAGCAGCAGATCGTTCCAGGCAAAGATGAACACCAGAATCGCGGCGGTCACGATTCCCGGTGCCGCCAGCGGGGCGATTACTTTCCGGAACGCCTGTCCGGGCGTGGCGCCGTCGACTTTGGCCGCCTTCTCCAGGTCCCCTGGAATCTCCCGGAAGAACGCCGAGAGCGTGTAGATCGCCAACGGCAGCGCGAACGCGATGTAGGGAATGATCAGCCCGGGCCAAGTATCGAACAGCCCGATCCGCCGCTCGAGGTCGAACAGCGGGGTGACCAGCGAGATCGCTGGGAACATCGAAATCAGCAGCACGGCAGCGATCAACGACCGCTTGCCCGGAAAGGTCAACCGCGCCACCGCATATGCCGCCATCGCGCCGATCACCACCGCGATAGTCGTGGTGAGCACGCCGATTCCGACGGAGTTGATCAGGGCCGAGCTGAAGAAGTTGCCCCGAAAGATTCCGCGGTAGTTGTCGAACGTCACCGACGACGGAATCAGCTTGCCGTCTTTGACCGTTGACGTCGGCTTGAGCGACAGGCTGAGAATCCACAACACCGGGAACAGCGCATACAGCAGCACGACGGTATCGATGATCAGCCAGGCCGCCGTCCGCCGGACACCCACCCGCTCGGTCACGGCTCAGCGTCCATCGCCGTCGACGCCCGGCGCCGATGCGCCGAACACTTTGATGAACATGAACGCGATGATGGTCACGCATACGAAGATCAGGACCGAAATCGCCGAGCCGAGGCCGACATTGAAGCCCTTGAACAGGTTGTCGTAGCCAAGGATCGACACCGAGCTGGTGTTGCCGGCGCCGCCGGTGAGCACGTAGATGTTGTCGAAAATCCGGAACGCATCCAGTGTGCGGAACAGCAGTGCCACCAGGATGGCCGGTTTGATCAGCGGCAAGGTGATCTTTATCAGCCGGCGCCATGCGCCGGCGCCGTCGACCTGCGCGGCCTTCAGCAGGTCGTTGGGCACCAGCGCCAAGCCAGCCAGTAGCAGCAGTGCCATAAACGGCGTCGTCTTCCACACCTCGGCGAGGACCACGATGCCCAGCGACGGAATCTGGTGAGTGAGCGGTGCGCTAGCTTGCGGCAGCAGGTTGGTCAGATAGCCGGTGCCCGGGGTCCAGGCGTAGTACCAGCTGTAGGAGGCGACCACGGTGACGATCCCGTAGGGGATGAGCACCGCGGTGCGCACCAGGCCCTTACCGATCAGGGTGCGGTGCATTACCAACGCCAGCGCCAGGCCCAGCACAGATTCGATCGACACTGAGACAATCGAGATCGCCAACGTCACCACAAGTGCCGTCCACCAATATCGATCAGTCAAGATCGTTTGGTAGTTGCCGAGCCCGATGAACGTGGTGTCGTTCGGGGTGGTCAAGTTATAGCGCTGCAAGCTCAGCCAAATCGCGTAGCCGATCGGATAGGCGGTGACGGCCAGCATCAGCATCGCCGCGGGCGCCACGAGGACGTAAGCCAGGCGCCGCTCCGGGGCGCTCACGGCAGCAGCCCCCGGCCGTCGATGGCCTTCTGCACCTGCGCGGTGAGGCTGTCGGCAGTCTTCTCCGGGTCGATTTCGTTGATCGGGCTCAGCGTGGCCGACATCCGCGTGGACACCGCCTGGTAGACCGGCGTCGCTATCCGCGCGGCGGCGTTGCTGAGTTGTTGACGAATGATGTTGTACATCGGGTACTTCGCCTGGAATTGCGGATCGGAGTACAGCGAGGTCCGCGCCGCGGGCAGCCCACCTTGCAACGCGATGTACTTTTCGCTTCGCACGTCGCGCAGGCATCTGATCGCTTGGTACGCCTCGGCTTTATGACGCGTGGTCTTGGCCACTGCCAGGTTCAGGCCGCCGATCGTTACCTTGGCCGGCTGGCCCGGCTGCACACCGGGATACGGAGCGAACCCGAACACCTTCTGGCTGGCGTCGTAGGCCGCGCGGAACTGCTGGTCAGTCGGCACGAACGCGCCGACGTGGTTGATGCTGCCGGCCAGGTCGGGACGGCGGTTGAGCGGCAGAAACGCCACGCCGCCCTTCACCGCGTTCTCCAGCATGGACGCCAGCGCGTATGGCCAGTTGACCTCCAAGGCCGACTTCCCCTGCTCGAACGCCAACCGTGAAGTACCCGCGTCGCTCCGGCTGATCGACGGGTCGGCACCGGGGGCCGTGGCCACCGACTTGAGGATCCGCAGAGCGCCGACGGTGGCGGCGCGGTGTGCTGGCGTATCGGTAAGCGTGACCTTGTGGCCGTCATCGGACAGCACCCGGCCACCCGCGCTTTCCAGCAGGGTATTGAACCACACCACCAAACCCTCGCCCTGGCTGGCCTGGACGCCGATCCAGCTGGGTTTGCCTGCGGCGTGCAACCGGGTTGCCTCATCTACCATCGCGGTCCAGGTTGCCGGCGGCTTGTCCATCAAATCAGGTCGGTACCAAAGCAATTCGGTATTGGTCGACAGTGGTGCAGCATAGTGCCGACGCTTCCAGGTGGCCGTGGCAAGCGGCCCGGGCAGGGTGTCGGCGGTGGCATCGGCCTCGGCCCGGCCGGCCGGGTCATCCGAAAGCGGCAATGCCCAGCCCGCTTCCGCGAACTCCGCCGTCCAGATCACGTCTAGTGCCATGACGTCCACACTGCGGTCGTTGGCGCTCAGCCGGCGCGCCAGTTGCAGCCGCTGGTCATCAGAGGACCGGGGCAAGCTGAACTGCTGGATGGTGAACCGTCCGCCGAACTGCTCGGTGCAGCGCTTGGCTACCGCAGCGAACGTCGGGGCGCCGCTGG
>NZ_JBAUZA010000250.1:0-5155 GCF_049585075.1 Mycobacterium sp.
CCATGGACGACGGGCTGTCGCGGGCAGTGCGCACGATCTTCAAGCGGCTCTATGACGCAGGTCTGATCTATCGAGCCGAGCGGCTGGTGAACTGGTCGCCGGTGCTGGAAACGGCGATCTCGGACCTCGAGGTCCGATACGAAGACGTCGAAGGCGAACTGGTGTCGTTCCGGTACGGCTCGCTCGACGATTCCGAGCCGCATATCGTGGTGGCGACCACTCGGGTGGAGACGATGCTGGGCGACACCGGGATCGCTGTTCATCCCGACGACGAACGCTACCGAAAGCTGGTCGGCACCACGCTGCCGCACCCTTTCCTGGACCGAGCGCTCATCATCGTTGCCGACGATCATGTCGACCCTGAATTCGGCACCGGAGCAGTCAAAGTCACGCCCGCCCACGACCCGAACGACTTCGAAATCGGACTCCGGCACGAGCTGCCGATGCCGTCGATCATGGATACTAAGGGTCGGATCGTCAACACAGGAACACAATTCGACGGGATGGACCGCTTCGACGCCCGCGTCGCCGTTCGCGAAGCTCTTGCAGCACAGGGCAGAATCGTCGCGGAGAAACGCCCCTACCTGCACAGCGTCGGACACTCCGAGCGCAGTGGGGAGCCGATCGAACCGCGGCTGTCGCTGCAGTGGTGGGTCCGGGTGGAATCGCTGGCCAAGGCCGCTGGCGACGCAGTCCGCAACGGCGACACCGTGATTCACCCTGCCAGCCTGGAGCCGCGCTGGTTCGCCTGGGTCGACGACATGCATGACTGGTGCATTTCACGGCAGCTGTGGTGGGGCCACCGGATCCCGATCTGGTACGGCCCTGAGGGTCAGCAGATGTGCGTCGGTCCCGATGAGACACCGCCCGACGGTTGGGAGCAAGACCCCGACGTCCTGGACACCTGGTTCTCGTCGGCGCTGTGGCCGTTCTCAACTCTGGGCTGGCCTTCGAAAACCCTGGAGCTGGAGAAGTTCTATCCGACAAGCGTTTTGGTGACCGGCTACGACATCCTTTTCTTCTGGGTGGCCAGGATGATGATGTTCGGCACCTTCGTCGGCGGAGATGACGCCATCACGCAGGACGGCAATCGAGGTCCCCAGGTGCCGTTTACCGACATCTTCCTGCACGGCCTTATCCGCGACGAGTCGGGCCGAAAAATGAGTAAGTCCAAGGGCAACGTCATTGATCCGCTGGACTGGCTGGATATTTACGGTGCCGACGCCTTGCGGTTCACCCTGGCCCGCGGCGCCAGTCCCGGCGGCGATCTCGCGGTCGGCGAAGATCACGTGCGGGCGTCCCGGAATTTCGGCACCAAGCTGTTCAACGCCACCCGGTTCGCGTTGCTCAACGGTGCCGCCGTGGCCCCGCTGCCTGATCCCGCCGAATTGACTGATGCTGACCGCTGGATCTTGGGGCGGCTGGAAGAGGTTCGGGCCGAAGTTGATTCGACTTTCGACGGATATGAATTCAGCCGCGCCTGCGAGGCGCTCTACCACTTCACCTGGGATGAGTTCTGCGACTGGTACGTCGAACTGGCCAAGACGCAACTGGCCGACGGTCTAACCCACACCACCGCGGTGCTGGCCGCCGTGCTGGACACCCTGCTGCGGTTGCTGCATCCGGTGATCCCGTTCATCACGGAGGCGCTGTGGCAGGCGTTGACCGGACAAGAGTCGCTAGTGATAGCTGAGTGGCCGAAGTCGTCCGGCATCAGCCTGGATAGCATTGCCGGGCAACGGATCACGGACATGCAGAAGCTGGTCACCGAGATCCGCCGCTTTCGCAGCGACCAGGGTTTGGCGGACCGGCAGAAAGTGCCCGCCCGATTATCGGGTATCGACGCCGCCGACCTAAGCACTCAGATCGGCTCGGTCGCCTCGCTGGCCTGGCTGACCAAGTCGGGCCCGGAATTCAGCCCGTCGGCATCGCTTGAGGTCGGCCTTGCCGGGGGTATCGTCGTCGTCGAACTGGACACCTCGAGCACCATCGACGTCGAGGCCGAGCGTCGTCGACTGGAAAAGGACTTGGCCGCCGCGCAGAAGGAATTGGCTTCCACCACAGCCAAATTAGGCAACGCTGACTTTATGGCCAAGGCGCCGGCCGCTGTCGTCGACAAACAACGAGAGCGTCAACGCGTGGCCCGCGAGGAAACCGCCCGGATAACGGCCAGGTTGGCCGGCCTGCAGTGACCCTGGAGCCACCCCACCCAGGATCCACCGGCATGGTGCCAACCCCCGATGAGATCGCGGCCTTACTGCAAGTCGAGCATTTGCTCGACCAGCGCTGGCCGGAGACCAAGATCGAGCCGAGCCTGACTCGCATCACCGCGCTGATGGACCTTCTCGGTTCACCCCAGCGCGGCTACCCGTCGATTCATATCGCCGGCACCAACGGCAAGACCTCGGTGGCGCGCATGGTCGACGCGCTGCTGGCCGCGTTCCAGCGGCGCACCGGACGGACCACCAGCCCGCATCTGCAATCGGCGGTCGAGCGGATCGCCATCGACGGACAGCCGATCAGCCCAGCCCGGTACGTGGCCACTTACTCCGAGATCGAGCCGTTCGTGCAGATGATCGACGCGCAGTCGCAGGATGCCGGAGGCCCGGCGATGAGCAAGTTCGAGGTGCTCACCGCAATGGCCTTCGCGGCGTTCGCCGATGCGCCGATCGAGGTCGCGGTCATCGAGGTGGGTCTTGGGGGCCGTTGGGACGCCACCAATGTGGTCGACGCGCCGGTCGCGGTCATCACCCCGATCAGCGTCGACCACGTCAAATATCTCGGTGCCGACATCGCCGGGATCGCTGGCGAAAAGGCCGGCATCATCCACAAGGCCCCTGAGGGCGCACCCGACACCGTAGCGGTGATCGGCCGCCAGGTACCCGAGGCGATGGAGGTGCTGCTGGCCCAAACAGTGCGCGCCGACGCCGCGGTCGCACGCGAAGAATCCGAGTTCGCCGTACTGGGTCGCCAAATCGCCATCGGTGGCCAAGTGCTGCAGTTGCAGGGCCTCGGTGGGGTGTATTCCGATGTGTATTTGCCGCTTCACGGTGAACATCAGGCCCACAACGCGGTGGTGGCGCTGGCCGCCGTCGAGGCGTTTTTCGGTGCCGGCGCGCAGCGTCAGCTCGATGTCGATGCCGTGCGGGCCGGGTTCGCAGCCGCGACCAGCCCGGGCCGGTTGGAGCGGATGCGCAGCGCACCGACGGTGTTCATCGACGCCGCGCACAACCCCGCCGGCGCGGCGGCATTGGCGCAAACGCTGGGTGAGGAGTTCGATTTCCGGTTCCTGGTCGGGGTTGTCAGTGTGCTGGCCGACAAGGACGTCGGCGGGATCCTTTCCGTGTTGGAGCCGGTGCTTGATCGAATTGTGGTCACCCACAACGGATCACCGCGCGCTCTCGACGTGGAGTCGCTGGAGCTGGCCGCGCAGCAGTGGTACGGACCCGACCGTGTCATCGCGTGCGAAAACCTGCCTGCCGCAATCGAAACCGCGACCGCACTGGTTGACGACGTCTTTGCCGGCGGGGAAGTCGGTGAGGACGCGTTGTCCGGGACCGGCATCGTGATCACCGGCTCGGTGGTCACCGCCGGGGCGGCACGTACGTTGTTCCGACGTGATCCGGCGTGACCACGCCCGATCCGTGGAAAAGCTTCCGCGGCGTGATGGCGGGCACGCTGATCCTGGAGGCGATCGTGGTGCTGCTGGCCGTGCCGGTGGTCGGCGCTGTCGGCGGCGGTCTTTCCCCCGTCGCACTGGGATATCTGATCGGCTCGGCGGTGATCCTGGTCCTGCTCACCGGGCTGCAGGGCCGGTCGTGGGCCATCTGGCTGGACCTTGCCATGCAGCTGGTCTTGATTGCCGGCTTCCTGCTGTACCCGGGCGTGGGATTGATCGGGCTGCTCTTTGCCGGCGTGTGGGCGCTGATCGCTTACTTGCGCGCCGAGGTGCTGCGCCGTCAGCGACGCGGCCTATTGCCCGGCCAGCAGCCGCCCCCCGACTGATTCGCCAGGTACGCTGTCCGCCGTGAGCGCGCCGGCGACATTAAGAGACATCAGCGATGAGGTGGGGGCACCTCCCGCTTGCGGGGGAGAGTGGCGCACATGAGTGAGCGGACTCTTCTGTTGATCAAGCCCGACGGGGTCGAGCGGCGCCTGGTGGGCGAGATCATCGGCCGCATCGAACGCAAAGGCCTGGCTGTCGCGGCGCTGGAAATGCGCGTTATCGACGATGAGCTGGCCGCCCAGCACTATGCGGAGCACGACGGCAAGCCGTTTTTCGGTTCCCTGCTGGAGTTCATCACGTCAGGACCGCTGGTGGCGGCGATCGTCGAGGGGCCGCGGGCGATCGCGGCGGTGCGCCAACTGGCCGGCGCAACCGATCCGGTCGAGAAGGCCGCTCCCGGCACCATCCGTGGCGATTTCGGCCTCGAAACGCAGTTCAACTTGGTGCATGGCTCCGATTCACCGGAGTCGGCTCAGCGCGAGATCGGGCTCTGGTTCTCTTAAGCCCTAACCGCGCGGATCGGTGCACTTGGTCCGAGTCGCCCCGAGGGTATGGGATACTGAGTAACGGGTGAACGTCGCCGGACCGGCTGCGGACGCCCGAATGAAGACTTCGACAAGCGCGACCACCGCGAACCGCGATACGGGCGCCGAGTGTCCAGCCATCATTCACAACCGGCGCCGAGTGTGTTCGACATGAGCCGCTCGGAGCGAGACCATCACAAGTTCGGGAGAAGTGACCCGGACGTATAGCGAAGCCCTCGCGTGGCCGCGTCGCAAAGGACGCGCCCGGGGGCTTGAGGAGAATACGTGATAGACGGTGGCCCATCCTCAGAGCTTCCAGAAGACTCGTCGCAGCAGGAGGACCTGCCTGACCGGCTGAGGGTCCATTCGCTGGCCAGAGCGCTCGGGACGACCAGCAAACAGGTGCTCGACGCTCTCGCCGAACTCGACGGGCGAGTCCGTAGCGCCCATTCCACCGTGGACCGCGTCGACGCGGTCCGGGTGCGCGAGCTGCTGGGCAGCGCGCCGGCTACCGCCGCAGGGGCGGTCGTCGCGACCGAGCCGGAAACGGCCGCTGCGGGGGATGAACCCGAGTCCCGGCTGATGCTGGAGACCCCGGAGCACCCCGCTGACCGCCCCGAGTACA
>NZ_JBAUZA010000251.1:0-26449 GCF_049585075.1 Mycobacterium sp.
GAGCGACGCTATACCTACGCGCAGATCATCGAGCGGTCGAACCGGCTGGCCGCGTACCTGCACTCGCGGGGGCTGGGCTGCCACACCGAGCGGTCGACACTTGCCGGTCACGAGGTCGGGCAGGATCTCGTCGGCCTGTATGCGTACAACGGAAATGAATTCGTCGAAGCGGTGCTTGGTTCCTTCGCCGCGCGGGTCGCGCCGTTCAACGTCAACTTCCGCTATGTCAAGAGCGAGTTGCAGTATCTGCTCGCCGATTCCTGTGCGAGCGCACTGATCTACCATGCCGCGTTCGCGCCGCGGGTGGCCGAAGTTTTGCCGGACCTTCCGCAGCTGCGTGTGCTGATTCAGATCGCCGACGACTCAGGTAACGACTTGGTCTACGGTGCGGTGGACTACGACAGCATCGTCGAATCGAGTTCGGGGGCACCGCCGCCCGTACATCACTCGCCTGACGATCTGTACGTCCTCTATACCGGCGGCACGACCGGAATGCCGAAAGGTGTGCTGTGGCGCCAGCATGACATCTTCATGACGTCTTTCGGCGGACGAAATCTGGTGACCGGCGAGACTGTCGGTTCCATCGACGAGATCGTCGCGCGGGTGGCCGCCGGTCCGGGCACCAAACTCCTCATCTTGCCTCCGCTGATCCATGGTGCCGCGCAATGGAGCGTCATGATGGCAATCACGACCGGGCAGACCTTGGTCTTCCCTTCCGTCGTCGACCATCTAGATGCCGACGACGTCGTCCGCACCATCGAGCGGGAGAAGGTGGCCGCAGTGACGGTGGTCGGGGATGCCATGGCCAGGCCGGTGCTTGCGGCCGTCGAAAAAGGCATCGCCGACGTGTCGTCGTTGGCGGTGGTCGCCAACGGCGGTGCGCTGCTGACGCCGTATGTCAAAGAACGCCTGATCGAGGCGTTGCCGAACATCATGGTCGTGGACGGCGTGGGATCGTCGGAGACAGGTGCACAGATGAGTCACCTATCGATCACGGGCGCGGTGTCGACCGGCACTTTCAACCCTGGACCGGACACCTTTGTGGCCGCCGAAGATTTCGGCTCGCTGCTCCAACCCGGACACGAAGGCATGGGCTGGCTCGCCCAGCGCGGTTACGTACCCCTCGGTTACAAGGGTGACGCTGCGAAGACGGCCGCCACCTTCCCGGTGATCGACGGCATCCGGTACGCGATACCCGGTGACCGCGCCCGTCACCGAGCCGACGGTGTTATCGAGTTGCTGGGCCGCGATTCGGTGACGATCAATTCCGGCGGCGAGAAGATCTTCGTCGAGGAGGTCGAAACCGCGATCGCGTCGCATCCGTCGGTGGCCGACGTTGTGGTTACCGGGCGGCCGAGCGAGCGGTGGGGCCAGGAGGTAGTGGCCGTCGTCGCGCTCGCCGATGACACGCGCGCCGATGCAAGCGAGCTGACCGAACATGCCGCGAAAACCCTGGCCCGCTACAAACTTCCGAAGGCGGTCGTCTTCCGTGCCTCGATCGAACGGAGTCCGTCCGGCAAGGCCGACTACCGGTGGGCTCGCGAGCAGGCCGTGAACGAGGAATAGCCGGGCCTCCCGCTAGGGAACCATTGCATTCGCCGGACGGAGTGACACCGGGAGGTGTTTGAGTCCGTGCAGCCCAATGCTGTTGTTGAAAGTAGGTTCGTCAGCCAGGGTTAACTGCGGGAAGTGCTCAAACAAAGACTGCAGGCCGATATGGAGTTCCATGCGCGCCAGCGCCGCACCCAGGCAGGCGTGCACACCGGTTCCGAAGGTGATGTGTTCGCGGGCGTTCGCCCGGGTTGTGTCAAAGGTATCCGGGTGTTCGAAGACTGCCGGGTCGCGGTTAGCCCCACCCGCCAGCAGAAAGAGCGCTTCGCCTGTCCGGACCGAGTATCCGTGGATGTCAATGTCTTCGGCAGCGACCCGCGGCACGACGTGAGCTGCCGTGTCATAACGCAGGATCTCCTCGACCGCGTCGGGCCATCCCTCGCGATTGGCGCGCAGCGCGCCCAACTGATCCGGGTGACGAACAAGCGCCACGACGGCCTTGCCCATGACATGAGTAGTGGTGACGAACCCCGCGCCGACGAGTAGCCCCGCGAGCATCCTGATCTCGATTTCGGTCAGGTCGCCGTTATGTATGACGTCGGACAGGATGCTGTTGCTGGCGTCGTCTTCACGCAGCCGCGCGATGTGACTCACCAGGTACCGGTCGAACCCCCGCAGAACATTCGTCGCGGACCGAAAGCCCCGCCAGGATGCGGTGGTGCTGCCGATCAATCTTGTTGTGGTGTCGGCGACTTCCTGAAGATAGCTGGTCTCCTCGGCTGGCATTCCCAGCATCTCGGCGATGACAGCGATGGGTATCCGCGAGGTGTACTCGGCGACCAAATCGCACTCTGCGCTGCCCTCCAGACCGCGAAGCAGTCCTTCAGCGATGTCGTGAATGCGCGTGCGAAGTCCGTCGAGCGCCCGTGGTGTGAACGCACGGGAGACCGGGCGGCGTAGCCGCGTGTGCTCCGGTGGATCGGTGACCAACATGGAGGGCGGTTCGATCGGATTCAGCACGCCGGGGTCGGTCTTGGCCAGGATCCACTGGACGATACGAAAGTGTGACCGATCCCGAGGTTTGATAGTCCTGAATCGGCCGTCGCGCAGCACCTCACGCACAATCTGCGCATCAGCGCTGACCCAGCCGGCTCCGGGGATCGGGGACATACGCCCGCGCGCGCGAACCTGCTCGATGAGCGGATAAATATCGTCGACCGGCCTGGTGTCGATTGTCAGGAGCCGCGCCAGCGGGTCACCTCGCCACGCCATCAGGTTCAGTGACGCACGTGGGACTCCATACCCTGCCGCCCAATGCGTCCACTCCCGGACCGCCACCTTCATGTGCCCACGCTCCCTGCCAATCGGCTGCACATGAGCCTAATGCCCGGGTCTACCCTCGAAGGGCAGAAAGAAAGGTACGCGATGCTCGCAGCGTTCGGATTCGAGGCCCTGGGTGTGGTCGTCGGCGATATGTACTTCGTCGACCCGAACCCGCTCGAAGGTCAGGAAACCCCGGAACGGGGAGTCAGGTTGGAACTCCGCCTCGTCGACCGGGCCGAGCCGCACGGATCGATTTACGCCGGCGTCCCGATCGCCTTTTCCCGCCCGGTCTGGCGGGTGGACATTTTCGGATCAACAGAGAGCCCACCCGGGACGCTGGACCGGGCTCATCACCACCCCCGTTTCAACGGTTGGGAACCCTCACGGCGGCATTTCGTCCCCGAGCTGTCGGCCGACCCGGTGTCCTGGCTCGCCGATCAACTGGCGGACCCGGCCGTCGTGCTGGGCCGGGCCGGCGTCGATACGGATGAGGTCAGCAAGGCCGACTTGACCGGACTCGCAGCGGCAGGCCCGGAGATTGTCGCCGCAGTGAAGCGCATGCTCGACGGCGTGCGAGACGGCGAACTCGCTCCGGCGCCGGCCGAGCCGGCTGCGGCCGCCCGCACCGGCTGGCTCTAGTCGCTCACGAGTCGCTGGTGACCTTGGTGGCCAATGCCGCCAACTTTGCATCGAGATGCTCTGCAGCGCTGAGTAATTCGGGGTTCGGCTCAATGACCATCAACGACGACGGCTTGACATAGGTCAGGCTGCTGCGCCCATCGCCCTCGTCGACAATGAGCATCTCGACCGGGGCGAACAGCCCCGCGGTCACGTCGTGGCGCAGCATCGTTACCGCGATCAATGGGTTGCCAAGGATCACCCGCAGCGCCTTGCGGTCGATGCCCGCCTTGGTGATCCAGGCGCCGTGGTCGACCACGCCGAACAGCATGAAACCGCTTGGGCCGACGTGGGATTCCACCCATTCCCGGTAGGGGTCCCAGCTGTCGGTGGCCGTCGCTATGTCGTTGATCGGCACCGCCCGTTGTCCGATGTCGGCCAGCAGTGCACCGACCAGTTCGTCGTAGCTCTTGGCGCTGTCGAAGCGCACGCGCACCCCGGCGAACTGAATTTCGCGCGGCATGGCCGCCTCCTTAGAGTTACAGCTTTCCTGTCCTCATGTCTTCACCAACCTTGAGAATCGGACGCCAGTTCTCCGGTTGAACCCTCTCCCAGAGTCCGCCCTTCCCCAGTTCTCTTCCACGCTGATCTTCTTTCCTGAGCCAATCCTCAGCGCTTCTAATCCGATTCGGGTGGATCTCATCGAGCAATGCGTAGTCCCTTTTGACGACTCGGTGCTTCCAGAGCTGCCAGAAGCCGGTGAAGTTGTCGCGCATGGTCATGGTGCTTTTATCTTCTGGGTCGGCGTTGTAGCCGGCAGGCCTGTCCGCGATTGCGCTGAGGGGGCCTTGCCGCCAGTAGGTGTCCAGATCGGTGTCAACGTATCGTGCTGGATGCCCGGTGACAGTTTCAAACGCCTCGGCAAGGTTCGCGTAGGAGACATCGTCGATGGCGACCTCAAGGTCCATGCCATTCGCGCGCTCGGGATGGTCGAAGAGCCAACGAACGTAATATCCGCAATCCTCAAGCGACACATGTGGCACGGCTCCCTCGCCGAGTGGGACCCGCCATGTCAAGACACCGTTTTCCACGGCAGGTGTCATGGGCGTCCCGGGTGAGATCGCCATTTCGATGTACGGACCCGAAGTGAAGACCGCCGCTCCCATCCGGTGACGATTCGCCTGATTTTGGAACAGGATCCACTCGCCCACCCGGCCCTTGCCGTCGTAGTGGCCGGTGCGGAATCTGGGGTCGTATCCCGCCTTCTTGAGCCCGTAGTCCAGGTTGCCGTACACGAAGAATTTGATGCCTTCTTCGATGGCTATCTCGTAAGTGCGGATCGCCCAGTACATCTCGGTTTTCTCGCCGGTGTTGAATCCGTCGATGTTGATGAATGCTCCGTCACAGCCGCGAAACCCTTCCCGCAGAATCGCTTCGTCGGCGAAGGAGCCTTCTACTACCGACACGTTGTTCAGCGCGAGGAGATCCTCGGCTCGACGGGAAGCGGAGTCGCGAGTGAGGAACCGAACGGAGTATTTCTTGTCGGCGACCAGGGCGCGAATGATCGGGATGCCTTGGGCTCCAGTGCCGCCCACGACGAAGATCTTGGAGGTGAGGTGAGAAGACATTTGATGACTCCTGCCGACGTCACAGACGCTCGATGATGGTGGCGTTGGCCATGCCGCCGCCCTCACACATCGTCTGTAGCGCATACCGGCCGCCGCGCTGCTCCAAGGCGTTGACCAGCGTGGTCATGATGCGAGCGCCACTGGCCCCCAGCGGGTGACCGATCGCGATCGCGCCGCCGTTCACGTTGGTCTTGGCCAGGTCGGCCCCGGTGTCATGTGCCCAGGCCAGCACAACCGGCGCGAAGGCCTCGTTGACCTCAAACAGGTCGATGTCGGTCAGCGTCAGACCAGCACGTCGTAGCACCTTCTCGGTGGCCGGGATAACGCCGGTCAGCATGTACAGCGGATCAGAGCCCACCACCGTCGCGGTGTGGATGCGGGCCAGCGGCCGCAGCCCCAGTTTCTTGGCGGTTTCGGCGCTGGCGATCAGCACCGCGGCGCTGCCGTCGGACAGCGGCGACGAGTTGCCCGGCGTGATTTCCCAGCCGATTTGCGGGAAGCGGGCTTCCACTGCCGGGTCGTAGAAGGCCGGCTTGAGCGTGGCCAGCGTCTCGACCGTGGTGCCGGGCCGGATGATCTCGTCGGTGCTCAGCCCGGCGATCGGAGCCAACTCGTTGTCGAAGAGTCCCTCTTTGGTGGCCAGCGCCGCCTTTTCGTGACTGGCAGCGGAGAACTCGTCGAGCTGTGTGCGCGAGAATCCCCACTTGGCGGCGATCAGTTCGGCGCTGATGCCCTGCGGCACCAGCCCGTCGGGATACCGACGCGTCATGTCCTCGCCGAATGGATTGCTGCCCGCCAGCACTGAGCTGCCCATCGGAACGCGGCTCATCGACTCGACGCCCGCGGCGACCACCAAGTCATAAGCGCCGGAAACGACGCCCTGTGCGGCGAAGCTGATCGCCTGCTGGCTGCTGCCACATTGCCGGTCGACTGTGGTGCCGGGAACCGCCTCAGGAAAACCCGCACCCAGCAGGGCATTACGCGCGATATTGACGGCCTGGTCGCCGACCTGCGTCACCGCTCCGGCAATGACATCGTCGATCTGGCCGGGGTCCACGCCGGTGCGCTGCACCAGTTCTCGCAAGCTGTGCGCCAGCAGGTCCGCGGGCAGCACGCCGTGCAGTGCGCCGCTGGCCTTGCCTTTGCCGACCGGTGTGCGTACCGCACCCACGATGACGGCGTCTCGACCCTGATATGCCATGACTCCTCCTTGAGCCGCTGCTAAGTATTGTCAGCTATATCTAGCTTAACCACCTAGGTATAGTAGAATCAACCCAGACAGGAGGTGATTTGCATGACACTTCTGCAGGGCGCACTGGCGGATCGGAACACCTGGTCGGCGGTCGGCGAGTGTGCGATCGAGCAGACCATGGCAGCAGTCGGTACCAAATCGGCGATGCTGATCATGCGCGAGGCGTACTACGGCACCACCCGGTTCGACGACTTCGCGCACCGGGTGGGCATCACGAAGGCGGCCGCCTCGGCGCGGCTGGCCGAATTGGTCGAACTCGGGCTACTGACGCGACGGCCATATCGCGAACCGGGGCAGCGCACCCGCGACGAGTACGTGCTCACCGACGCCGGTATCGATTTCATGCCAGTCGTCTGGGCGATGTTCGAGTGGGGGCGACATCACCTGCCTGGCCACAATCGGCTGCGACTCACTCACCTGGGTTGTGGCGCCGAAGCATCCGTCGAAATCCGTTGCGCCGAGGGCCATCCAGTGCCACCCGACGAGCTCGGTGTGCGGCTGGCCAGCCGGAGTTCGCGCCGTCGCGATTGAACCAACGGACCGTTTGAAGATTTTCAGGTCGGCGGGATTGCGGACGGCGGGCGAAACCCGGAGTGCGCTAATGAAACTGACATGCCAGTGCCTACCGGACCGTTGTGGTCGACGAGCACGGCGGAGCCGGTGGCTATCCCGTCGTTGCTGTGGTGAGTAAGCGACGCCAGCCCGATGTGGGGTCCTACGGGCAAGCGACTCAGCGTGAGGGTGTAGTCGACGTTGATGAACTGCAACGCACGGGTTCCCCAATTGGCGATTGACGCGGTGACGTCACCGGCCATCGCCGCGCGGGTGAACGCGCTCAGTGGTTCCGTGTCGACCAACGGACGCGTCTCCTCCAACCACGTGTATTTCGGTCCCGGTGCGTCATCCCATTCGGGATCTGGATTCTGTACCCCGGCGCCCCAGCCGTACGTCCGGATAAAAAGCGACGGGTGGTTGCCGTTCTGGTCGATGGGTAGCGGCGGCATCTGCACGGGTGGTGACCACACATCTCCCTCCGGTTGCGGCCCGCGCCGCAAAAACAGTGCGCTCCCACGCGCCACCGCGACACCCCGCTGGATGAGGACAGCCTCCACGAGCCGCAGTCGCCGCCGGTCGTGGTGGACGCGAGTGTGCAGCTCCACCGGTTCCAGTGCCGTGGGTGCGGGAAGGTCGACAGTCAGCCGCGCGGGGTGCAGCTGCGGGTCGTCGACGGCGCGTTCGACCGCCCAGGCCAAGAGGCCGCCGACGACATGACCGCTGATCGTCGGGCCCCATCCTCCGCGAGCGATTGCGGTTGGCACGTAGCGAGCTTCGTCGCGCACGAAGTACGCAGAGATGGCCGTCGGCCCAATATCATCCGCGACGGGCTTCGGCTCGGTCATTGAGATGTCTCCCGACGCTCGTTAGGGCCATACACCACACCGTCGCGCTTGAGTCGACGATGGGTGCGCATCCGGGCTATTCGCATCGCCGCATTCGCCCCCAGCCGGAGCGGCGTACCGAACGGCGGCGCGGCGGTTCCGGTAATGCTGAAGGGCAGATCGTTTCCCACCACGGTTCGGTAATGGCTGAACGTATCGAAACCGGCTTTGCCGTGGTACGCGCCCATTCCGCTGCGGCCCACTCCTCCGAACGGCGCTGCCGACGGGATCATTTGCGCGGCAAAGTCATTGCGGGCAACGCCGCCGCTGCGCGTATTGCGGACAAAGGTGCGAAAGTTGTCGTCGCCGGGTCCGTACCAGTAGGCCACCAGCGGTGCGGGCCGCTGGTTGATGTAATCAATGGCCTCGCGCAGCTGCGAATATCCCACAACCGCGAGCACCGGACCGAAGATCTCCTCTTCGGCGATCCGCATGCGGTCGTCGATGTCGCGAACGATGGTGGGCGCAATTTTGCGGCTGGCGCTGTCGGGTAGTGACTCACCGCTGGGGGCAACGGTTTCGACGCTGGCGCCGTTGGCCCTGGCATCCTCGATCAGGTTAATGACTCTTTCGAAGTTGGCCTGGTTGACGCTGGAGCAGTAGTCGTCGTTGCCGACGATGGTGGGGAACATGCCGCGCAGGGTTTCACGCGCTGTATCGACGAACGTTTCGATCTGGTCATTGGGCACCAAAACGTAGTCGGGGCACACGCAGACCTGACCGCCGTTGACCATGCGGCCGCGGGCGATGCGTGACGCCGAGCGTCGGATGTCAGCATCCCGAGCGACCACCACCGGGTTCTTACCGCCGAGCTCAAGGGTCACCGGCACCAGGTTCTGCGCCGCCGCCCGTTGCACCAGCGCACCGACCGACGGTGAACCGGTGAAAAACAGGTGATCGAACGGCAGCGTCGCGAACGCGGCCGCGATGTC
The DNA here is from genome assembly GCF_049585075.1 of Mycobacterium sp. Lineage (GTDB taxonomy): Bacteria > Actinomycetota > Actinomycetes > Mycobacteriales > Mycobacteriaceae > Mycobacterium. Next base: position 8,744 of record NZ_JBAUZA010000251.1, read on the forward strand.
CGGTCCGCCGGTGACGACGTCGAGTTCTTCGGGGTCGAAGTACTTGGGCGCAATGGCTTTCATCAGCTCCGCGGTCTGTGCGGTGATCTCGGACATCTTGATCATCACCCGGTTACCGGCGGCGAACGCCGCCGAGGCCGGTAGCACCACGAGGTTGACGGGGAAGTTCCACGGCCCGATGACGCCGACGACGCCGAGGGGTGTGGGCTGAACCTCGGCGCGCAGACCGCTCCACCGCGCGCTGCGCATTAGCTTGGTCGGTCGCATCCATTGCGCTACATGGGATCTGGTGTGCTCGACCACCGAGATGATGCCGACGACCTCGGTGAACAGCGACGCGGCCTCGGATCGGGTGCCGTAGTCAGCGGCCATCGCCTCGATGAATGCGTCGGTGTTGTCCAGCAGCAGCGCCATCAGCCGATCGATACGATTGCGCCGAACCGCCACGCTGGGCGGCCCATCGGTTAGGAATGCTCGGCGCTGCCGGTCCAGCATGGCCTGCAGCTCACTCACGAGGTCACAGCTTACGGCAATTGGCTCGGCCCATGTAGGCTACTGTAATATTTACAGTACGATCATGTAGCCGAGACGGAGAAGCTGTGGAAAGTCCAGTTCAAGACGCTGCCGTCACCGCTGCCTTCCCTGTCGACTTCATCCGAGACCCATACCCGTACTTCGCCCGGAAGCGCAACGAAGCCGGTGTGTTCCACGGAACCGTCGTCGACTACTCCAAAACTCCCGAATCGCTGCGGCCCAAGAACTCCTTCGCCGCCATGTCGTTCGACGCAGTCAACAAGGCGTTTCGCGACGGCCAGGTCTTCAGTTCGACCTACTACGACCACACGATCGGCTTGTTCATCGGTCCGACCATCTTGGCGATGGGAGGCAAAAAGCACCGCGAACACCGCAACCTGGTGTCGGCGGCGTTCAAGTCCAAGGCCCTGGCGCGCTGGGAACCCGAAGTTGTGCGACCGATCTGCAACGCGTTGATCGACGAATTCGTTGATGCCGGCGAAGCCGATCTCGTCCGCAATTTCACCTTCGAGTTCCCCACCCGGGTCATCGCCAAGCTGTTGGGCCTGCCGGCTGAGGACCTGCCCGAATTTCGCCGCCGCGCGGTGCAATTGATCAACTACACGATCAAATACGAGCGCGCCTTCGAAGCCTCCGCAACGCTGAAAGACTACTTCCTCGACCAGATCGAGCAACGTAAAGCCAAGCCGACCGATGACATCATCGGTGATCTGGTTACCGCCGAAATCGACGGCGAAAAGCTCAGCGATGAAGCGATTTACTCCTTCCTGCGGCTGCTACTACCCGCCGGACTGGAAACCACCTACCGGTCATCGGGCAACCTGCTCTTCTTGTTGCTCACCCACCCGGACCAGTTCGACGCGGTGCGAGCCGATCACGACTTGATCGCCCCGGCGATCGAAGAGGGCTTGCGCTTCGAGACACCACTGACCACGGTGCAGCGGTTCGCCACCGAGGACACCGAGCTGGAAGGAATCAAGATTCCCGTGCGGTCGGCGGTGGACTTGTGCATCGGCTCGGCCAATCGCGACGAGCAGCGGTGGGAGCGCGCGCAAGAATTCGACATCCTCCGCAAGCACATGCCACACATCTCGTTTGCGGCCGGTGAACACACGTGCTTAGGGCTGCACCTGGCCCGCATGGAGACGCGGGTCGCCTTGGAATGCCTGCTGGATCGGGTCACCAACGTCAAGCTCGTCACTGACGACGACCCGCATATCTACGGCCAGCCGTTCCGATCACCGAATGCGCTTCCGGTGACGTTCGACGCGAAGTAACGTCCCGGAAATGGTCAAGGTGATGGAGGGCTTTCGAGTCCTGGAGGTTGCGCAGTTCACGTTCGTCCCGGCAGCAGGCGCCATCCTCGCCGACTGGGGTGCCGACGTCCTCAAAATTGAGCACCCGCTGCGTGGCGACACCCAACGCGGCTTTCTCAATATGGGTGGCATCCAGGTCAACCCGGACCGGCATCCGCTGATGGAACACCCCAACCGGGGCAAACGCAGCGTCGGGATCGACGTCTCAACGCCGGGCGGTCAGGAAGTCATCTATGAACTGGCCAAGACATCCGATGTGTTCCTGACCAACTACATGCCCGCGCAGCGCCAAAAGCACAAGTTCGACGTGGAGCACATCCGCGCGGCCAACCCCAACATTGTGTATGCCCGCGGTTCGGCATACGGCGACAAGGGGGCCGAGCGTGACGTCGGCGGCTACGACGGGACGGCGTTCTGGACGCGCAGCGGCATCGGCTACGCGTTGACGCCGGAGGAGCTGGGTGGCGCACTGGGACAGGGCATTCCCGCGTTCGGCGATTCCATCGGCGGCATGTTCATCGCCGGCGGCATCTCGGCCGCGTTGCTGCATCGCGAGCGCACCGGCGAAGCCCTCGAGCTAGACGTCTCGTTGCTGAGCACGGCGTGGTGGGCGGCGGGGGCGAGCGTAACGCAGGGCATGGAGACCGGCGAGGTCATGCGCACGTTCATGCCGGGTTCCCTGGCCCCGTCGGTGAATCCCTTCATGGGCAATTACGAAACCTCCGACGGCGGCACGATCAACCTGTGCATCATCAGCCCGACCGGGTTGATCCGCGACACCTTCGAGCACCTGGGCATCCCTGAGGCCGCCGACGACCCCCGCTTTTCCGACGTGCTGCCGTTGATCCAGAACGCCGATGCGGCAGCTGAACTGATCGGGAAGGCCTTCGCCGCCAGGCCGTTTGAGTACTGGCGACAGCACCTGAAAACGATGAAGGGTCAGTGGGCGCCGTTCCAGAGCCTTCTCGACCTGGCCGACGACGAGCAGGCCATCGCCAACGACATGATCTCCGAGGTCGAACTCGCCAGCGGTGGCGCACCGTTCAAGGTCGTGCGCGGGCCGATCCAGTTCAACCACGAACCGCTGACGACAACCCGGGCGCCGCAAGCCTCCGAGCACACCGAAATCGTCCTGATGGAAATCGGCATGGACTGGGACCGCATCGCCGAACTCAAGGAATCTGGAGCCATTGCATGAATGACGTCGCCATCATCGGTGCGGGTTTGCATCCGTTCGGTCGCTTCGAGGGCAAATCCACGATGGAGATGGCCGCCGACGCGATCCACCTCGCGCTCGCCGACGCGGGTGTCGCGTGGAAGGACATCCAGTTCGCAGTCGGCGGCAGCTGGACGGTAGCCAACCCGGACGCCATTGTCGGCATGGTGGGTCTCACCGGCATTCCCTTTACCGATGTGTTCAACGCCTGCGCGACTGCGGCCAGCGCCACCAAGCTGTGTGCCGACAGTATTCGGTTGGGTGACTACGACATTGGCATCGCGGTCGGAATGGACAAGCATCCGCGCGGCGCGTTCACGGAAGACCCCGCACTGGTCGGGATGCCGAGCTGGTACGCCGCGAACGGTCAATACCTCACCACCCAATTCTTCGGGATGAAAGCCAACCGCTACCTTCACGACCACGACATCTCGACCGACACACTCGCCAAGGTGGCCGCCAAGAATTTTCGAAACGGCGCATTGAACCCCAACGCCTTTCGCCGCAAACCGATCTCTGAAGAGGCCATCCTGGCGTCGCCTGTGTTGAATTACCCGCTGACCCAGTACATGTTCTGCGCTCCCGACGAAGGTGCGGCCGCAGTCGTGATGTGCCGCGCCGATATCGCGCACCGGTTCACCACCAAACCCGTCTATGTTCGCGCGGTCGAGATCCGCACCCGCCGCTACGGCGCCTACGAGGTGAACACGACTTACGCACCCGTCGAGGAGGACGTGTCCCCGACTGTCTACGCCGCCAAAGCCGCCTTCGAGAAAACGGGGGTCGCGCCGCAGGATGTCGACGTTATCCAATTGCAGGACACCGACGCCGGCGCGGAGGTGATCCACATGGCCGAGGCGGGTTTCTGCGCCGACGGCGAGCAAGAGAAGCTGCTGGCCGACGGAGCGACCGAGATCACCGGCGCGATGCCGGTCAACACCGACGGCGGCCTGATCGCCAACGGCGAACCGATCGGGGCGTCCGGGCTGCGCCAGATGCACGAGCTGGTACGCCAATTGCGCGGCGAGGCCGGCGACCGCCAGGTTCCCGGAAGTCCTCGGGTCGGCTTCGCTCAGGTGTACGGTGCACCCGGCACCGCAGCGGCAACCGTATTGACAACCTGAAGTCTTCAGCCCACTTTCTTGACCGGCGCTGAGTAATTCGGCTTGCCGAGGCCAAGTACATACTGCGCGATCATGTTACGGAACACCTCGAGGGTGCCGCCGTAGATCCCGACCAGCGGGGCGAAGCGATACACGTACTCGGCTGCGCCATCGTCGGCCGCGCCGTCGGTCCCGTTCGGCAGCGTCGACGCCGTGCCAAGGATGTCCATCAGGTCCGGTGAGATGTCGCGCATGGTTTGCGCCAGCGCCACCCGGCCGAAGATGCTCGGCGCGCTGAACGCCGCCTCCATCCGGGCGGCGCTGCGACCCAGCCGGTATGCCACCGACTCGTCGTCGATCAGCCTGCGCCCGTTCGGATCTGGTTCCGCAACCTTGCCGGCGGCCTTGTCGACGGCATCGGCCATGAAACCGGCCTGATGCATCATGATCGACACGTCCTGCAACCCATCGGGCGCGGCAGCAACCGCGCCGTGTTCGGTGTTGAGCGGCTCGCGCAGCACGGTCCAGCCCGCGTTGATGTCGCCGAGCCGATACTTGTCGTCGACGCGTACATCGCTGTAGTAGACGATGTTGGTGCGGTCGCCGTCGATGGTGCGGATGCCCTGGATATCGATCCCGGGGGAATCGAGCGGCACCAGAAACATCGTCAAGCTCTTGTGTTTGGGCGCCTCGGGATCGGTGTTGGTGATGAGAAAGACATACTGGCACTTGTGCGCACCGGTGGTGAACATCTTGGAGCCGTTGATGATCCAGCCGTCACCGTCACGCACCGCGCGTGTCTTGCAAGTGGCGACATCGGAACCGCCTTCGGGTTCGGTGTAGCCCAGGCAGAGCCGGACGTGCCCGCTGAAGACCTTCGGCATCACCTCATCGCGCAGTTCCGGCGACCCGAATCTGGCAACCGAACGCGCGATCATCGCGGTGGTGCCCCAGGTCACCCAGGGCACGTGGGCGCGACGCTTCTCCAGTTCCCAGATGCGGCGGCGCACCCGCGTGAAGCCGCCATCGGCATGCGGCTTCCACTCGCGTTCGAGGTAGCCGGCGGCACCCAGCGCCAGATGCACACCTTCGTCGAAGTTGTCACCGGTTTCGCGGTCCCGGCGTCTGACATCGTCGGTCACGTGGGTTTTCAGGAAATCGCGCGCCTCGTCGAGAAAGCCTTGGTCATCGTCGGAAAGCGTGACTCGGGAGAAATCCACTTATGCGTCCTTTCGTGAACGGCTTTCGCGTTCGGCGACGATCTCGGCGATGTATTTGGCGCTGGCGCCGGGGTCTCCGCCGGCGAGGGCCCACCCCCGAGCCCGCACCAGATATGCCGTCGCGGCGGCCTCCGCAGAAACGCCGAGACCGCCTTGCACATGCACCGCCATCGTCGCGGCCTTGGCGGCCTCCTCGGCCATGAACACAAACGCCGACGGGGCCAATTCCGGGCGTTCGTCGGGCTCGTTGTCCAGGAACCACGCGGCGCGACGCGCCAGGTTCCGCCCGCCCTGCACGGTGATCGCAATGTTGGCAAGTGGATGGGAGATCCCCTGCAGGGTGGAGATCGGCACACCCAGCGTGTAGCGGTGCTTGGCGAACTCCGCCGCGATTGTCATGGTCTCTTCGACCAGACCCGTCAATGCCGATGCGGTGAGCACCCGCCATTCATCCAGTGCCCGTTGGTATTGCGCTAAGGCGTCGGGCCCGCTGGCCAGCACGACGCTGGTGTCGGCGGCCGCCGGGTCGACCCACGCCATCGGCAGCCGGCCGATGTTATCCACCTTGGTTGGACGGGTATCGAATTTGAGGAGGACCACGGCGCCCTCTTTACTGCCGTCGCGGACGATGATCTGGTCGGCGATCGATCCCGTCGGGATGAGCCGAACCCCGCTGACGTTGTCATGCTGTGGGTCAAACGCCGCGAGCTGCTTGCCGTTCACGACGTCGGATTCGGCCGAGCCGAGTCTGGCCAGCAGCCGGGCCGCGCACACATGGTCGATCCACGGCACCGGTGCCAGCGAGCGCCCGATCTCCTCGGCCACCAATGTCAGGTCGACCAGTGTTGCACCGTCTCCCCCAGCGGTGTCCGGCAACGCCATGGTCGTCGCGCCCATCGCGCACAGCCGCTCCCACAGACTCTTGTCGAACCCGGATTCCTCTGCGGCACGGACTGTCTCGATCGGGCAGTGTGTTTTGAAGAAATCTCGATACGCGGTCTGCAGCGCCTGGTGATCCTCGGTCAGGCTGTAGTCGAGTCGGCGCAGTTCGTAGCGGTCCATGGTCAGTGCTCCTTCTCGCCCTGAAAAAAGAATTCATTCGCGTTGTTGTAGAGATAGTTCTCCATGACGTCGGCGGGGAGGTCCAGGGCTTGAGCCTCGGGGATGACACGGCGCATTTTCAGCACCGGCCAGTCGGAGGCGTAGATCACTTTGTCGGGTCCGCGGGTTCGCATGTAGTGGAGCAGATTCTCCGGCAGCCTTTTCGGTGACCAAGCGGACGTCACCAGGCGCAGGTTGGCGTATTTGATGAGTAACCGGATCGCGATGTCCCACCAGGGGTCCGCGCCGTGGATCATGCACAGTTTGAGTTCGGGGAAGCGCACGCAGACCCGGTCGAGGTGAATGGGGTTCTGCACCTCCCCAGGGATAGGAGGTCCGGGAAGGCCGGTGTTGATGCACAGCGGCAGCCCAAGCTCGGCGCATTTGGTGTAGAGCGGGTAGTACACGGCGTCGCTGGGTGGGTATTGGCCGTCGCCCCAGAAGCTTGGCCCCACAACGGCGTACGCGACCGGAAGGTCGCTGACGACAGCACTGAGCTCACGCAGCGACGGCATTGGCCGCAGTAAGTTGACACCGCCCATGGCCAGCGCGAACCGATCCGGCTTGGCCTCGACGAACTTGCGCGCGGTGACCGACGGCTTGGCGAGGTTGTCCATAAGCACGGCCTTGCGTACGCCTTGCTCGTCCATCTCGTCCAGCAACTCCGTCATGTCGACCGGCGCGAACATCGACTCGGGACCCTTGAAGTAGTCGTCGCGAACCTTCAGCATCCACGTGGGCTGCTTCTCGGTCTCACCGAAGTGCACATTGACCAGACAGTCGATAACTGGGCTTGTGTTCATGTTGACATCGGCGCCTTTTCTGTCGCTTGGCTTTTCGCCCATCGGTAATCGGCCTTGCCATTGCCCAGGCGATGAACGTGATCGACGAAGATCAACTCCTTGGGCACCTTGAACCGGGCCAACTGTGCGGTGCAATGCGCCTGCAGCAGCTCAGGTGACACGTCGGCTGCGTCGCGTAGTTCGACCAGAGCGACAACTTCTTCGCCCCAGCGTTCGCTCGGGCGGCCCACGACCAACGCATCGGCAACCGCCGGATGGGCGCGCAGCACTTCTTCGACCTCTTCGACGAAGACCTTTTCGCCGCCGGTGTTGACGACCAGCGAATCGCGGCCATACAGCCGCAGCGTGCCGTCTGCCTCCCGACTGGCGCGGTCGCCGGAGATCACCACCCGCTTACCGTCGACTTCGGGAAAGGTCTTGCGGGTGGCGTCGGGATCATTGAAGTATCCAAGCGGGATTCGCCCCTCTCGGGCAGCCCAACCGACCTCGTGCTCCCCGGGGGAAAGAAAGTGGCTGTAGTCCTCGGAAAGGACCAGTCCGCCCTCGCGCAGCGTGAAGGTATCGGTCCGGATGTCGCCCCGGCTGTGCCCGAATCCCATGTTGCCGGTTTCCGACGAGCCATATCCGTTGATGAGCGTCATGTTGGGCAGCATTTCCAGTAGCGCCCGTTGATATTTCGGGTTCGTCGCGGCACCGCCGGTCCCGATTGAGTTGAGCGACGACAAGTCGTAGCGGCCGCGCCGGAGCTCCTCGACCAGCGGCGCGGCGTAGGCATCCCCGACCATCGTCATCATGCCGACCTTTTCGCGCTCGGCGGTCTCCCACACCAACGGCGGATCGAGCTTTCTGCTGGTGTCGTATAGCACCACGGTGGTGCCGGCCATGATTGCGGCGAACGCCGTCCACATGCCGGCGGCGTGCATCAGCGGTGAAACCGCGAACCAGGGCGGGAGGGCGGGCCCGCGCACCTTGTCATGAATGTCTTGGGCGGAGGCATGATCGGCCCCATTCATCGAGGACACGTAAATGTCGGACTGCCGCCACAGCACGCCCTTGGGCCGACCCGTGGTACCACCGGTGCAGATCATCAGCAGGTCATCGGGCAACGCGGTCACGTCGAGGTCGTTATTCCCTTGTGCCAGCGCTTCATCCAGCGACACCGCCCCGGGTAGCTCCGGGACTGCACTTCCGTCTTCGACCGACAGCAGTAGGTCGGCGCTTTCGGGCGGGAACACGTCGGCGAATTTCGCGCCCAGCGACTTGTGGTAGATGACAGCCCGGGGCCGCACATAGTCAAGCAGTTCGGAGACTTCGCGCGGCGTGTAGTTGTAATTGACGTTCACCGGAACGGTGCGGGCCTTCAGGCAACCGACCACCATGTCGGGATAGAGGTCGTTGTGCATGACAAGCGCAACACGGTCCTGCCCGCATTCCCAGTTCTGCAGGCTGGCCCGTTCCCGGTGGGCGCCAAACCCCCTGGCGGCGAGGAAATTCGCCAGCCGACGGGTGCGGTCAGCTGTTTCCGCGAAGGTACTGCGGCGATCACCGCACACGGTGATCGGCCGGTCCGGGATGACCTCGGCGATCGCGTCCAGGATCGCCCCTATGGTCCATTCGGGCACGGCTATACCGCCGAGCCGACCTTGACGTCCAGCAAATCTAACGCGTTGTCGCGCATGACCTTTCGGATGTCGGCATCACTGAAGCCGACCAATTCGTCGGTGAACGACACAGGATCCTCCAAGCCTTCGCCGTGAGGCCAGTCCGACCCGAACAGAATCTTGTCGACACCGATGACCGACGCCAACTCGGGCAAGTCGTCCTCGTAGTAGGGCGCAATCCAGACGTTGTTGCGCAGCTGCTCTACCGGATCCACGGGGAACAGGTTCGGATGGTTGTTGGCCGCCTTCTTCAGGCGCTTGACCAGCCGGTAGACGAAGTACGAACCGTTCTCGATACTGACGGCTTTCAGCTGCGGGTGACGGGTGAACACCCCGTGGGCGATCATCGAGGCCATCGTGTCGTGAATCGCGCGGTCGTCAACAAGTATCTGGTCCAACGGATTCGAGCCGCCGAAGGCCTCGAACGTCGACTTGCCGCCCCACATGCCGGCGATCTGCAGGTAGCCGCTGTCACTCAAGTGGAAGCCGACCGGAACCCCGGCCTCCGCCAACCTGGCCCATACCGGATCATGCGCGGGATCGCCCAACGACCGCGGCTTGACCACACCGGGCACCGGGGCGGGCCGCACCAGTATCAGCTTCGCGCCGCGGCCCAGCACGAATTCGAGTTCTTCGACGGCCTTTTCGGGATCGGCCAGCGAAATGATCGGCGCCGCGATGATGCGGTGGTCAGGCCGGTCGAAGCCCCAGTCCTCGTCCAGCCACAGGTTGAACGCATGCAGCGACGCCATCGTCGCCTCGACATCGTGCTTGAGTGCTTCCTCGACGCCGCACGCGAACGTCGGCAACATGAACACCGTTTCGATGCCCTGGGTCTCCATCACTGCGATGCGTGCGTCGCGGTTCTGGTATTCGGGGTGTTCCTCGAGTCGCTCCACTTTCATCAGCGACGCCGGGTCGACGCCTTCCGGAATCTCGCCGCGGAACAGCAGATCGAGGCATCCCGGCACGATGATCGGGTCGAAGGTCGGATTGGGGATGAAACGGTTGACCCGGTCCCCGATGATCGCCTGGGTGTGCTTTCCGTCGCTGAAGATCTGGACGCCGCGTCGGCGAAACTTCTTGTCCAGATGCCGGGTGAAGGCATCGAGCGGTTCGTAGTAGTGATTGTCGACGTCGATCGCCTTATAGCCCAAGTTCCCCATCATCGTCCTTTCCCGCGCTTAGCCCTGGAAAGCTCGGCGCTCGCTTGTCGAGAAAACTGGTGATCCCTTCGATGACATCGGGACGTTGCAGCGACTCGTGCAGCAAGGCTTCGGCTCGTGAACTCGCTTGCACTACCTCGCGCATGGCATCACCGTAGGTCTGTCGCTTGATGATCGCCATGGATGCCGGCGAGCAGTTTTGAGCGATGTCTTCGGCGTAGTCCATGGCTCGTTTCATCAGCAGCTCGGGCGGTACCACCTCTTTGACCAGCCCCAGCTCTGCCGCTTCGTCGGCGAGAAAGGTCCGTCCGCTCAACAGTAGATCGAGCGCGACGCCCCAGCCCGTCAGTCGCGGAAGTATCCAGGAGACACCGTATTCCGCGATCAGCCCACGCCGGGCGAAGGATGCAGCGAACTTGGCTCCGGCGGCGGCGAACCGCACGTCGCACATCAGTGCCTGCGTCAGGCCGATACCGACACAAGATCCGTTGATCGCCGCGACGACCGGCTTGCACAGCGTCGTCAAGTGATAGGGCTGGCGGTCCCCGACAAGGCTGGCCAGCTTGCCCTGGTCGGTTTTCTGGACCGACTGCGTGACACTTCCCATTGAGCCCAGCTGAGCGCCGGCGCAGAACGCCTTACCGCGACCGGTCAACACGATCACCCGAACGGCCGGGTCCACTTCGGCTCGGTCCAATCCGGCGTAAAACGCGGTGGCGATGTCACCGCCCCAGGTGTTGAGTCGATCCGGCCGGTTCAACGTCAGGACCGCGACACCGCTCGCAGTCACCTCATAGATCACCGCCTCGTCTTGGGTGGGGTCGGCGACGACGTCGTCGGCGGTGCTCAACATGAACCTCCTGTCGCGCTGCTTATGCCCATACTGTATACCTATCGGTACAGCATTCCACAATGCTAAGCGGGCACTAGTCCCAGGCGCTGATAGGCCCTTTCGATCTGGGCTTTGGCCTCTGGCGGCAACTCTGCTTGCGGCGGCCGGGAGTGTGGATAGGAACCGATCGGCAGGCCGAGCAGCGACGCGGCGTACTTGAACGCGCCGCCCCAGTGTGTGAAGTAATCGGCCCGACCGGGATAGCAGGTGAACCAGGAGCCGAGGTCGAGGTCGAATTGGTCGAGACCTGATTCGCGGCCGTAGTCCATCGCCTCGACGAGCTTGTCGTTACACACCAGGTCCCAATATTCGGAAAGCAGCGGCCGCTGCGGCGTCTCGAATAAGTAGCCCGCGGTGCCCAGCTGGGCCGGGCAGACGATCCCGTCGCGCAGCCACCCGGCGCGGTACACCGTTTTCTCGCACTCCCAGATCACCAGGCCGGGCGCCCATTCATGCAACATCCGGCTGTTCGCCGGGCGGAAGGCACCCTCCTTAGTTGCGCAGACGGCGGGGACCTCGTCGTAGATGCGTGCGCCTTCCTCCGCCGTCAACACGTATCCCGAGGAAGGTGAATTGAACATCCCCAGGGCAATATCGGTGCGCTGACCGATGTATTTGAAGAACCGCAACACGCCTTCGCCGCCGTGCGCCTCCATCATCGGGGTCTGGATGTAGGCGATGTCGGCGCCGGCGTGTTGGGCGTGCAGCGTCAGCTCCAGGCAGTCCTTGGCCGACATCGCGGCGGTGCACGCCTGCACCACGATGTCCGGGTTGGCGGCTCGACCTTCCTCGATCGCCACCTCCAGCAAGCGCTTTCGCTCGTCGAGCGTTAATGACCAGAACTCCGCAAGACCGCTGGTGCACCACAACAGCGGGTGGCCGAGATCACTGACGCAGTAACGGATCAGCGTCCGGTAGGCGTCCCAGTCGATGTCGTCACCGTCGGTGCCGCAGAACGGGGTGTACAGGGAATCACCGATCCCCCGCAGAGCGCTGCGCGCCCAACCGCGTGCCTCGTGTGCCGTGGCCATCACCGACTCCTTTCTCCAGTCATCGACCGTCAGGTGAAGTCCGAGCCGCCGTCGACATTGATGTTCGCTCCGGTCATGTAGGAATTGCGACGCGACGCCAAAAACGCTACTACTGAACCCATTTCGTCCGGTAGACCGGTTCGCGGCATGTGCGCCGGATGCCCGAAGTGCTTGGCGATAGCGTCCATCAGCTGGTAGGGATCGTTGCCGTCGACGCCGACCGAGGCAGCCCAGCCGACCAGCGACTCGGACGCGATGCTGCCCGGCGACACGACGTTGACCAGGATCTCGTCTTTGGCCAGCAACAGCGACAGGTTTTTGGAGACGCTTGTCAGTGCCGCTTTGGCCGCGGTGTACGCCGGCAGCATCACACTTTGGCGCTGTGTGGAGTGCGCCGAGAAGTTGACGATCCGCGCCCAGTCCGCGTTGCGAAGTAGCGGAAGAGCCGCACGCACGCAGCGGACCATACCCATTACGCCGTCGTCGAAAGCCTTACCCCACTGCTCGTCGGTCAGATCTTCGAAGCTGCCTACCGAGCCCGGCCCGACCGCATTGACAAGCACATTGAGCTCGCCGTTCCACCGGCCACCCAGCTCAGCGAACACACCGTTGATTTGATCGGCATCGCCGATATCGGCCACCAGCCCGAGCGCATCTGGGCTGCCGCGATTAGTCAGATCTTCGGTCGCGCGGTCGAGGTCAGCCCGGGACCGGGCAATGATCGCGACGCGAGCGCCATCGTCGGCCAGGCACCGCGCGGCGGCCAGACCCATGCCGCGGCCACCGCCGACGACGACTGCGGTGGCGTTTGTCAGCCCTAAATCCATGGCAAATGCCCGGTTTTCCTTCGCTTGCCGCCGTGCGTATCAAAAACCCTACGATAGGTATTACAGTAGCAGACGGGAATCGTGACACAGCTGCGTAACCGCAGATCACCGGGCAGCTACCGGTAGATTCGATCCCACGGCCGCAAGGCCGGAACGGCATGCGCAACGTTGATCTTGATGGAGGTGCCGGCAGTGGCCAAACAAGCAACCGCCGAGAAGCGTCAGCGACGCGAACGCGGATCCATCAACCCTGATGACATCATCAGCGGCGCGTTCGAGCTCGCAGAGGAAGTGTCGATCGACAACCTGAGCATGCCATTGCTGGGCAAGCATCTCGGCGTGGGAGTCACCAGCATTTACTGGTACTTCCGCAAGAAGGACGATCTGCTCAACGCGATGACCGACCGCGCCTTGCGCAAGTACGTGTTCGCCACCCCGTACGTCGAAGCCAGCGACTGGCGCGAGACCCTGCGCAATCACGCTCGCTCGATGCGAAAAACGTTCATGGGCAACCCGATACTGTGCGATCTGATTTTAATCAGGTCGGCGCTCAGCCCCCGAGCCGCCAAGCTGGGCGTCCAGGAGATCGAAAAGGCGATCGCTGGCCTGGTCGAGGCCGGGCTGTCGCCCGAAGAAGCCTTCGACACCTATTCCGCGGTATCGGTTCACGTGCGGGGTTCGGTGGTGCTGCACCGGCTTCAGGAGAAGAACCAGGCGACGGAGAACGGCGCACGCACAATCGAGGGCGCGATGGTCATCGATCCCGAAACGGCGCCCCTGCTGGCGCAAATGACGGCGAAGGGTCACCACATCGGCGCGGCCGACGACAACAACTTTGACTACGGCCTAGACTGCATCCTCGACCACGCCAGCCGGTTGATCGACGAGAGGTCGAAGTCGACTGCCCGGCAACCCAAGTCGACGTCGTCGCGGCCGCGCAAGTCGACCCCTTCTCGCGGACGCACTAAATCGTCGCGATCTTAAAAGCCTTACGGGGCCTCGGGCTCCGGCACGTTGAAGTGCTCGTCGCGCAGCCGGAACGCTTCTTTGGTGCCGTGCTCCGCCCGAGTCTTGACGAAGTTGAACTCCCCCGGCGCGAACTGCAGATTGGTGCCGTACGCGTGAAATAGATAGCTGGCCACTTCTTCACCCTGGTAAGCCTGGCTCTGCTCGACGAGCCGAAATGCCTCTTTGGCAATCACGACGCCATCGGCCGGCATCTTCGCGGCCTTCTCCGACCAGTACCGGGCGCGGGCCGGGACCAAGCCGGGATCGCATGTGTCAGTGAAGATTCCCAGGTGCTCGATGGCACCGGCCTCGATGATGTCGCCGGTCAGCAGAAGGCGGCGCGCCAGCACTGGCCCCAACCGATGGAAGAACATGTGCAAGCTTCCCAGCGCGGGCCCGAGAAAGCGGGTAGCCGGCATGCCGATCTTTGTGTCACGGGCGATCACCGAGATATCCGTCATCAACGCCATCTCGAACCCACCGCCAAGCGCGTAGCCGCTGATTTCGCCGACGGTGACCTTGGGAAAGCCCATCAGGTTGTGGTAGAAGCCAAATGACTTACGGTCCACGGTCAATCGGCGGCGTTGACTGGGCCGACGTTGTGTATCTTGCCCGCCGTACCAGCCGTAGGCGTTATTCATGTCCGCCCCGGTGCTGAACACCCCCTCCGCCCCGCGCAGCAGCACCACCGTCAGATCGTCGTCCTCGGCCACCCGGTCCAGACACCGGGCGATCGCGTCACGCATGCTGGCGTCGTAGGAGTTGCGCTGCGCGGGGTTGTTGAAAGTGATGGTGGCGATTCTTCTTTCAGGATCGACCGCGAACAGAACGCGGTCGTCTGAAGCGTCCGAGATTGTCATGCGCCGGACTCCTTCCGAGGTTGGCCATTAAATCCGGGGGCCACGTCCAGCCGCGGACCGATATCTGACATCCGTTTCGCCTCAATCGTTTTGTCGCTGCCAAAGGCAAGCGTCTTGTACCGAGCCACGGCTAGGTGCTCCTGCGCCAGCCGGATCGCCCTGGCCGAATTACCGTCGCTGATAGCGTCGAGCAGACGCTGATGGTCACGCAGCGCGGCGCGCTTGGTCTTGCCTACCATCGGCGTCGGCTCGCCGTCGTCGGACCAGACCGAAGACTCGTGCGCAGACCAGATCAGTTCCAGCGAGCCGATCACCAGGATCATCGGCTCGTTGCCGCATCGGGAGACCAGGGTTTCATGAAACCGGCGGGCATTGGGCACGTACTGTGACCCATCGTCGAATTGCGCGGTCTGGATGTCGATTTCGTTCTGCAGATGGGGCACCACTTCGGTCATCCGGTCTTCACGCGCGGCGCACATCCCCGCGCAGATCGGCTCGAGATGCATCAGTGCTTCACTGACGTCGACCGGCGTTGCGGACCTCGCCTGCAGAACCATGCTGATCATGTGTGCGGTCCGCTCGGCCCTCGGATGATGGACGACCGCTCCACCGACGTTGCCGCGCCGCACCGAGATCAGCCCATCGGTCTCCAGGATGTGGATTGCCTCCCGCAATGCCGGCGGGCTCACTCCGAATTCGCCGAACAGGCTTTCCTGCGACGGCAGGACATCGCCCTCTTTCAGCCGGCCGGACAGGATGTCGTCGCGCAACTTCGAGGCGACGATCTCCGCGACACGGGGTTGACGAAAGCGCTGCACAGTCATGTCAGGTCTTCTCGGCTCGTCGCTTGCCGAATCGGAACCCGGTCAATTTGTCCGGCGCCTGCGCCAGCGTGTTTACCTCACCGATGGACAGCACCTCGTCATCGAGAAGCAGCCGGGCTGTCGACGTGATGCCTCGCCCTACCGCGGACCGGGCAATATCGAAACGCAGATCGGTCAGCACCGGCGTGGGCCGACGGAAGGTCACCTGTAGCGATCGAGTCTTGCCGGACAGTCCGGTCAGGCAATTCTGGTGCTGGATGACGCAGTCGAAGAAGACGGCAAGAAAACCGCCGTGAACCAAGCCCGGTGGGCCCTCGTAAACCAGCGGAAATGTGACCTGACCGGACGCGGTGTCGGTGTCGAGGTGCTCGAAGCGGTATTCCGGAAAACATGGGTTGAACCCACCGATATCCGTGGCGTGATCGAGGTAGACCCGCCGGCTGCCACTCTCGTCGGAGTCGTCGGAGCCGATCCGCGGCGTGCTGTCCGGCGGAACCGCCGTGCCTAGCTCCCGCTCCCACTCGCTGATCTGCGCAACGATCGCGTCCACCGTCGGGTGGGCATGTTCCAACGACAGCAGCAGCGAGCTGAGCCTGCGGATCGCGCTGGCCGCTGCGACGGTCTGGGCAAGCGGTGCTTCGCCCAACCGGGCACTGTCCGGGTTCGGCCGCGCGGGAACGGCCCCTGGTTGGCGTTCGCCCATAAGCCCTCTTCCTGATGCAGCTGTTCCGTCGCCGGGCTTTCCTTGCTAAGTTATACAGCGCAGCAATTGTATAGCCTACTGTAGGGGTAACCATATCGGCGTGGGAAGGGCGGATTTGGCGGTGAATCAAGATCTGGACTCCACGGCGGCCGACGGCTCGCTCATCGCGAGCCGAGACGGCGCGGTGCTGCACATCACGTTCGACCGCCCGTCACAGCGCAACGCGTTGAGCCAGAGCATGATCGAGATATTCGTGGCCACGATGACCGACGCAGCCACCGACGACACGCTGCGGGCCATCCACATCCGGGGCGCCGGTGCCGACTTCTGCGCGGGCGCTGATTGGGTTGCCACCAACAGCGGCGCCGACCCACGCCCGCGAACCGGTGACCTCGTCCGCCGAATTCCCCACACCGCTCATCGCGTGATCGAACTGGTGCACACCATCCATCTGCCGGTCGTCTGCAGCGTACGGGGATTCGCCGTCGGCCTCGGGTGCAATCTGGCACTGGCCGCCGATTTCACCGTGGCTGCCACCGACGCGGTGTTCTGGGAGCCATTTGTGGCCCGCGGGTTCAACCCGGATTCGGGTGCCAGCTGGCTACTCCCCCGCCTGATCGGGCTGACCCGTGCCAAGCAGATGTTGCTGCTCGGCGACAAAGTCAGCGGGACAGACGCCGCGGACTGGGGTTTGATCCACCGGGCCGTCAGCCCCGCGGAGCTCGACGACAGCAGCGAGGAACTACTGGCACGACTGGCCGCCGGACCGACGGTGGCGCTCGGCCTGGCCAAGCAAGCCATCCACTACGGTCAGCATGCGACGCTGGCTCAGTCCATGACGCAAGAACTTTTCGACCTCGAACTGTCTTGTCGGACCAAGGATTTCAAAGAGGGCCTCGCAGCGTTCCGAGAACGACGCCCACCACGGTTCGATGGCCGATGACACCCAACAACGAGGAACGCTGATGTCTGATAGCTCTGCACGGTCATATGACACCGTCAAGTACGAGGTCGATGGGCACAAAGCCACCATCACCCTAAACCGCCCCGACGCCCTCAACGCCCTCAGCCCGCATATGATCACCGAACTGCGCAGCGCTTACCACGAGGCCGAAAACGACGACGCCGTATGGATTCTCATCGTTACCGGTACCGGACGGGCATTCTGCACGGGCGCAGACGTCAAGGCGATCCCCGGCGACGGCAAGGTGATCAACGAAGCACCATATTTGTCCACCTATGAACAGTGGGAGGCGCCGCAGGAGGGCACCCCGCCATTCCGGACAATGGCCAAGCCGGTGCTCGCCGCGATCAACGGAATCTGTTGCGGGGCCGGATTGGATTGGGTGACCACCGGAGACATTGTCATCGCGTCCGACAAAGCCACGTTCTTCGACCCGCACGTCAGCATCGGCCTGGTGGCCGCACGTGAGGTGGTCCG
>NZ_JBAUZA010000252.1:0-1599 GCF_049585075.1 Mycobacterium sp.
GCGCCGCACCAGCAGGGATCGCCCACCCCGCCAACGGGTTTCCCCAGCTTCAGCCCGCCGCCGTCGTCCGGCTCCGGCGGCCAGGGTCCGGCCAACTCCGCTAGCCACGCCGGCTCTGGCCAGAGCCAGCCCTCGTATGGTCAGGGTCAGCAACCACCGGCGTCGTCCTCGCCGTCGGGCCCGTCACAGTCCTAACCGTGCGCATTCGGGCGCGGCGCGCCGTCGGCCAGACGGCCTAGTGGCGACCGTTAGCGCGGCGAAGCCGGGCGCGGCGGGTCGCCACTCAGACGGGCTAGTGGCGACCGTTAGCGCGGCGGGTCGCCACTCAGACGGGCTGCGCGGTAACGTCCTCGAAGCGTGACGCGGGTGCAGGACAGTCCATCGGCGGGCGCCCGTCAGGCCCGTGCCCTACTGCGGGTCGCGTTCGGCCCCGCCCTGGTCGCGTTGATTGTCATCGCGGCGGTGACGTTGCTGGAGTTGTTGATCGCCAACAGCGACATGACGGGCGCGTTGGGTGCCATCGCCAGCATGTGGCTGGGCGTGCACCAGGTGCCGATCTCGATCGGCGGTCGCGAACTTGGCGTGATGCCGTTGCTGCCGGTGCTGCTGATGGTGTGGGGTACTGCGCGGACCACCGCGCAGGCCACGCCCGCCACCGCCTCCTGGTTCGTCACCCGCTGGATCGTGGCGTCGGCGCTGGGCGGACCACTGCTGATCGCCGCGATCGCACTGGCGGTCATCCACGACGCGGCATCGGTGATCACCGAACTCCAGACGCCGAGCGCGTTACGGGCATTCGTGAGCGTGCTGGTGGTCCATGGCATCGGTGCGTCGATCGGCGTGGGCTCTCGGGTCGGCCGCCGGGCGCTGGCGGCGTCGCCGCTGCCGGACTGGCTGGCCGATTCGCTACGGGCGGCGACGGCCGGCGTGCTGGCGCTCCTCGGGCTGTCCGGCCTGGTTACCGCCGTCTCGCTGGTCGTGCACTGGGGCACGATGCAGGACCTGTACGCGATCACCAATTCGGTGTTCGGCCAGTTCAGCCTGACCATATTGTCGGTGCTGTATGTGCCGAATGTCATCGTCGGCACCGCCGCGATGGCGGTGGGATCCAGCGCCCATCTGGGTTTTGCGACGTTCAGTTCGTTCACCGTGTTCGGCGGCGACATTCCCGCGCTGCCGGTGCTGGCCGCGGCGCCCAACCCGCCGCTGGGCCCGGCGTGGGTTGCGTTGCTCATCATCGGCGCGTCGTCGGGGGTAGCGGTCGGACAACAGTGTGCGCGTCGGTCGCTGCCGATCCTGGCGGCGATGGCCAAGCTGGGAACCGCTGCTGTGCTTGCGGCGCTGACGATGGTGCTGCTCGGTTACGCCGGCAGCGGGCAGTTGGGCAACTTCGGCGGCGTCGGGATCGACCAGGAGACCTTCGGGTTCGCGGTGTTCCTGTGGTTCGCCGTCGTCGGCGCCTTCACCGTCGTGATGGCCGGTGGCGTCCGATACCGGCCGAGGAAGCCCAAACCCGAGCCGGCCGCTGAGCCGAGCCTGCCGGCCGATGTCGCCGACGACGAGCCGCCGCCAGCCGCCGAGCCGCCGCCAGCCGCCGAG
>NZ_JBAUZA010000253.1:0-4445 GCF_049585075.1 Mycobacterium sp.
CGATGGGCAAGGACTTCGACGCGGCCAAGAAAGACGACTCCTTCTACCTGCCGCGCGAGGCCTTCGACAACCCGGACTTCCAGCGCGTGATGAAGCTGTTTTTGTCACCGGACGGCAAGGCTGCGCGCTTCGTTATTTCGCACAAGGGAGACCCCGCGACCGACGAGGGCATGGCGCGCATCGACAGGATAAGGACAGCCGCCTACGAGTCGCTCAAGGGCACGGCGCTGGAGGACTCCAAGATCTACATTTCCGGCACAGCTTCGGTCTTCAAGGACTTGAAAGAGGCGTCGCACTACGACTTCTTGATCGCGGGCATTTCCTCGCTGTGCATGATCTTCATCATCATGTTGATCATCACGCGGAGTCTTGTTGCCGCTTTGGTAATCGTTGGGACAGTAGCGCTTTCGCTGGGCGCCTCGTTCGGGCTATCGGTGTTGGTCTGGCAGTACCTGATCGGTGTCCCGTTGCACTGGCTCGTGATGGTGATGTCGGTGATCATCCTTTTGGCGGTGGGGTCTGACTACAACCTGCTGCTTGTCGCACGGTTCAGAGAAGAGATCGGCGCCGGGCTGAAGACGGGCATCATCCGTGCGATGGGCGGTACCGGCAAGGTCGTGACCGCCGCCGGTCTGGTCTTCGCCTTCACGATGGCGTCCATGATCGTCAGCGATAACCGTGCAGTCGGCCAGGTGGGTATCACCATCGGTCTCGGTCTGTTGTTCGACACCTTGATCGTTCGCTCGTTCATGACGCCATCCGTTGCCGCGATGCTGGGACGTTGGTTCTGGTGGCCTACGAACGTTTGGCACCTGTACTCACGCCCGGCTCGCGTCGGCCACCACATCGATAGCGAGGACACTGCCGAAATCGCGGTCCCCGCAGCAGTCGCCAACGGCAACGGCCACGGCGGGGCGAACGGCAACGGTAGCGGCGTGGCGAACGGCAACGGTTCAGAGCACGGACATCGACACGCCTACCACCGATAGCAAGGTGGCGCGCAGTTGACTGCGCGACATGGGTTTCGGTAGCTCAGCGGAACGCCAAGTCGAGGATCTCCTGCTGCTCGACTGCGTGCACCTTCGACGAGCCCGAGGACGGCGCTGACATAGCACGGCGCGAAATGCGTTTGATCCCAGTCAGTTTTTCGGGGAATAACTCGGGCAGCTCCAGGCCAAAGCGGGGCCACGCGCCCTGGTTGGCTGGCTCTTCCTGCACCCAGAAGTATTCGCCGACGCCTGGGTAGTGGTCCAGCATTTCGCGTAGTCGTGTGCGCGGCAGCGGGGCGAGCTGTTCGATGCGCACGATCGCGATGTCGTCCCGGTTGTCCTTGGCCTTGCGAGCGGCCAGCTCGTAATAGATTTTCCCGCTGGTCAGCAGCATTCGGGTTGCCTTGTTGCGATCGCCGATGCCTTCGGCGTACGTGGGTTCCTCAAGCACCGAGTGGAACTTGTCCTCGGTGAAATCTCGGATGTCGCTCACTGCGGACTTGTTGCGCAACATGGACTTTGGTGTGAATACGATCAGCGGGCGCTGCACACCGTCGAGGGCGTGCCGACGCAGCAAGTGGAAATAGTTGGCCGGAGTCGACGGCATCGCGATCGTCATCGAACCCTCCGCCCACAACTGCAGGAAACGTTCGATGCGGCCGGAGGTGTGGTCGGGGCCCTGGCCTTCGTGGCCGTGCGGTAGCAGCAGCACGACGCTGGACAGCTGCCCCCACTTCGCCTCGCCGGAGCTGATGAACTCGTCGATGATCAACTGCGCACCGTTGACGAAATCGCCGAACTGGCCTTCCCACAACACCAGTGCGTCCGGATTGCCGACGGTGTAGCCGTACTCGAAGCCGACGGCCGCGTACTCCGACAGCGGCGAGTCGTAGACCATGAACTTGCCACCGGTCGGGTTGCCGTCGCGGTCGGTGGTCAACAGCCGCAGCGGTGTGAACTCTTCGCCGCTATGCCGATCGATGATCACCGAGTGGCGCTGGGAGAAGGTGCCACGGCGGGTGTCTTGCCCGGATAGCCGCACCAACTTGCCTTCGGCCACCAGCGAACCCAGCGCCAACAGTTCGCCGAACGCCCAGTCGATCTTGCCCTCGTAGGCCATCTCCCGCCGCTTCTCCAGCACCGGGGTAACGCGCGGGTGCGCGGTGAACCCGTCTGGGAGCGCTAAGAATGCGTCGCCGATGCGGGCCAGCAACGCCTTGTCCACCGCGGTGTCGAGCCCGGCGGCGAGCATCTGGTTGGACTCCACCGATGCGCTCGGTTGTACGCCGTGCTTCTCCAGTTCGCGGACATCGTTGAAAACCCGCTCCAGTTGGCCCTGGTAGTCACGCAGCGCGTCCTCGGCCTCTTTCATCGAGATGTCGCCACGGCCGATCAACGCTTCGGTGTATGTCTTGCGGACGCCACGCTTGGTGTCGACAACGTCGTACATGGCGGGGTTGGTCATCGAGGGGTCGTCGCCCTCGTTGTGGCCGCGCCGTCGGTAGCACAGCATGTCGATGACGACGTCCTTCTTGAACATTTGCCGGAAGTCCACGGCCAGGCGCGCCACCCACACGCAGGCCTCCGGGTCGTCGCCGTTGACGTGGAAGATGGGCGCGCCGATCATCTTTGCGACGTCGGTGCAGTATTCGCTGGACTTGGAGTATTCCGGCGATGTGGTGAACCCGATCTGGTTGTTGACGATGATGTGGATGGTGCCGCCGACCCGGTAGCCGGGCAGCTTCGCCAGGTTCAGCGTCTCGGCGACCACGCCCTGGCCCGCGAATGCGGCGTCGCCGTGCAGCATCAGTGGCATCACCGAGAAGGCCTTTTCGGTTTCGCTGTCGGTGGGCCCGTGGTCGAGCAGGTCCTGCTTGGCCCGGCATAGACCCTCCAGCACCGGGTCGACTGCCTCCAGGTGCGACGGGTTTGCGGTCAGCGATACTTGAATGTCGTTGTCGCCGAACATTTGTAGATACACGCCGGTGGCGCCGAGGTGGTATTTGACGTCGCCGGAGCCGTGCGCCTGCGCGGGGTTCAGGTTGCCCTCGAACTCGCTGAAGATCTGCGAGTACGGCTTGCCGACGATGTTGGCCAGCACGTTGAGCCGACCGCGGTGCGGCATCCCGATGACCACTTCGTCCAGGCCGTGCTCGGCGCACTGGTCGATCGCCGCGTCCATCAACGGGATCGTGCTTTCGGCGCCCTCCAGCGAGAACCGCTTCTGCCCGACGTACTTCGTCTGCAGGAACGTCTCGAACGCCTCCGCTGCGTTGAGCTTGCTCAGAATGTATTTCTGTTGGGCCACAGTCGGTTTGACGTGTTTGGTCTCGACGCGCTCTTCCAGCCACTGCTGCTGCTCGGGGTCGAGGATGTGGGTGTACTCGACGCCGATGTGGCGGCAGTAGGCGTCGCGCAACAGACCCAGGATGTCGCGCAGCCTCTTGTATTCAGCACCGGCGAAGCCGTTGACTTTGAATACCCGGTCGAGGTCCCACAGTGTCAGGCCGTGGGTCAGCACTTCGAGATCGGGGTGGCTGCGAAAGCGGGTGTTGTCCAAGCGCAGTGGATCGATGTCGGCCATCAGATGGCCGCGGTTGCGGTAGGCCGCGATCAACTCCATCACGCGGGCGTTCTTGTCGACAATCGAGTCGGGGTTGTCGGTGCTCCACCGGATCGGCAAGTACGGCACGCCCATCTCGCGGAAGATGTCGTCCCAGAAACCGTCGGAGAGCAGCATCTCGTGAATGGTGCGCAGGAAGTCACCCGATTCCGCGCCCTGGATGATGCGGTGGTCGTAGGTCGACGTGAGCGTGATCAGCTTGCCGATACCCAGGTCGGCGATGCGCTGCTCGCTGGCACCCTGGAATTCGGCCGGGTACTCCATGGCTCCCACGCCGATGATGGCGCCTTGGCCCGCCATCAGCCGCGGCACCGAGTGCACGGTGCCGATCGTGCCGGGGTTGGTCAGCGAAATCGTCACGCCGGCAAAGTCTTCGGCGGTCAGCTTGCCGTCGCGGGCACGGCGGACGATGTCTTCATAAGCGGCGACGAACTGCCCGAATCGCATGGTTTCGCATCGTTTGATGCCCGCCACCACCAGCGAGCGTTTGCCGTCCTTGCCTTGCAGGTCGATCGCCAAGCCAAGGTTGATGTGAGCCGGCGTAACCGCATTGGGCTTGCCGTCGACCTCGGCATAGTGCCGGTTCATGTTCGGGAAAGCCTTGAGCGCCTGCACCAACGCGTAACCGAGCAGATGGGTGAAAGAAATCTTGCCGCCACGGGTGCGCTTGAGTTGGTTGTTGATGACGGTCCGGTTGTCGATCATCAGCTTGGCCGGAATCGCCCGAACGCTGGTAGCCGTCGGCAGATCCAGCGACATCGACATGTTCTTCACGACGGCGGCGGCCGCGCCTCGCAGTACCTGGACTTCATCACCTTCGCCTGGTGCCGGGC
>NZ_JBAUZA010000254.1:0-8647 GCF_049585075.1 Mycobacterium sp.
CGCGGACCGTCGGCCGGGGGTTGTGGCGGACGCGGACCGTCGGCCGGGGGTTGTGGCGGACGCGTTGGCGGACCGGCATGGGTCCCAGGCCCTACCCGGCCCTGCCGGTCCCGCAGGAAATCATCACGTTCGTTCATGGTCAACCGGAAGTCAGGAGCTTGCGCTAGCGGAATCGGTTCATCGAAGCAGGCACGCTCGACAGTGGCATCGTAGATGTGCCCCGGCTCGCCAAGGACCGCAGTGTTCAAGTCGGCAAAAAAATCCGGGCTACGTCTTCGGCAAAGTTCCTTTTAACCTGCTCCGCGGACCAGACGCCCGGCGCCTCTCGCCCGATCGGCCCAGCAAGCCCACTGCCACGCCATATGGTGAGGTGCATCACCGGACTCACCGGCCCACCCGCACCCGCCCGACAGTCCGCCGGTCGCCGGACGTCGATCGCAGCAAACTTCCTGAGCCGACCGCGCGAGCGGTGAGCTACTGCTACTTGCCTCGCAAACACCCTCCGACACACGCCAATAGCCGGCGTCACAGCGCCAATCGGCAAAGCGCCCCGTCGGAACCGCCGCAACGAACCAGCACCCCCGAACCACGGGTTAGTATTGATCAAGTTGGCATGTCAGGCGGGTTTTGGCATATCGTTTTACGACTTGTCGAAAACCGGGTACAGGGCCACCGTCCAGCGCTGCACGGATGCATCCCCAACCGGATCACCCGCCGCCAGGCGACCAGCGTATCGACAAGACCGTTGGGGCCTAGCCCGTCAGCCTCCCGGGGGCGGCGCCAACGGATGACACTCATGAATTCCGCGGCAGAAAGTTCTGGTGAAGGGTCAGGTGGGAATGGCGCCCAACCGCTCGGGCTCTCCTGGGCTCTACAACCCCGCATTCGAGCACGACTCATGCGGGGTGGCAATGGTCGTGGACATGCACGGCCGCCGCAGCCGCGACATCGTGGACAAGGCCATCACCGCGTTGCTCAACCTCGAGCATCGCGGCGCACAAGGCGCGGAGCCGCATAGCGGCGACGGCGCCGGCATCCTGATCCAGGTTCCGGACCTGTTCCTGCGTTCGGTCGTCGACTTCGAGCTGCCCGAAGCCGGCAGTTACGCCACCGGCATCGCGTTCCTGCCGCAGTCCTCCAAAGAAGCGGCGGCGGCCTGTGCTGCGGTGGAGAAGATCGTCGAAGCCGAGGGACTGCAGACACTCGGCTGGCGCGACGTGCCGACCGACGAGTCGTCGCTGGGCGCGCTGTCCCGCGACGCGATGCCCACCTTCCGCCAGCTGTTCTTCGCGGGCGCGAGCGGGATGACGTTGGAGCGACGCGCCTACGTCATCCGTAAGCGCGCCGAGCATGAACTCGGCACCAAGGGCCCCGGGCAGGACGGTCCCGGACGCGAAACCGTCTATTTCCCAAGCCTTTCCGGACAGACATTCGTCTACAAGGGAATGTTGACCACCCCGCAGCTCAAGGCCTTCTATCTCGACCTGCAAGACGACCGGCTGGAAAGCGCGCTGGGCATCGTGCACTCCCGCTTCTCGACCAACACCTTCCCGTCGTGGCCGCTGGCGCACCCGTTCCGGCGCATCGCCCACAACGGCGAGATCAACACCGTCACCGGTAACGAGAACTGGATGCGCGCCCGCGAGGCGTTGATGAAGACCGACGTCTTCGGTTCCTACGAGGACGTCGACAAGCTGTTCCCGATCTGCACCCCGGGCGCTTCAGACACCGCGCGCTTCGACGAGGCGCTCGAACTGCTGCACCTGGGCGGCCGCAGCCTCGCCCACGCGGTGCTGATGATGATCCCGGAGGCGTGGGAGCGCAACGAGTCGATGGATCCGGCCCGGCGGGCGTTCTACCAGTACCACGCATCGTTGATGGAGCCATGGGACGGTCCGGCGTCGATGACGTTCACCGACGGCACCATCGTGGGCGCCGTGCTGGACCGTAACGGCCTACGCCCGTCGCGGATTTGGGTCACCGCCGACGGTCTGGTGGTGATGGCCTCCGAGGCCGGTGTGCTTGACCTTGACCCGTCGACGGTGGTGCAGCGCATGCGGCTGCAGCCCGGCCGGATGTTTTTGGTCGACACCGCGCAGGGCCGCATCGTCGCCGACGAGGAGATCAAGGCGGAGTTGGCCGCCGAGCACCCGTATCAACAGTGGCTGGACAACGGGCTGGTTCCGCTGGCCGAGCTGCCCCAGGGCGATTACGTGCGGATGCCGCACCATCGGGTCGTCTTGCGGCAGTTGGTTTTCGGATACACCTACGAAGAGCTCAACTTGTTGGTGGCGCCGATGGTACGGACCGGCGCCGAGCCGATCGGGTCGATGGGAACCGACACACCTGTTGCGGTGCTGTCCCAGCGGCCGCGGATGTTGTTCGACTACTTCCAGCAATTGTTCGCGCAGGTGACCAACCCACCGCTGGACGCCATCCGCGAAGAGGTGGTGACCAGCCTGCAGGGCACCACCGGTGGGGAGGGCGACCTGCTCAACCCGAACGAGGATTCCTGCCGTCAAATCATGTTGACGCAGCCGATTCTGCGTAACCACGAACTGGCCAAGCTGATCAACCTCGACCCGGACGTCGAGGTCAACGGTCGTCGGCACGGCCTGCGGTCGAAGGTGATTCGCTGCCTGTACCCGGTAGCCGAGAACGGCGCCGGCCTGCAGGCGGCGCTGGACGAGGTGCGTGCGGAGACCTCGGCGGCGATCGCGGACGGCGCGCGGATCATCATCCTGTCCGATCGGGAGTCCGATGAGAAGATGGCCCCGATCCCGTCGCTGCTGGCGGTCTCCGCGGTGCACCACCACCTGGTACGCGAACGCAGCCGCACCAAAGTCGGACTGGTGGTCGAGTCGGGCGACGCCCGCGAGGTGCACCACATGGCCGCGCTGATCGGCTTCGGCGCGGCGGCGGTCAACCCGTATATGGCGTTCGAGTCGATTGAGGTCATGCTGGACAGGGGCGTGCTGCAGGGTCTCGACCGCGAAACGGCGCTGAAGAACTACATCAAGGCCGCCGGCAAGGGTGTGCTGAAGGTGATGTCCAAGATGGGCATCTCCACACTGGCGTCCTACACCGGCGCTCAGCTGTTCCAGGCTGTCGGCGTATCCGAGGACGTTCTCGAGGAGTACTTCACCGGATTGACCTGTCCCACAGGCGGAATCACCCTCGCAGATATTGCCGCCGATGTCGCGGCCCGACACGAGCTGGCTTTCCTGGACCGGCCCGACGAACGCGCGCACCGCGAACTCGAGGTGGGCGGCGAATACCAGTGGCGTCGTGAAGGCGAATACCACCTGTTCAACCCCGAGACCGTCTTCAAGCTGCAGCACTCCACCCGTACCGGCCAGTACAAGATCTTCAAGGATTACAGCCGGCTGGTGGACGATCAGAGCGAGCGGATGGCGTCGCTGCGCGGCCTGTTGAAGTTCCGCGATGGGGTCCGCCCGCCGATTCCGCTCGACGAGGTCGAGCCGGCCAGCGAGATCGTCAAACGCTTTGCCACCGGCGCGATGAGCTACGGCTCGATCTCCGCCGAGGCGCACGAGACGCTGGCCATCGCGATGAACAGACTTGGCGGCCGGTCGAACTGCGGTGAGGGCGGCGAGCACGTCAGCCGCTTCGACCGGGACCCTAACGGTGATTGGCGCCGTAGCGCGATCAAGCAAGTCGCCTCGGCCCGCTTCGGCGTCACCTCGCATTACCTGACCAACTGCTCCGACATCCAGATCAAGATGGCGCAGGGCGCTAAACCCGGTGAGGGCGGCCAACTTCCGGGCGGCAAGGTGTATCCGTGGATCGCCGAGGTGCGGCACTCCACCCCGGGCGTGGGGTTGATCTCGCCGCCCCCGCACCACGACATCTATTCGATCGAGGATCTGGCTCAGCTGATCCACGACCTGAAAAACGCCAACCCGTCGGCACGTATCCACGTCAAGCTGGTCTCGGAGAACGGTGTAGGCACGGTCGCCGCCGGTGTTTCCAAGGCGCACGCCGACGTCGTGCTGATCTCCGGGCACGACGGCGGTACCGGTGCGACGCCGCTGACGTCGATGAAGCACGCCGGCGCACCGTGGGAGCTCGGGCTTGCCGAAACCCAGCAGACGTTGCTACTCAACGGGTTACGCGACCGGATCGTCGTCCAGGTCGACGGCCAGCTCAAGACCGGCCGTGACGTGATGGTCGCGGCGCTGCTCGGCGCCGAGGAGTTCGGCTTCGCCACCGCTCCGCTGGTGGTGTCCGGCTGCATCATGATGCGGGTGTGCCATCTGGACACCTGCCCGGTGGGGGTGGCCACCCAGAACCCGGTGCTGCGAGAGCGGTTCACCGGCAAGCCCGAGTTCGTGGAGAACTTCTTCCTGTTCGTCGCCGAAGAGGTCCGCGAGTACATGGCGCAGCTGGGTTTCCGCACCCTCAACGAGGCTGTGGGCCAAGTCGGTTCGCTGGACACCACGCTGGCCCGCGCGCACTGGAAGGCACACAAACTCGACTTGTCGCCGGTGCTGCACGAGCCGGAATCGGCGTTCATGAACCAGGACCTGTACTGCAGTTCAAGCCAGGACCATGGTCTGGACAAGGCCTTGGACCAACAGCTGATCGTGATGAGCCGCGAGGCGCTGGACTCCGGGAAACCTGTGCGATTTTCCACCACGATCGCGAACGTCAACCGGACCGTCGGCACCATGCTCGGCCACGAGGTGACCAAAGCCTATGGCGGTCAAGGATTGCCGGACGGCACCATCGACATCACCTTCGATGGCTCGGCGGGTAACAGCTTTGGTGCGTTCGTACCCACCGGCATAACGTTGCGGGTGTACGGCGATGCCAACGACTACGTGGGCAAGGGATTGTCCGGCGGCCGGATCGTGGTGCGACCGGCCGACAACGCGCCGTCGGACTACGTCGCCGAGGACAACATCATCGGCGGCAACGTGATTCTGTTCGGCGCCACCAGCGGCCAGGCGTTCCTGCGCGGGGTGGTCGGCGAGCGATTCGCCGTGCGCAACTCCGGCGCCCACGCAGTGGTCGAAGGCGTCGGCGATCACGGCTGTGAGTACATGACTGGCGGCAAGGTTGTGATTTTGGGTCGCACCGGCCGCAATTTCGCGGCGGGCATGTCCGGCGGCACCGCCTATGTCTACGACCCCGAAACCGAACTGCCGGACAACCTCAACTCGGAGATGGTGGAACTGGAGGCGCTCGACGATGACGACCTGGACTGGCTGCACGAGATGATTCATGCACACGTCGACGCCACCGACTCCGCAATCGGACAGCGCATTTTGGCCGGATGGACCGCCGAACAACGGCGCTTCGTCAAGGTAATGCCCCGCGACTACAAGCGGGTACTGGAGGCGATCGCCGAGGCCGAGCGCACCGGTGCGGACCCCGACCAGGCGATCATGGCGGCTGCCAGTGGTTGATCCGAAGGGTTTTTTGAAGTACACCCATCGCGAAACGCCGCAACGCCGACCAGTGGAACTGCGGCTGCGCGACTGGCATGAGGTCTACGAAGACTTCTCGCACGACACGCTGCAACAGCAGGCAACGCGGTGTATGGACTGTGGGATTCCGTTCTGCCACAACGGCTGTCCGCTGGGCAACCTGATACCGGAATGGAATGATCTGACCCGCACCGGTCGTTGGCGCGACGCGATCGAGCGCCTGCACGCGACCAACAACTTCCCGGACTTCACCGGTCGACTCTGCCCGGCGCCGTGCGAATCAGCGTGTGTGCTTGGGATCAACCAGGATCCGGTCACGATCAAGCAGATCGAGCTGGAGATCATCGACAACGCCTTCGATGAAGGCTGGGTGGTACCGCTGCCGCCGGATCAGCTCACCGGGAAGACGGTGGCGGTGGTGGGCTCCGGCCCGGCAGGTCTGGCCGCCGCGCAGCAACTGACCCGTGCCGGCCACACGGTGACGGTGTTCGAGCGCGATGACCGCATCGGCGGGCTGCTGCGCTACGGCATCCCCGAGTTCAAGATGGAAAAGCGCCACCTGGAACGCCGGTTGGACCAGATGCGGGCCGAGGGCACCGAATTCCGCGCGGGCGTCAACGTCGGCGTCGACATCACCGCCGAGCAGTTGCGCACCGATTTCGACGCCGTGGTGCTGGCCGGCGGCGCGACCGCTGCGCGAGATCTGCCGATCACCGGCCGTGAGCTCGACGGTATCCACCAGGCGATGGAGTACCTGCCGTGGTCTAACCGAGTACAAGAGGGCGACGATGTGCTCGGCCCTGACGGTGAGCCGCCGATCACCGCGAAGGACAAGAAGGTCATCATCATCGGCGGCGGTGACACCGGCGCCGACTGCCTGGGCACCGTACACCGTCAGGGTGCGGCCAGCGTGCACCAGTTCGAGATCATGCCGCGTCCGCCGGAGACCCGCGCCCCGTCCACGCCGTGGCCGACCTACGAGCTGATGTTCCGGGTGTCCTCGGCGCACGAAGAGGGCGGCGAGCGGATGTTCTCGGTCAACACCGAGGAATTCGTCGGCCGCGACGGTCATGTCGCCGCGCTGAAAGTGCATGAGGTGACGATGGAGGACGGCAAGTTCGTCAAGACCGAGGACACCGACTTCGAAATCGAAGCCGATCTGGTGTTGTTGGCGATGGGATTTGTCGGGCCGGAGCAGCCGGGCCTGCTGACCGACCTGGGCGTTGAATTCACCGATCGCGGTAATGTCGCGCGGGGCAACAACTTTGAGACGTCGGTGCCGGGTGTCTTCGTCGCCGGCGACATGGGTCGAGGGCAGTCGCTGATCGTCTGGGCAATCGCCGAGGGCCGGGCGGCCGCGGCGGGGGTGGACCGATTCCTGATGGGCCAGACCGCTTTGCCAGCGCCGATCGCGCCCTCCGCCGCTCCCCAACGCTAGTCACTACCGTCACACCAGCAACATTTGATAAATTGCCCGGCGAGTCGTACACTATTTGCCAGCTGTAGGGTGTCTAATTGCTCGATATGGGGCGCCGCCGGGGCGTGGTGCTCGGTGATGTTGACCAATCGCAGGAGTGAGCACCGTGTATATCAATCCAATGAGCCGGTCGCGAGTGGGGCGAATTGCCTGGTCATGGTTCCGGCATCCGGTTAAGAGCCGGGAATTTCCCGCCAAGCATGAGCGCCTGGTGACTGCAGACGAGCTAGTGCGCTTCGGCGTATAAGCGTTAACTACGGCGGTCTTTTGGCCGAAGTAGGTGTTTGCTCCAGGTGATCAATTTGTTATCCGAGATTCTCGACACCGAGACCCTAGCTGGCAAGCCCCGAATCGCGGATCGCTTCGGCGAGCGGTTCCAACACGGCCGGGTCGTGCGGCGGCGCGATGTACACAATGCCCAGATCCAGGCCTTCGGCGGCCAGGCCGGCCGCGTCCTCGACGACCTTGGTGTAGTTGCGCTCTGGTTCCAACCGCAGGTGGGCTGACAGCCTGATCTCCTTGGGATCGCGGCCGATGTCGGCGCAGTGGCCGTAGAGCACGTCGCGTTTGTGGGCGAACTGCTCAGGTGTGCCGCCGACGAAGTTCCAGTGCTGCGCGTAGCGAGCGGTGATGCGCAGCGTGCGCTTCTCACCGCTGCCGCCGATGCAGATCGGAGGGTGCGGGCGCTGCGGGCCCTTGGGCTCATTGCGGGCGTCTTTGAGCTGGTAGTACTTGCCGTCGAAGTTGGTGGTCGGCTGGCTGAGCAGGCTGGTCAGCACCTCGCAGGCCTCCTCGAACCGGTCGAAGCGTTCCCTGATGCTGCCCAGCTCGATGCCGTAGGCGCCGGATTCCTCCTCATTCCATCCGGCGCCGATGCCCAGCTCCAGGCGGCCGTTGGAGATGACGTCAAGGGCGGCAGCCATATTGGCCAGCACGGCCGGGTGGCGGTAGTGGATGCCGGTGACCAACGTGCCCAATCGCAGTCGATTAGTGGCCTGCGCCAGTGCGGTCAGCGTCGTCCAGCCCTCTAGGCACGGGCCGGCTGAGTTTCCGAAGATCGGGTAGAAGTGGTCGAAGGTCCACCCGGACTCGAAGACGTCGATGCCGTCGGCTTCGGTCCAGACGGCGAGCATCTGTTCCCAGGTGGTGTCTTGCGGTGAGGTTTTGAACGCGAATCGCATTACACCGACATTAGTCCGGCGCGCGAAACTGCCACCTAACTAGACTCTGTCGGGCAATGGATTGGCATTTGGGCATCGACACCAGAATCACCCTGCTGGCGGCGGGATTGATCTTTCTGCTCGCTTTGGTGCTCGGCGTGTGGAAGTACCGCCAGATCATGGCGGCACCCGACCACCGCGCACACCCCTACGTCGACATTGCGCACCGGGCGGCGCTGCTGTACTCGTTCGCGACTTTGCTGCTCGCGGTCTTCGTCGAACTCAGCGCATGGCCGACGTGGATAAACCTGACCGCGACGATGATCGTTGTCTTCTTCTTCGTCGCTGCCATAGCGACTTATATCAGCCACGGCATGCGGCGCGACACGGTCAACCAATTCGAAAGCCCCGCTCGGGCACTGAGGTTGGAGATGGCCTTGCTGATCATCGGTGAGATCGGCGGCTTCGGGGTGCTGCTCGCCGGGTTCATCGCCGGCCAGTTGTTCTAGCGGGCGAGGCACACTGGAGTGATGGACCCGGTAGCCGCGCTGCGACAG
>NZ_JBAUZA010000255.1:0-4049 GCF_049585075.1 Mycobacterium sp.
GGTACGGGTTACCCCGGATCGGCATCTTGGCTACCGGATGGCGTCAGTGATGTGAGTTCATCTTGATATCGCCGCATGGCCTCGATTAATGCGGCGAACACCCGCTGGCCCGCCGCCAGGTCAGCGTCGGGCAGATCCGCCATCGCGTGGCGGGCGTGCATCCCTAACGGAGCGAAGAATGCTCGAGCAGTGTCCAGGCCCGTTTCCGAGTAGCGCAAAATCACCTTGCGCCGGTCCCCGGGGTCAGATTGCCGATTGATGTGGCCGGCCGCCATCATCCGGTCGACCAGGTAGGTGATCGCCGCGCCGGAAAGACCCATGCGCCGGCGCAGTTCGCCAGATGTGATCGGTTCTCCTGTGGATTCGGCGACAATGACGTGCAGCAGCGCGCGAAAGTCAGTGGGCCGCACGTCGTGCACGGCAGCAAAAAACCGGCCGATCTGCTCGGATTCGGCCGTCAATATCCGCAGGTCAGCCGCGATCTGCGACTCCAGAGCGGCTCGGCCGCCAGCGGTCTCATCGGCGCCCATGACACCTTGGAGCTTATCCGCAGATGGGCAAATAGTTAAGTTGATTAATACTTCAATCACTGAAACACTGATCGAGACGACGCGGCCGGCGTCACTGATGCCAACAGAGACGCCGCGGAAGACGAAGGGAGACAACGTGAATAAGCAGACACTGGCTTTCACCACGCTTGCCGTTGCCACTGCCAGTGGCATCGGAAGCGTGGCCAGTCGCCCGCAGAGGTGGTATTCGCGGTTGCGCAAGCCGCCCTATGTGCCGCCTGACGTGGTTTTCCCCGTCGCCTGGACCGCGCTCTACACCGATATCGCGGCCACCTCAGCTGCCGCCATCGACCGGTTGCGTGCAACGGGGCGCCACGACGAGGCGCGGAACTACGCCGTCGCGCTGGGCGTCAACCTGATGCTCAACGCCGCATGGAGTTGGCTGTTCTTCAAATACCGCAAGCTCGGCGCGTCGGCAGTCGGCGCGGCGGTGTTGACGGCCAGCAGCGCCGACCTGACCCGACGGGCCGCCGCAGCTGATTCGCGCGCCGGGGCGGCGCTGTTGCCGTATCCGCTGTGGAGCACCTTCGCCACCGCGATGGCCAGCCACATCTGGATACTCAACCGATCATGAGATCGGTATCGCGGTAGTGCCCGCGTTGTTGTGGTTCCGCCGCGATCTGAGGCTGAGTGACCTTCCGTCGCTGCTCGAAGCCGCCGCCGACGTTGACGAGGTACTGGCCTGCTTTGTGCTTGATCCGCGCCTCGAGGCGTCGTCGGGCAGCCGCCGCATGCAGTTTCTGTGCGACTCGCTACGCCAGCTGCGAGACGACCTGGATGGCCGCCTGCTGGTGACACGTGGACGGCCCGAGGAGCGGATTCCTGCCGTCGCCAAGGAGATCGGCGCGCGGTCAGTGCACATCTCGGAGGACTTCGCGCCATTCGGGACGCGCCGTGACGCATCAGTGGCCGTAGCACTGGGCGACATACCGCTGGTTGCGACCGGATCGCCGTATCTGGCGTCGCCGGGACGCGTCACCAAAGACAGCGGCGACCCGTACAAGGTGTTCACCCCGTTCTTCGATCGATGGCGCGACCTTGGGTGGGGCAAACCTGCGCGATCGTGCCCCAAATCGGCGCACTGGGTCGATCCCGCGCGATTGGGCAAACACGCGAAACCCGTTGCGATACCCGACCCTGGCGTCGAACTTGACCTGCGCGCAGGCGAAGCGGCCGCGCGGCGGCAATGGAAAGCCTTTGTTAACGACGGGCTGGACAGCTATTCCGAGGAGCGAAACAGACCGGACCGCATAGCAACCAGCCGAATGTCGGCGCACCTGAAGTTCGGGACTATCCACCCGCGGACAATGGTGGGCGACTTGGACCTGCGTCGCGCCGGGCCGCGAGCTTATCTGCGAGAGTTGGCTTTTCGCGATTTCTACGCAGCGGTACTTCATCGTTGGCCAGATAGCGCTTGGTGGAATTGGAACCGCGACTTCGACGCCATCCAGACCGACACCGGGGCGCAGGCGAAGCGGCGCTTCAAGGCATGGCAGGCCGGCGAAACCGGATTTCCGATTGTCGACGCCGGCATGCGTCAACTACGCGAGACCGGGTTCATGCACAACCGGGTGCGGATGATCGTCGCCTCGTTTCTGGTCAAGGACTTGCACCTGCCGTGGCAGTGGGGTGCGCGCTGGTTCCTCGATCAGCTGGTCGACGGCGACATGGCGAACAACCAGCACGGCTGGCAGTGGTGCGCTGGTTGCGGCACCGACGCGGCACCGTATTTCCGGGTGTTCAACCCGGCTAAGCAAGCCGAAAAGTTTGATCCCGCAGGCGATTACATCCGCCGCTGGGTGCCCGAGCTTGCCGGCGTAGACGATGTCCGTCTGACCACAGGCGATTGGCCGCCTGGTTATCCCAAGCCGATCGTCGATCACAGCACAGAACGCAGCGAGGCGCTGCGCCGCCACCAAGGGATCAGCTGAGCAGCCTTAGTGGGCAGCTTTCTTGCGCTCGATATCGGCCAAGGCCGCAGCGAGTTCGGCGCGCTGGGCGGCCGATGTCTCCCAGGCCAGCTGCCTGTTTTTGACCACCTTGGCCGGTGCGCCGACCGCGATCGAATAGTCCGGAATGTCCCCGCGGACCACTGCATGCGACCCCAGCACGCAGCCCCGTCCGATGGTCGTGCCGCGCAGCACTGTCACCTTGACTCCGACCCAGGTGTCCGGTCCGATCCTGACCGGCGCCTTGACGATGCCCTGATCCTTGATCGGCAGGTTGATGTCATCCATGCGGTGGTCGAAATCGCAGATGTAGCACCAATCGGCCATCAACGCCGAATCTCCGATCTCAATGTCGAGGTAGCAGTTGATGACGTTGTCGCGCCCCAGCACCACCTTGTCGCCAAACCGCAGCGAGCCCTCGTGTGCGCGGATGGTGTTCTTGTCCCCGATGTGCACCCATCGACCGATCTCCAGCTGCGCCAGTTCCGGGGTCGAGTGGATCTCGACGCCCTTGCCCAGGAAAACCATGCCGCGGGTGATGATGTGCGGGTTGGCCAACTTGAACTTCAGCAGCCGCCAGTAGCGGACCAGGTACCACGGGGTGTACGCGTGGTTGGCCAGCACCCATTTCAGGGATGCCAGCGTCAGGAATTTGGCCTGGCGTGGGTCGCGGAGCATCGATCCCCGCCAGCGGCGATGTAGAGGTGCCCCCCACATTGTCGTCATGGGCAAAAAGCCTACCCAAGTCGCCGCACGTTACCCTCGGCTGGTGTTATGGCGCAGCAAGTTACCGCCGACTGTGCGATCTGTACACAAAAATCGCGCCATATTTCACGGGATCCTGCACACGCGGCGGGCCGTTACGGTATCGACGGTCGTTGTGGCCGCCACCCTGGCCGGGTGTAGCAATACCGACTCGTGGGTCGACACCGCGCCTGCCCAAGGCTGGCCCGCGCAGTACGGCGACGCGTCCAACAGCAGCTACACCGCAACGTCTGGCGCTACCAACCTGACCCTGCGCTGGACGCGCTCGGTCAAGGGGTCGCTCGCGGCGGCGCCGGCGCTCAGCTCCCGCAACTGGATGGCGCTCAACGCGCAGACACCGGGCGGCTGCTCGCTGATGGAGTGGGAGAACAACGACAACGGCAGACAGCGCTGGTGCACCCGGCTATTTCAGGGCGGCGGCATCTCCGGCCCGTTGTTCGACGGCTTCGACAACCTCTATGTCGGCCAGCCCGGGGCGATACTGTCGTTTCCGGTCACCCAGTGGATCCGTTGGCGTCGACCGGTAATCGGAATGCCTTCTACACCAAGGCTTCTCGGAGATAGCCAACTGCTGGTTGTGACGCACTTGGGGCAGGTGCAGGTTTTCGACGCGCACCGCGGCACATCCGTCGGTAATGCAATCGATCTGGTGGACAACGTCGATCCGGCCGACTTCACTCGCGGGCTCTCCGATTGCGGACCGGCCCGGGCCGGTTGTCCGGTCGCTGCGGCGCCGGCGTTCGCAGCGGCGCACGGGATGGTGGTG
>NZ_JBAUZA010000256.1:0-7573 GCF_049585075.1 Mycobacterium sp.
CCGGCACCCGTCGCGGCCCCCGCGCCTACGCCGGCGCCCGATGCGGCCCCGGCACCGGACTTCGCAGCCGTCTCCAAGCTGATGAACGACGCGATTGCGAAAGGCACCGCCCCTGGTGGCGTGGTGGTTATCGGGCATGCCGGCAAGGTCGTCTTCGATCAGGCTTACGGCGCGCGCAAGGTTGCCGGCGAACCGGGACTCGATGGATCGCCCGCACCCGCGGAGCCGATGACCGACGACACGATCTTCGACATCGCGTCGGTGACGAAGGCCCTCGCAACGGCGACCGCGGTCATGCAGCTTTACGAACAAGGCAAGGTGCAATTCGACGATCCCGTGCAGAAGTATTTGCCTGCCTTCAACACGGACAACGATCCACAGCGTGCAAACGTGACGGTTCGCATGTTGCTGACGCACACGTCAGGCGAACCGGAAGACGTAAACCTCGGGGATCCATGGGGACTCGGCGGACCCGACAAAGCCGAAGGCATTCACCGTGCCCTCACCACGCCGCTGCAGTCGGGCCCCGGTGAGTCTTTCAACTACGCCGACATCAACTTCATTGTGCTTGGCGCGCTGATCGAGAAACTTACGGGCGAACCCGAAGATGTTTACGTTGAGCAGAATGTCTTTGCGCCCCTTGGCATGAACGAAACCCGCTACCTACCGCCGGACAAAGCATGTGGTCCACATGTGATGCGAGGAGCTGCGATTGCCTGGGCGCCAGGGGGCATGCCCGGCGATTGTCCCGCGGGTAGCTGGAGCACGAGCCTGTTGTCGCGCATCGCACCGACGACACACGACGACGAAAGCAGAGGCGATCCAGCCAAGAATCCCGATTTCGATTTCCTGCTTCGGGGCGTGGTGTTTGACCCGACAACGCGCCGCATGGGTGGGGTGGCCGGGCATGCCGGTGTGTTCTCGACGGCGCACGATGTCGGCCTCTTTGCGCAGGCGCTGCTCGATCGGCTTGCGGGCCGCCCGAGCAAGTTTCCGCTGAAGCAAGAGACTTTGGAGTTGATGACGAGTCCTCAGCAGCCCGGACATACGCCTGACCAAGTCCAAGCAGCCAACAACGCCTCCCAAGAGGCCATCGCGAAGACACCAAACACTTACGATCCGCTGCTGGCTCCGCGTTACCCGGCGGTCAGGGGACAAAACCTGCGGGGCTTCGGCTGGGATATCGATACCGCCTATTCCGGCACGCGCGGCATGATCTTTCCGATCGGCAGCTTCGGCCACACCGGCTTTACCGGAACCTCGCTGTGGATGGACCCACGCTCGGATACCTACGTCATCCTGTTCACGAGCGCGATCGATCCGCGCGAGGATCCACCGATCGCGTATCTGCGAGGTGATGTGGCTACGGCGGCAGCCCGGGCCCTGGGCTGAGCAGTGCGCCGGTTGGGTGTCGTATTTATCTTGGCGGTGATCGTCATTTCTGGCTGCACTCTGGGCAAACCATCGGGCGGCGACAACCACGCCGGCCCCGCGCCGATGAGGCCCCGCGCCACGACGACCCCGGCTGCGACGACGGAACCCAGTCAGACACCACCCGGCGCCTTTGTCGCCGTTTCGGTGGCCACGGTGTGGACCACGCCGCAGAGCCCGCGTCCGGTCGACCATCGCGCGCTGACCAATCCGGTCGACATTCGCGGCTGGCTGTCGGACATGACGCCGGCCCAGCAGGAAGCGCTAACCTCGGACAATCTCACCCAGACCCAGGCCCTCTTCGGCGACCGTGTCGTCGTGGTGGGGCAGCACGGCGACTGGGACGAGGTGCTGGTCCCCGGCCAGCCCACACCGAAGAACGCACAGGGCTATCCCGGCTGGATTCCCAAGGCCCAGTTGACAATCGCCGCACTGAACGACCACACTTCGTTCGCACTCGCCGATCGCGGCATCACCACGTGGCTGTACCGCGATTCCGGACTCGCCGATCGCGACCTCGAGATCAGCACCAACACAAGGCTTCCCGTGCTGAACCGCACCAACACGGCGGTTCAGGTGGCCACCCCCGATCGCGGACCGAGGTGGCTGGATGCACAAACGGTGTCGGTCTACGAAAAGCCCACGGACATACCGCATCCCACTGCTGCCGATCTGGTCCAGTACGCCGTCGTGTTCGTCAACGTCCCCTACCTTTGGGGCGGTCGTGCCGGATTCGGGTTCGACTGCTCCGGTTTCACCTCCACGATTTACCAAGTGCATGGCATCACCCTCCCCCGCGACGCCGACGCGCAAGCTGCCGACAGCCAGGGCCATCCCGTCGACAAATCGGGGCTGCAACCCGGCGATCTGCTCTTCTACTCGCACGGCAGCACCGACCCCCACAACCCCGGCGCGATCTACCACGTGGCTATGTATTCCGGTAACGGCCAGATGATCGAGGCATTCGACTCGACAACACCGGTGCGCATTGCCCCGGTTCGACTGGACACGGACTACTGGGGCGCGCGCCGCTACCTGTAGTCACTAGTTAAGTAGTCGATTACTGATCCCGGCGGCGCGGTGCGGACACATACTTGACGCCTCTGCAAGGGAAGGTGGTCTGATGTCTGCGCAGCCCCTGTCGGTGGAAACCTGCGACGCTTGCATCGTCGGAGCTGGTATCGCCGGTCTAAACGCGTTGTTTGCCGCGAGCCAATACCTGGCGGGGGACCAAAAGGTGATCCTGATTGATCGTCGAAAGCGCGTCGGCGGCATGTGGGTCGACGTGTACTCCTATGTGCGACTACACCAACCGCACCCCATGTTCACCGCGGGCAACATCGAGTGGACGCTCGGCAAGGATCGCAGCCACTTGGCGACCAAGGACGAGGTGCTCGACCATTTTCAGCACTGCGTCGACGTGATAAGGCAGCGTGTTCAGGTCGACGAGTACTACGGCTGGGAATTCGAGTCGGAGGAAGAAGCCAACGGAATCGTGCGCGTCCGTTGTCGGGCTGCCGACGGCCGGATACTCGTCGTCGAGGCCAAGCGATTGATCAAAGCCTATGGAATAGGTGTCACGCCGAACGAACCGCTCGCCATCTCCAGTAAACGCGTCCATTCGGTGTCGCCGGACTACTGCGACGTCCGGGCGGGCGACATCAGCGAAAGCGTTGCGCCGGTGTGGATCATCGGCGGCGGAAAGACCGCGATGGACACCGCGCACGCACTGATCACGGCGTACCCCGGTCGCCAAGTAAACCTCGTCGCCGGCCAAGGAACATTCTTCTCCAGCCGCGAGCACCTGTTACCGAGCGGCGCCCGGCGGTGGTGGAAGGGCACACCGGGGAGCACCATCGCCGCACAGATGGGTCGTCGGTACGACGGCACGAACGAAGCAGAAATCCAATCTTGGTTTCGCAACACATACGGCACGTTCTTGACCCCGCAAGCAAGCAACTTCGTGCTCGGGGTGCTGTCTGAGGCCGAAAACCGCACCATCTCGGCCGGCCTCAACGATGTCGTCATGGACTACTTGGAGGACGCTGTCGATCGCAATGGCGCAACCGAATTGGTGTTTCGGAGCGGATCGACCAAGGCGATCGAACCGGGCAGCTGGGTCGTCAACTGCACGGGATACCTCGGACTCGACCGCGATGACCCGTACGAGCCATACGTATCGCCCAGTGGCGCAGTCGTTTCGATCAATGTACGGTCGGCCATACTGCACTTGCCTGCGTTCATGGGGTACTTCTTGGGTCACCTGCTGTTCTTGGACAAGCTCAGTGAGATCCCGCTCTACGAAGTCGACTGGAAGGAACTGAGACGCGCAGCGCCGGTGGCATTCCCGTACGTGCTCTTCGCGCTCGTCCAGTACAACCTCAGCCTTATCTACGAGAAGGTCCCCAGTCGCGTGTTCAGCGAGAACGGCCTCGATTTCGAGAGGTGGTACCCGCTACCGCGCCGCTTGCCAGGCATGATGCGGTTCGTGCTCACGCACCGCCGCGAACGCGAGCGCCAGCGCCGTGTTCTTGACACAGTCCGGGAGCGTTTCGATATCCGCTGCGGTCCGCTGAGCGAGCAGCGCATACCCAGCGCCAAAAGCTTTGGGTGAGCGTCGGGATTTAGGCGTATTCCCAGTACACATCACACCACCGAGGCGGAGAATTCCAGGTTTATGAAGCGAGTGGGGTTTGCAACGGCTGTGTTGGTGTCTGGCGGTTTGGATCTGATCGGTCTGGGTGCAGGTACCGCCCAGGCGATCGACGATTGCTCGCCTGCCGCGATGGTCGGCGTTGTGTGTTACGGTCCAAATCACTGGTGCCCAGGGGATTCCTTGTTGTACTTGACCCAGAATCATGTTCACGACCCGGTGACATGGGATATGAATGTCTGCCACACCTACTGGCACGTGGCCCCTGACCAGGCCAATCAAGGTCAAGGCATTTATGAGGGACCCAACCCTCCGCCCCCTCAGACTCCTCCCACAGGGGCCCCAGGTGGGCCTCCAGCGCCTCCATATCTGCCTCCGCCTCCCGGTACGTGCTGGAACATGTGGATTCCGGGGCCCTGCCCGGGCGGCTAGAAGCATCGTCGGCCGCGCTCTTGGGATGGCTAAGCGGTGGGATGGTTCCTAGGCCACATGACATCAGAGATGTTGGAATTCGGCGGCTTTCAAGGTGCCCATGCCACAGGATGGCTCCGAGACCGAGTTTTGAGAGCCTCGTATGTCGTCTATTTCGAGACATCCGCAAGGGCGTCACCCCACTTCACGCGCAGCCGGCTTGGTCGACGCGGTGGGTGGGGACGGGTTCGTGAGGGGGCGGCGGCGAGCAGACCGCTACCGGCTCCGGGAGTTCGGCATACACGAGTCGGACGGCGCTCCTGACGAAAAGGAGCGCCGTCCGAAGCACAAACCTCTCGGTTACCAAGCGTGCATGATGGCGCAGTGAAATGTGGCCTCGGCGTCAGGACACAGTTTCCCGGCCTGCACGCAAGCCCACCGCGTTGTGCCCAGTTGATGGGCTTCGCTTCGCGTGGGTGCCTAGTGCTCGTGCTAAATGCCACAGCTGAGAGGAGGAATCTTCTCTTCCGGTCCGACCTTAGTCTGCTGTGGATCCGTATTTTGAGCCTACACCTATGCGGGTAAAGCACCAGTAAATCGAGTCCGACCAACGCATCTCGCCGAAGAAATAGCTACACAGGCAGATTCACCCGCAGCGCCAGGTGCTCATCGAGAATCCGGCGCAGCGCGGCGTCCATCGGGTGCGCGGATGCGAGCTCGCGGCCGAGCCGGCTGTCCACCACGACTACCGCGCCATTACGCAGTTGGGCGGTGCCGACCTGATCGACGAACGGATCGAACAATGCGGGCGGCGTGGCCAGGTAATACAGCGCCCGGCGCGACTCGTTCAACCCGGCGGCATACACCAGTCCGTGTTGGGTGATCACGAAGAGTTCCGAGGTGATCCTGGCGTTCGGGGTCTCGGCTTTGGCCCAGGCCGTTGCGGCGCAACGGGTCTGTGCCAATTTGTCGGGCACGTCGTCAGTCAGCGTGAGCAACCTTCCGACGAGTGCTCCACCCATTCGCGGATATGCATCGATCGCGGGTCTGAAGTACCGCTGGAACAACTCGCCGAAAAAGTCGTACAGTTGCTCACTCATCGCACTTCTCCAGGTTTCAGACGGACACCTCAATTGTGCGCCCGTACCGTCAGCTGAGCAACGCTGATCAACCACGTCCAAAGCAGACGCGTGGCCGCCGGTTTCGACCGGGCCCTGGCTCTGTTTGAAGCCATTCCATTATTCGCTCTGGGCTCGCCCGCTTTGCTGCCCGGGCCCGGTCGAACCGTGAATTATCATCGAGCCCAATGAAAGCGACTCGCTCTAGTACCACCGCGGAGCAGATGGCGCTATCGCGAGCGATCGAGACGCGTAAGCCTGCCGCCGAGCGGATCTGCTTCGATCCACTGGCGGAAAGATTTCTCGGCGCGAAATAACGAATGCTGCTGTGGGGTAGGCCGTTTCGGGATGTGGTCGAGGGACTGATCGAACGGCGCTTCGCCGGGCATCATTACTATGTCATCGCTCGTACCCGTTATTTCGACGATCTCTTGCAGCAACGGCTGACGGGCGGGGCTAAGCAGCTGGTGATACTGGGAGCCGGCTACGATTCGCGGCCCTACCGGTTTGCCCATCGGCTGGGTGGTGTGCAGGTGTTCGAGGTGGATCATCCCGCGACGTCCACGGCGAAGCAGGCCAAGGTCCGCGCCCTCATCGGTGAGATCCCGGCCAACGTGGCCTACGTTCCGGTGGATTTCACGGTGGACAACCTTGCCGACAAGCTGCTGGGGTGCGGCTACTGC
The DNA here is from genome assembly GCF_049585075.1 of Mycobacterium sp. Taxonomy (GTDB): domain Bacteria; phylum Actinomycetota; class Actinomycetes; order Mycobacteriales; family Mycobacteriaceae; genus Mycobacterium. The sequence goes on from NZ_JBAUZA010000256.1 coordinate 6,297, forward strand.
ACCACGCGCCCGACGGTGTTTCTGTGGGAAGGCGTGACGCCCTACCTCGACCTGGAGGCGGTGGATGGCGTTCTGGGCTTTGTGATGGCCAGTGGGGCGGGCAGCACGATCGTGTTCGATTACATACTGCGCTCGGTGGTGGAGGGTACCTGGACGCTGCGTGGGGCGGCGAACGAGGTCGCCCAAATGAGCCACACCAGCGAGCCGCTCACTTTCGGGATCGACGAGGGCCAAGCGCCCGCATTCCTTGCCTCGCGGGGCTTCCAAAACGTGGTCGATGTGGGGGCACAAGAGCTGACAGGCCGCTACTTCGATCCGCACGGCAAACACTGCTACATCAAACCGTGGTGGAGGATGATCTCCGGGGAAGTTGGCGCCGCCGTTGGCGGCCTCAGCGAAGCGACGCACGGTGCGCTCTAGACGCATCCGACACGAAGTTTTGAGACTCTCATATCCTGTCTATTTCGAGGCAGTGACAACGGATGCGCCGTGCTGACCCTCTCGTCGCGCTTGGCGGGCACGCCGCCCTATGGGACGATAGGCCGTCGCGCCGCCCGGCGGCGCCCCGCGGGAAGGAAGCGCCACGCCAGCACATCGCCCTGAACTCTCGAGCATGGCGGATGACTATGCGCGGCATGCTCTTTCGCAGCGCGCCTCGTTTGAGACGACCTACCCAGCCGTGCTGGCCGCCGCGGAACGACTGGCGGACGAGCCGGTGCTGCGGGTGGCCGATCTGGGCGCCGCCGATGGAGTGAATTCTCACGGCCTCATCCGTGATCTCGCGGCCCTGCGCGCCGGCCGGCGGCTGACCTACGCGCTCGTCGATCTCCCGACCAACGCGTGGGGCGTCGCCGCCGCTCATTTGCGAGACGCCTTCGGCCCGGAGGCGGTCGTGATCCCTGCGCCGGGCGAGATCGGCCCCGGGATCGCCGACGTCGGAACGGGCGCCCACTACACCGTGCCGGAGGCCCACGGCGAGGCCTGCCGGCGAGCGCTCGATTGCGACCCAGCTCCCGCCACAGTCGTCTCCATGGCCGGAATCCCCCTGCACCAGGCGCCCTCCCTTCCACCGGGCACAGTGCACGTCGCGGTGTCCGGGACGTGCATGCACTGGGTCCCCGACGCCGTCGACCTGGCCGTCAGCGGTTCGATCTTCCCCGGCCACCCCAACCATGTGGACGAGGATGAGCGCCGCGCCTGGCGCATCGCCGCGGCGCGGAATTGGGAGCGCTTGCTCGAGATGCGGGCGGTGGAGCTGGCGCCGGGCGGGTCGTTTA
>NZ_JBAUZA010000257.1:0-12640 GCF_049585075.1 Mycobacterium sp.
CGCATCGACAACCCCGCGGCCCCCTCCCGCTCGATGAGCGTCAATGCGGCCTCGACGATCTGCTCAATGGTGATGTCGCCGTACGCGCGTTTAGCCGCGCCCTCCGACCGTCCCTCGCTTCCACGTCGACCCATCGCGACTCCCGTCAATCAGCCGTCAATCAGCCCAGCCAGCCGGCGATAACGTCACAGCCTACCCTGCGATACGCCGAGGCCCGCGCGGACACGAGGTCACGCAAATGCTAGCCCTGCCTGTCCCACGTGTCATCGCCAATTGGGTTGTCCCTCAGCAGGATCTTGCGCACCCTGAAGGTCCCGTCGGTCTTTGGCAGCGCCTCCACGAACTGAACGAATCGTGGGATCATGAATCGGGGCATGCGCGGCTCGAGGAATTCGATGAGTTCAGGCGCGCTCAGGCGCGCGTCGGACTTCAGGACCACGACGGCCTTGATGTCCTCTTCCCCCAACTCGGACGGCACCCCGATGACCGCGCACTCCGCGACAGCGGGATGGCCGAGTACGCCCATCTCGACCTCGAAAGAGGAGATGTTTTCACCGCGCCGGCGCAACGTATCCTTCATGCGGTCGACAAATGTGAACCACCCGTCCCTCTCGACGAACCCGTCGCCGGTGTGAAACCAGCCGTTGCGCCAAGCCTCGGCGGTAATCTCCGGCATATTCCAATAGCCTTGGTTCATCACCCACGGGTCACGCGCACGGATGATCAACTCGCCGACGATACCTTCGGGCACTAGCTCATCATGCTGGTCGACAATGCGGATCTCGTAGTGCGGTGGTCCCTGGCGCAGGCGACCGCAACTCTTGCGATCTGACGGATTCCACGGCGAGCAGATAGGCCAGCCGATCTCCGTCGTGCCATAGCCCGTGAACACTTTCTTGACTCCGAAGCGTTCGGTGAATTCGTCGAGGTCGGCGATAATAGGACCGAGCAGAATGCGGTCGAGTGGGTTGGTGGCGTCGTCCTCGGCCGGGGGCGACGCCAACAGCATCGCTGCCATCGGCCCGACCAGCATCGCCGATCGAATATCGAAGGTGCGCATGTCATTCCAGAACTCAGTGACGCTCAGGGTCTCTCGGATGACCAGGGAGCAGAGTCGGTCGGCCGCGCAATATAACGCACATTTCCCAGATAGGTGCGACGGCGGGTACGCAGTGTAGAAGGCGTCGCCCGCCTCGAGAAAGTCATCCGGCAGAAACATCGGCCACTGATACAACTCGCCCCACGGCACGAGCACTCCTTTCGAGGGGCCTGTGGTGCCGGAGGTGTAGATCATGGCGCCGATATCCCAATAGTCAGGCCCGACGGCATCACGCAGGGGTTCGGCATTTCCAAGAAAGGTGTCGCCGCGCACAAGGTCGTAGGGAAGGTCAGGCAGCTCGCCCTCAGCGTCGGGAACGACCACTGTCTCAAGGCCTTCGATGCGCTCGAACATCGTCAGGCGGTCAACGAATCTTTGGGCGATCACAAGGACACGCGTGTGTGCATTGGTGATGAGGTACCGCAGCATCTCACCGCGGTACATATTGTTCGCGGGCACCTCAATGACGCGCAACCACGCGGCGCCCAACCAGGCGTAATAGGCCTCAAAAGAGTTCGGCAGCATGGTGACGACGGTTGCCCCCTGCTCCAGCCCCAACCGTCGAAACGCGGATGCCCACCGCAGCGAGCTCTCATGTACGTCTCGCCACGACGCGACCCTGCCGTCGACATCGAGCAGAGCGTTTACTTCACCGGACTCGCGCGCCAATTCTGCGATGCGGTGCGGTAGAACTCTGGTGCGGTCGATCATCACGTTCTGCCTTCCGACTCCTAGACGGCCGCGTCTTCTGGGTAAAACTGTGCGAGCCACTTTCTGAAACGGGGGAAGTTCTTCTCCTCAACCCCTGCGTATAACGGCTTCTCGATGAACGACTGGTGCTCCCAGATATTGAAATCCGACACAATCTGCGCGTGCTGCGATTCCATCATGATCTTGGTGCGGCCACCCGGCTTGTCAGGCGAGTCGGGCTGACGGCGCCCGACCGTCGTGCTGAACCACAGCGAGTGGTCATGATCTACTGGAGTCGTGTTGACCGCTTGAACAATGTAAACGTCATCGAGCGTGAAGCGGACGATACCAACACTCATGCTGGAATCGCTGTCGAGGCGCGCCACGACTGCGCCCTGAGGTGTCAACCTTGACGACGCTTTGTTGGCGCCGAACTTCAGATCGTATGAGATCACCAGCCTGTGGTCGTCGTCGGACCAGCTCACGATTGTGGCGGGCTCGCCGGCCCCATGCACATACGGGAAGTGCAGCATGTCGGGTCCGTTCTCAAGTGGCTGGTGCGGAAGAACCTTGCGAACGCCGCCGCGGTGGCGATCGGGTTCATAGAAGTCCTGCGTGTTCAGGAACTCCGGTGCGCCCGGCCAGCGCCAAAAAGGAGCCCGGCCGAGCGCGTCATACCACACGAGGATAAATCCGCTGGTCTCATGCACATCCCAGGACTCGAGCGATGCCTTCGGGTTGGCCCGCTCCACCCACGGCACGCGGCAATTCTTCCCGTCGACTCCGAACTCCCAACCGTGAAACGGGCAAGAGATCGATTCGCCAACAACTTGGCCTCCGTAGCCGACGTGGGCACCCATATGCGGGCAGCGGGCCGACACGACGCACGCCGTCCCGTTTTCCGTCCGGTACAGCACGACCTCTTGGTCGAATATGCGCATGGGCTTGACCACGCCCGGTTCGAGCTCGGCGGACCACTCCACCTGAAACCAGCCCGTGGGGAAGTTCTCGTAGGGAAACCCATCCATTCTCATACCTTCCTAACCTGCGGTTTCGAGCTAAAAGTTGTTTCGTGTGGCGTAGCGGTCACGGTGGTATGCAGAGTCGCCCAGCATCCACTCGAGCACCCGCGCGCGTTTGAGAAACAGTCCGATGTCGCACTCGTCGCAGACGCCGATGCCGCCATGCATCTGCACCGCTTCCTCGGCGACGTGAACTGCGGTATCCGACAGCTGCGCCTTACAGACGCTCGCGAGGTCGGCTACCTCCTCGGTCGAGGCGTCAATTGCCTTGCTGGCGTGCGAGAGGATCGCGCCGGAGAGTTCAAGCGAGCACAGCAACTGTGCTGCTCGATGCTGAAGAGCCTGGAACGCGCCGATCGGCACTCCGAACTGCTCGCGGATCATCAGGTACTCGATCGTGCGGTCGAATGCCTCTTCGGCGACGCCGAATAGCTCCGCTGCGACGGCGACCGCGGCACGATCGAGCGCGACGTCGATCGCCGCGATCGCCCGCGACGGCACCACGACCATGGCGTCCGCGTCGACGGGAACCGCATCGAATTCCGCCGTTGCGACCGTGCGACTGTCGATCAGCATCCCCGGTTCCAGCGAGAGTCCGGGCGCGTCGATGTCGACCAGGAAGAGCGCCAGTCCCTCTGCGTACGTCGCGGATTCAAGGCGCGCCGCGATCAGGAGCTTGTCCGCGAGCGGAGCGTCGAGGACCCGCGTCGCAGCACCTGACAGGAAGTGTCCAGAGCTCGCTCGGCGCGCAACGACGTCGACCGTGTCGGGGCGTACCGCTGAGAAGCGCGGAGAATGCCCGAAGGCCGGAACCACGAGGAGCTCGCCCCGGCAGATGTCGCAGAGGACACCGTCGTAGTACCCCGCCTCTGTGCCGTGCTCGATGGCGAGCATAGAGGTCAACGATGTCGCGAACGGAACCGTCGCAAGGCTCCGCCCGAGCGCACGAAGCACCGCGGTCAAATCCGCAAAGCCACCGCCCTCGCCGCCTCGGCTCTCCGGCAGTACCATTCCCACCCATCCCAGCTCAGCCATCTTCTGCCAGCGGGCGCGAATATCGCAGAGGCCCATCGTGCCGTCGCGCAGCTCGCGCAAGTCGTTGGGCCTAAAGTGCTCGCACGCGAACTTAGATGCAACATCGAGCATCTCTCGTTCCGCAGTGGCCACCGAAACATTCATCGGCGGACCTCGGGTCCACGATGGGGAAGCTTGAGCACGCCCCTGGCGATGGCGTTGAGGTTGACCTCCGAGGTGCCCCCGCCGATGGTCCAGCCACGCGACTCGAGATAGTCAGCCGCCAGCCGGCGATCCGCGTCGTCGAACACGACGCCGGCCATGCCGAGGGCAGAGTTACCGGCGATGCGTGCGCGAAGGTCCGCCTTGCGCTGATTGAGGTTGGACATGCAGTACTTGAGCACGGCCGGGTTTACCGGCGCCGCACCTATCCTCTGACGCATTGCGCGAGTACAGATCTCGTCGAAGGTGATCTGTGTGATGCGGTCACGAAGTGCAGCGTCCGGCAGCGGTCCGCTGTCACATCGCAATACGCCGCGGGCCATGGCGACGAGGTTGGGGCGCCGACCGCTGGTAAGCGTCCCACTTGCGTCGGTCCCCAGCATGTTCCTCTCGTGTGCGAGCACGAAGCGGACAATCTCCCAGCCCTCGTTCTCCTCGCCGAGCCTTTGCTCGGCGGGCACTCGGACGCTGCCGAAATGGATGTGGCTGTACTCACTCGGGCCGCTGAGCAGAGGGAGCGGTCTGATCGTGATTCCCTGAGAGGCCAGATCGATGAGCAGAACGCTTGTGCCAGAACGGCCAGACTCGGCCGGGTCGGTCCGCACAACGGCGAAGATCCAGTCCGACTCGTCCGCGAAGCTCGTCCAAACTTTTTCTCCGATGACGATGTATTCGTCGCCGACGCGTTCGGCACGACAACGCACCGCTGCCAGGTCGGAGCCGGCGTTTGGCTCGGAGAAACCTTGGCACCATCGCTCGGCTCCGGCCGCAATCGCCGGAAGGAAGCGCCGCTTCTGCTGCTCCGAGCCGAACTTCAGCAACGCCGGACCAAGCATGTGCAGACCCTGAGGGGAGATCAGGGGTGGTCGGCAACCCATTGCTCTTAGCTCACGGGCTAGGGTCCGCGCATCCTGGTCCGACAATCCGCCGCCGCCGTACTCGCGAGGCCAAGTCGGGGCAGTCCAACCTCGCGCACTCATCGCGGCCAACCAGGCCCGCGCATCGTCACTAGGAAAAAAACCGCGGCGTCCCGCGAATACACGTTCACTCTCGTCGCGAATCGGCTCACGCATCGATGGTGGGCAGTGCTCAAGTAGCCACTCGTGAACGACATCTCGGAATGACTCGACAGACGAGGTGTTCGCGGCAATCCCGGAACCGTTCACCACACCTCCTCGGTAGTCGTACCGAACAGAATATTCGTACACTGTCAGAAATGCAATATTTGAGACCTCCGCGCTCGTGCCCGCTGCGGAGTCGCACTCGCCAACCGTCACAGTGACCGCGCGACGATCTCCATAGGCTCGTTGGCGCCGGCACAGATGCGGGCTAAACGTCCGTCCATCAACATCTGGGTAATTTGTTCCTCCGCCATGCATCCGTAGCCGCCGTGCAGTTGTCGTTGGCCGAATAAGGTGCGGTCCTTGATTCTGCCCACCAGGGCGGTGTCGATAAATCCGAGCTCATCCTGCCGGGAAACTGCTACTCCCCTATCGAGCGAGGATGACGCAGGATCCATGGCCGAACAGACCTTGGTTGATGGCGAGTCCCACGGACGCGCCGTCCACGGTCCGGTCCCCCGCCTGGCGGCGCAGCTGCCAGGTCAGCTCGCAAACTTGAGCGAGCGCCTGCGCCGCCGGTGCCTCCCCGAATGCGCCGAGGCCTCCCGACGGGTTTACTGGGACTCGACCGCCCATGGCGGTGTCCCCTGCGTGAAGCAGCTTGGATGCTTCGCCTGGACCGCAGAGACCTATCTGTTCGTACCAGTCGAGCTCCATTGCGCTGGACAAGTCATAGACTTCGGCAACATCGACGTCGTCGGCTCCGATCCCAGCCTCTGCGAAGGCGCGGCCAGCGATTGTCGCTTTGAAGGTGGTGTCCGCGGCACCAGCTGTCGTGGAATCGCTTGATAGGTAAGGCAAGTCAGGGACGGCGTCCGGGAAGGTAGGCGTCTGAAGCGACAATCCGACAAGCCGGACCCGATCGTCACCGCCGCGGCGCCTCGCGAAGTCCTTGCTGGACAACACGACTGCTGCCGCTCCGTCCGACGTCGCGCAGATGTCGAACAGTCGCAGCGGGTCGGAGACGATGGGCGAGGCATCTATCTCTGCGGCTGTGTACCGCTTGGTGAAACGTGCGTAGCGGTTGCCTTGAGCGTGACGCGAGTTCTTGAGCTTGACCTGGGTCAAGTCGTCGAGCGTCATGCCGTAAAGCTCCATGCGACGACGCGCATGCAGACCGAAGTACACCGGATTGGTCGCTCCGACCATGCGGAATCGGAGCCAGTCGGGATCCTCAGGCCGGTCGCCTGGGTTCGGCGCGAAGAATCCCTTGGGCGTGGTGTCGGCACCGACCGCCAGGGCTACGTCACAGACACCCGCGAGGATCTGCGCACGCGCGATCGACAGCGCCGTTGAGCCGGTGGCACACGCCGAGTAGCTCGATGCGACTTGGCAGCCGGTGCAGCCCAGAGCCCGCGCGAAAGTTGAACCCGAAACGTGCCCGGGGTATCCGTTGCGGATTGTGTTCCCACCGGAGATGAAGCCAATCTGGGGCCAGTCGAGACCGGCATCGGCGAGCGCTGCGCGTGACGCCGCGACGCCGTACTCGACGAACGAGCGGCCCCACTTGCCCCACGGGTGCATCCCGACGCCGAGCACGACCACGTCGTCGACCATCAGCCCGCCTCCGCCTGGTTCGCAGGCTCGACGACCGGCGCCCACGCCCATGTCGACCGCGGCGTACCGTCCTGCGATCCGACCAATGCCAGCGTCAGCTCCATCAGTTGCCCGACGTAGAGCAGTGGGATCAGGTTGTGGTCGCTGAGCTGACCGAGCACGATCATCTGCTCCTTATCCAGTTCGACGGCCACGATCCCGATCGGTTCGAACTGCGCGTCTTTCGAAATAAACGGCGGTGGTGGGCAGGCCCGGGAGTCGGTCCAAGACCACAGCCGCCCCTGCCGGGACAGCAGCACTTCGCTAACTGCGTCGTCGATCGCGCGAGGATCACCCGAAAGCGCGGTTTTCGGGAAGACGTAGGAGCCCGTCGACCGCAGCCCGCCGATGAGCGCGGGCACGGGATCAGTCACGAACAGCCCGCCGACCGCCGGTGCGAGTTCGTCACTCATGCGTAATCACCACTCTCCTTGCGCAGTAAGTCGGCGACGCGTGCCCGCGCCTCGGATGTCGATCGCCAGGACCGTGCTAGCGCCCACGCCCTGCGCATGTAGAGCTGGAGGTCGTACTCCTCGGAATAGCCCATTGCGCCGTGGCATTGCAGGCATGCCCGCGCGATGGTCTCGGCGGCCGCGCTTGCCTTCGCCTTCGCGATGGCAGCGCGGATTGGAAATCGTGACAAGTTCGCTTCGGCGGAGGCCGCCGCGACGTAGGGCAGCGGCCGCGCGTACTCAAGTGCGGTTCGGGCGTCGGCGAGCAGGTGCTGAACCGCCTGGAAAGAACCGATCTGGCGTCCGAACTGCTTCCGCTGCAGCACGTAGGGGACGGTGATGTCGAGCATCCGGCGGCCAAGCCCCACCAATTGAGCCGCCGCCGCCATGGACCCGAGGTCGACCAGACGACCGACGTCAGCGGTGAACACGACCTGCGCCGCACCACCCGACCGCAGCCGCGGACATGTCATGACCGGGCGCGACGGATCGAGCGCAGCCGCGGCCTCGCAACCGTCTATGTCCTTACGTAGTACGAGTTGCAGCGCTGACCCCTCCGGCTGGCCGAGCAGGACCGCGTCCGCCATAGACGGCCACGGCAGCCCCCCCTGCCCGGGGAGCGCGGTGGTAACGACGGAACCGGGATCCAGCAGTTGGTCGACGTCACGGCGCGCGCCAGCGAGCGTCGAGGCCGCGACAACCGCGTGTTCGATCCATGGGCCGGGAAACGCCGCGTACCCAAGCTCTTCCGCGACCAGCATCGCTGTCACGAGGCCGAATGAGTCCTCCGTCGGTTCGCCGTCGGCGACGACTTCCATCGCTCCGAGCTCGCTGAGATGTGTCCAGAGCTCGCGATGCGCCGCACAGCCCGCCGGCTGCCGAAGCGCCGCGGGTGGGCATTCGGCTGCGAGAAAGCGGGACAGCCCGCTGCGAAGGTCGAGTTGTTCGGAAGACAAGGCGAGGTCCACGTCAGCTCCTCGGGAGCCCGAGGATCCGCCGCGCGACGACGTCGCGCTGGATCTCGTTGGTTCCACCCCAGATGGGGCCTGATAGGGCGGTCAGATATCCGCGGGTCCAGTAGGCATCCGCGTCATGGGCCTGATCCGCGGTAACCTCCATGCCCACCTCGTGCAGACGGAAGTCGAGCTCCGACCAGAACAGCTTGGCCATGCTGGCACGCGCCCCGAGTTCGGTGCCGGACGCGACCTCCTGCGCGACCTCGTAGGTCGCCCACCGGTAGGCCTCCGCGTCGATCCAGCAGCGCGCCACCTCATCGGCGATCCTGGTGTCGCGGGGATCGCAGTTGCCACGCCAAGCCGCGACCAGCCTCTCGGCGGCGGCAGTGAACCAGGCAGGACTGCGCAGCGTGAGACCGCGCTCGTTGCTCGTCGTCGCCATCGCCACATCCCAGCCGCCGTTGACCTTCCCGAGCACATCCGAATCGGGTACCAAGACATCGTCAAAGAAGACTTCGGCGAATCCAACCTCTCCCCCAACCCTGCCGAACCCGCGCACTGTCACACCGGGTGCGTCGAGCGGCACGAGGAAATAGGTCAGGCCCTTATGCCGCGGTTCGTCCGCGCTCGAGCGGAACAGCGTAAAGATGTGTGTCGAAAACGCCCCGCGCGTGGTCCAGGTCTTTTGTCCACAGAGGCGCCAACCGCCTGCAGCGTCGTCGCGCACTGCGCGGCTGCGCAGGCTTGCGATATCGCTTCCGGCGTCGGGCTCCGACCAACCCTGACACCAGATGTCTTCAGCCGCCGCCATCCGCCGCAAGTAGCGCGAGCGCTGGTCATCTGTACCGAACACGAAGATTGCGGGCGCGAGCAACGAGATGCCGTTGTGCGCCGCGCGAAGGCCTGCCCCAGCAAGGTGATATTCCTCTTCAAATATCAGCCACTGCATTAGGGAGGCGTCACGACCGCCGTACTCGACCGGCCAGGTCACCACTGACCAACCGGCGTCGAACAGCAGCCGATCCCACTCGCGGTGCTCGGCAAAGCCGCGCTCGGTCTCCAGGGGCGCAATATCCGACGGGACGTTCGCACGTAACCATGAACGGCATTCGTCGCGGAACTCTTCGTCGGCCTGTGTGATGTTGATGTCCATCAGACGGCTCGGTCCGGCTTGCGGATAAGAGATTCGGCCAGCACAAGCTCGCCGGACGCGGTCACGAGATCCGTGCCGTCGCGCCTGATCACAGCCTCAGCATGTGCCGTAGTCGCGTCTCTGGTCGCTACCCACGCCTCGAGCTGGAGGTCGACATCGAGCGGCACGGGACGCAGAAACCGCACCCAGATCTCGGTCGTAAACCCTTGGAAGCCGACCGACCACGCAGCGACTCCGAGGATTTGGTCACATAGTGAAGCCGACGACCCGCCATGGGCGCGCCCCGGAGGGCCAGTGTGCGCGCGACCCAACCGCACCGAGCCGAACGTCCGGGAGCCCTTTACCCAGAGATTCAACGGCGGGGCGATCGGGTTGTACAAGCCAGCCATCGGAGTCAGCGGGAGATAGCTGTGGGGCTCTCGCAGGTCTACCTCAGCCTGCAAACCGGAAAAATGACCGGGGTGTGTCTCGCGCGAGAGGAGATCGGTCGCCTCACGAACTTGCGCCGCAACCACATTGAGGACACCGGGGCCTCGGGCGGTCCGAACCGTGGCAGCCACGAGATCGCGGACCGCCGACGCCATGTCGAGCATCGCCTCATTTCGTTTGGCGGCGTCCGGATCAGAGCCGCTCACGACGCGTTATAAGCGGATCGGCTCGCTGGCCGCCGTCGCATCAGCTCGCGGGCGTTTGTCCGCATCACCTTCTGGACGTCAGACTGCGCGAGGTTACCCAGGTAGGCCACAAAGTCAGCTGGCTCCGCGACACCCTCCGGGTGCGGCCAGTCCGATCCGAACACCACCTGGTCGACACCAATAGCATCGAGGAGCTTGTCGATGTCGTCTTCCCAGAACGGGCATACCGACACGTGTCGCCGGATCGTCTCTGCTGGATTCTCGGCGAATAGAGCGCGACGCTGGCGGTAAGCCTTGTCGAGCTTCTTCATCAGCACGAGCAACCAGTCGGATCCCTGCTCCACCGAAACGATGCGAACGTTGGGGTATCGGTAGAAAAATTTCTGCATGATCATCGCACCGAGCATGTCTTGCATCGGACGGTCGATGGACCACAGTGAGCCCAGCCGAACTTTGGTCGAGAACGCATTGAATTCGGCGGGGTCGTCGTAGTCCTTGAAGTAACGGAAATACCCGGAATCCGCCGCGTGGTACGCGACAGTGATGCCCGCCTCGTCGATGCGCCTCCAGACTGGGTCATACAGCCGGTGTGCCGGCGAGTGCCGCACGTCCCCGATTCCGCGCACTGGCCCGGGGCCCATCGTCAGCACCCTTGCACCCGCATCGAGCAGTCGTTCGAGTTCATCGGCGGCCAACACCGGGTCAGCCAGCGGCAGGATCGGCGCGGCTACCGCCGGACCGGTGAACGACCAGGTCGCCTGCAGCCACATGTTGAACGCCTTTATCGTCGAATGCATGGCTTCGATGTCGTCCTTAAGAGCCTCTTCGATCGCGTAGGCGAACGTGGGCAGCAGGAGGGCCTCCTCGACCCCCTGCGAGGCGAGCGTGGCAATACGGGCCTCGAGGCTTTGATACTCGGGACGTACTTCCTCCGAGGTCACCAGCTCGCTGGGACGACGCCCACCGGCCTCACCTTTGAAATAGGCCTCGAGCGACCCCGGAGGGGCAACGCGATTGAATGTCACATTGGGCACGAATTTGCTGATACGACCGCCAATGGCGGCATAGGTGCGTCCGTCGCGCATGATCATCTCAACACCGCGCCCTGCCCGGCTGATGGCCGAGTCTTGATAGGCGGTAAAAGCGTCGATGGTCTCGTAGTAATGGGTATCGAAATCCACCAACTTATAGCCGAGCTGCGTCACGGCTTCTCCTGTCGATCTGCCGCGCGGCCAGCGCACGGTACGTTGCTACTTGACTTTTCTGCTCGTGTACACCGCTCGATCCAGTTACCAATCGGCACGAAGGTCGCCTTCGCCGCACAGTGCGAGTCGATACCGCGTGGCGCTTCCGCGGGTCCCCGAACGGCATGAAGCCACGCAGCAGCGCGGGACCCGCGCATCGCCGACGGGCATGTTTAGACGACCGAGCATCTGCGCAGGACTCCGATCGATGCGCTGGCATCACAGCAGGCAACACGGCAGATGCGTTCGGCCGATCAACTTGGGCGGTCAACTAGCCACCTCTGCATGCACAACATGCCGAGAATTCCGTTCGCCGAAGAAGACCCTTTGCGCGTTCTCGGCCAAGTACTTCTCAAGCACACCGCTGCGAAGATCGAGATCGCGGGCTTCTGCAAGACAGCGCTCGATACCCAGCACCGGGTAATCACTTGCGAACATCACCTTGTCGCTGCCTCGGGTGTTCATGAAGTGGATCAACTCCGTCGGCAGATACTTCGGCGCCCACGCCGACGTGACCAACCACAGATTCCGGTGGCGCATTAGCAGTCGGATAGCAACACCCCACCATGGATCCGCGCCGTGCAGCATTACGAGCTTCAGATCCGGAAAGTCAAGGCATACCCGGTCGAGATGCATTGGATCCTGAATATCTGCCTGGAGCAGCGGAGGACCGGGGATCCCGGTGGTCAAACAGAGCGGCAGGTCGAGCTCGACGCACTTCGCGTACAGCGGGTAGTAGAGCGGCGCGGTGGCTGGCTGCTTGATGAACATCGGCGCCGCGCGCACCGCCACAACCGGGTGATCGGCACAAAGGTCCTCAAGCGCCCACAATGCGTCGAGCCCGTGTTTGATCCGTGGTTCGCCCGCAAGGTAGAAGCGCCCGGGGTACTTGGTCGCGAACTCGCAGATCCAATCCGCCGGCTTCTCGGGATCGATTCCGACGATGGCCTTCTCGACCCCAGCACGGTCCAGCACCTGCACCATCTCGTCCGCACTTATGTCACGTGAGAAGTCACGGGTGGAGTCGAAAAGCTCGGCCTCAGCTCTTTTAGTGAACTCACGTGTCGAAGTCCAGCTGTTTTCGACGTTTACCAGCGGATCGATCACACGCACGAGACTTGGACTCCCCTCGTTAAAGAGCCTTGGCAAAGCGCTTCGCAGCGTTCCATTTCAGAATCGTACGGCGTCTAGATTCATCGGGTCAACTCCTGGAAGTTCGAGTGACTTGCTGCGCCAGCCGTCCGCCCCTGCAGGGGCCCACCGATGGTGCGGCCCAGGCGTTGACGACGTAAGCCGTGCGCATTACAAACGCAGATGATAGGAGGAAATGGCAGGTCCGCCAGATCTGACGATTCTCGGATCGCTGGACGCTGCCGACTTCCTCAACCACCCCCGTCCCGCCTCCGATGACTAGTGCCGTCATACCGACTTTACGT
>NZ_JBAUZA010000258.1:0-4102 GCF_049585075.1 Mycobacterium sp.
CGAGAACAGTTCTTACGCCACGGCTATCGCGCCACCTCGCTGCGCTCCATCGCCGCGCAAGCCGGTGTGGACGTGATGCTGATCAGGCGCTACTTCGGGTCCAAGGAGGAGCTGTTCACGGCCGCGACGGATGTGTCAGACAATGTCGAAGTCGTACGTCGTGCTCCCGACGATGCCGTGGGCCATACCTTGATCGAGCGGGTGCTCCGCACTCGCCAAGACGTCGACGCCCCGCTATTTGCGCTGCTGCGCTCCAGCGGCGACCCCGCCGTCGTCGCACGCCTCAACCATCAGCTCGAAACCGGCCTGACTCGCAACCTGTCGAAGCGAATCGACGCCGACCAACCACGGCTTCGCGCCGAGATGGTCAGCGCATTGCTGCTAGGAATCGGAGTACTGCGCACCCTTCTGAACAAAGAGCCGCTCGCCACCGCTGACGACGGCGACATCGCCGCGATCTTTACCGAAGCGTTCGCGACCCTGACCAAACTGCCCCAAGCCCAGCCCCCCGCGAGCTGAGTCAACGGCGGCGCCATGCCCCGCCGTCGCCGCTTGGCGGTCAATGTTAATTTCCTCGGGTGATGTTCTCAGCTGCTGGTGCAGTCGCGCGGTGGATCGCCCCCTTCCTCACGGTTGCCGCCGTTACCGGCCTGGCGCCGATCGGTCCAGCGGTGCGCTTAGTCGACGAGGCCAACCCGTTGGCGGGCATGCCCTTCTACGTCAATCCCACCTCGGCGGCCATGCGCGCCGCGCAGCATGCCGATCCGCCGAGTCCCGAGTTGACCGCTATCGCCAACACGCCACAGGCGTACTGGATTGTTCCGGGCGCTTCGGCAGCCACGGTCGCGAAGTACACCGGCGACGCGCTGGCCGCCGGCGCCGTCCCGGTTCTGGCGCTTTATGGAATCCCCCACCGCGATTGTGGCAGCTTCGCCGCGGGTGGCTTGGCGACCGCCGACGACTACCGCGGGTGGATCGACCTCATCGCATCCGGCGTGGGATCTTCGCGAGCGGCGGTCATCGTCGAACCCGATGCACTCGCGATGGCCGACTGCCTCTCGCCCGACCAGCGCCAAGAACGCTACGACTTGATTCGCTACGCCGTCGATACGCTGGCGCGCAATCCGGCCACGGCCGTGTACGTAGACGGTGGTCACTTGCGCTGGCACAGCGCGGAGGACATGGCGGCCAGACTCAACAAGGTCGATGTCGCCCACGCGCGGGGCTTCAGCCTCAACATCGCGAACTTCTTCAACACCAATGACGAAATCGGCTACGGCGAGGCGATATCGGCGCTCACCAACGGTTCGCACTACGTGATCGACACGTCGCGCAACGGCGCCGGACCAGCGCCGGACTCCGGGCTCAACTGGTGCAACCCCGACGGCCGAGCACTGGGCACTCCGCCGACCGCGACGACCGCAGGCGCGCACGCCGACGCCTACTTGTGGATCAAACGTCCCGGCGAATCCGACGGAACATGCAATAAGGGAAATCCGCCGGCCGGCACCTTCGTGAGTCAGTACGCCATCGATCTGGCCCACAACGCGATTCATTAAGCGGGATCGACGAAAACCGGTGGCTCCCCTGACATTCCGGCCATCACGGCGGTGAGCTGATTGGGTTTGCCGATCAGCCCGGTTTGTAGCTCGGATTCGCGTTTGAGGGCAGCGGCAGCGTCGTCGCTGGCCCACGTCTCGTCGTAGAGGCGCTTGGCGGCGCGGACAGCATCAGGAGACTTCTGCGCGATCTCCTCTGCGAGTGCGAGCGCCGACGTCAGCGGATCATCACTGTTTCGCGTGACCAGTCCGAGCGCCAAAGCCTCACTCCCAGAAACGATCCGGCCGCTGAATGTCAACTCCTTCGCCACATCGATGGGGACCAGTCGCGGCAGTGTCTGCGTAATGCCCATGTCAGGAACGAGGCCCCACTTGATCTCCATGATCGACAGCTTCGCGTCCGGCGCAGCGACCCTGATGTCGGCCCCCAACGCGATCTGCAGACCGCCGCCGAAGCAATTCCCGTGAATCGCGGCGATCACCGGTGCCGGCACCAACGACCAGTCGTAGGCCACGCGCTGAGCGAAATTGGCCAGCCGGTCGCTGTCGCGCTCCAGCAGCACGCCTGTTCCGCCCTGACCGGACATGAAGCTGGCGATGTCCAGGCCCGAGCAGAAGCTCTTCCCGTCGCCGTGCAGCACAACCGCGCGAACCGATGCGTCGCCGGCCAGCCCGCCTGCGGCATTCATCAAGCCCTCGAACATGGCCCGGTCAAGCGCATTGTGCTTGTCGGTGCGCACCATGGTCACTGTTGCTACGCCACTGGCGGCGATCTCCACATGAACTCTGTCTTCGAACACGCTGGGGAACTTACCGCGACGACGACTTCTGGGGCGACGTGGTCGGGCGTTAGCGACTTGCAAACCCGCACCGGCAGGCGAGGATGAGGCGATGCATCCCAGGTTGACCGCGAGGGTGGAACAAGCTCAGCCGATCCCGGTCCTCCTTTGGCAATTCGACGAGCCTCGACTGTGCATCTCGTCGGGCCCCCTCGGCGGCGGCATCGGCGCCCGGGACTGGGTGGTCAACGCAACGGTCCCCCTTGATTACGACCGGACCGACCCGGACCGCCACCTGACTGAGATTGGTACCGCACTCAAGCTTGTCGGCACCGGCTGCGGGCTGCTCACTGCGGTCGACGTGACCCGGCACCACTTCGCCGCTGATGGCGGCGTGCATGCCACCGCAACAGTTGGGCTCTCCAGCCCGGCCTGGGCGGCCGCGCCCGACCACCACTTCCGCCGCGAATTGCCGTCCGGCGTCCGGACGACCGCGTTCCCCGCCTACCAAACCATGGAGTACCGATCGCTCAACGACGCTGACGAGTACCGGGTGGGAACCATCAACGTGGTGGTTGCGGTGCCGGTGCAGCTGTCTGCGGCGGCCCTGGTCAACGCCGTGGCCACCGCAACGGAGGCGAAGGTGCAGGCGTTGTACGAGAGCGGGGTACGGGCCACCGGAACCGCCTCGGACGCGATCGTCGTGCACTGCCCGACGGACGGGACTGCGGAGACATACGGCGGGCCGCGCTCGGCGGTCGGCGCCCGGATCGCAAGAGCGGTGCACACGTCCGTAGTTGCCGGCGCTAGGTCCTGGATTTCAGGGCCGCCCGGGCAGCGCTTCGGCGTGTGAAACCCAAACGCTGGCGTGCCATGAAAACGGCCCCCGGAGGAATCTCCGAGGGCCGTTTCCATTTAGTAGCGGGGACAGGATTCGAACCTGCGACCTCTGGGTTATGAGCCCAGCGAGCTACCGAGCTGCTCCACCCCGCGACGGGTGAATACCAGGTTACTTGAGCGTCCGCGAGGCCGCCAAATCGTGCGCTGACCAGGCGCGACGGGCCGGGATCAGTGCGAGGGCGGGCTGAGCCCGTAGCGCTGCCTGATGTCGTCCATCCAGTCCGGCGTGCCGTAGGTCAGCCCATACTTGTCGGCCAGCTCGCCGAACTCGGGCAGCTCGTGCAGGACCTTGCCCAGCGGATCGTTGGCGTGCTCGACGAGCAGCTCACCCAGCTCCCGGAAGTAGTTCTCGAATCCGCCCGGCGTGATGATCTCGATGATGCGGCCGGGCTCGCTGCCGGCGTTCCACATGGCGTGCATCTGCCCGCGCGGCTTGGTGATGTAGCCACCGGCACCCAGGACGACTTCACTGTCGTCCGAGCGGAAGCCGATCTCGCCTGCCAGCACGATCGAATGCTCGTCCTCGCGGGTGTGCCGGTGGGCCGCGGTGAGCAAGCCCACCTCGAACGGGTGCTCTACGATGGACACCTCGCCCCCGTTGGTGCGGCTGGACAACTTGAACACGGCCCCAAAACCCGGGAGCGCCACATACTCGCCTTCCCCGGGCTGTACAACCGTCACGGGGATCTGATCCATCTCGACCACCTGTTACTTGGTGTTGTCGAACTTGGTAATCGCGTCGTTGAGTCGCTGCAGTGCCGCGCCATAGGCGGCGAAATCGCCGCTCTTCTGCGCATCGCGCGCCGCGCCGATCGCCGACTCAACGTCTTTGAGCGCGGCGGCCTTGGCCGCAGACAGCGTGAC
>NZ_JBAUZA010000259.1:0-8328 GCF_049585075.1 Mycobacterium sp.
CTCCGGTTCTGCCTGCGGATCGGCAGCTTGCGTCACCGAAGCCGGTATCGCACCGGACAATAGCCCCGCCTGCTCCTTGGCGATCTCGTCGGCCGTCTGGGTCTTCTGGTGCTCGTGCAGATCCTGCACCTCGTCGCGGTGCTCGATCGCGTACACGATCAGCTGCTCGACGTTGTAAAGGTTGGCGTCGCGGACCGCCTGCAGCTGAATCGGCGGCAGGTCGAAGTCATACTCGACGCGGTTCTTGATCCGCACGGCCATCATCGAATCCAGGCCGAGCTCGATCAGCGGCACCTCCCAGGGCAGGTCCTCGGGCTCGTATCCCATCGCCATCGACACGATGGAGGCCAGCCGCTCGCCGACGGTCTCACCGGAATCCGGTGACCAACGGGCTAAAGCGCCCACTTGACGCGCAGTCAGGCTGTCGGTCACGGCGCCGGCCGCTTCGGACTCGTCGGCTGCCGGCTCGGCAACCGGTGTCTCCGTCGCAGTCACCGTCTGCGCGATCGCGGCACCGGCACCAACGGCCGTCGGTAACACTGAGGCTTGACCGGCCCGCGATACCAGCGCGTCGTAGACCAGCGTGAAGGATTCGTCGATGCGGGCATGAATTTGAACCGCTGCCCCGCCGGGGTGGCGAGTCAGCGTGGTGACCAGTCGGGCGTTCTCGGCTGGCACTGCCCGCTGCTCGGACGCGACGAGCTGGGCATCCGGAAGCACTTGTGCCGCAGCGGCTTTCACCAACGCCGCCAGGTCAGTTGCCTCGCGCGGCGCATACTCCCACACGTGCCGGCCATCGGGCATTGCCACGTGGGTGCCGGGCATCAGCACCGACCCGTCACCGGAGAAGTGCGCGTTGAGCCAGTGTTCCTTGCGGCGGAACCGGGTCGGCGGGATGTTCGCAAAATCCTCAGGTCCTAGAGCCTGCCCCGCGGGCGCAAATAACGTGCGGATGTCGAGGTCGTGCCCGTACACGAACAGCTGCGCCATCGCCGACGTCATCGCCTCGATGTCATCCTGCTTGCGAGCCAGCGTCGGGATCAGCTGCGCGTCAGGCAATCCCGCGGCCGCGGTGGTCAGACCGATCTGCATCAACGCGACCGGGTTGGGCGCGAGCTCCAGGAAGGTGGTGTAACCGCTGTCGACGGCGTTGCGGACGCCGTGGGTGAAGTAGACCGAATGCCGCATGCCCTTGACCCAGTACGCGACATCGTGGATCGGGTCGCCACCAGGCTTGATGTAGGTGCCCTCGTGCACGGTGGAGAAGATGCCGGCGGTCGGGCGCAGCGGCGAAATGCCCTGCAGCTCTGCGGAAAACTCGCCGAGCAGCGGATCCATCTGCGAGGTGTGCCCGGCGCCCTTGGTCTGAAGCTTGCGGGCGAAGCGGCCCTCGGCTTCGCAGCGGGCGACGATCGCGTCGATCTGCTCGGGCGGGCCGCCGATCACCGTCTGACTAGGCGCGGCGTAGACGCACACCTCCAGACCGGGGAAATCACCGAACACGGTCTTCAGTTCTTCGGCGGAGTACTCGACGAGCGCCATCAGCCGGATGTATTCGCCGAACAGCATCGCCTCGCCCTCACCCATCAGATGCGAGCGCGAGCAGATCACTCGGGTGGCGTCGGCCAGTGACAACCCGCCGGAGAAGTAGGCCGAGGCCGGCTCGCCCAGCGACTGGCCAACGACCGCAGCGGGTTTGGCCCCGTGATGCTTGAGCAGCTCACCCAGGGCGATCTGGATCGCGAAGATGACCACGTTGCTGGTTTCGATGCCGTACTCGTGCGAGTCGTCGAGGATCAGCTCGAGCACCGAGTAGCCGCGCTCATCCTGGATCAGCGCGTCGACCTTCTCGATCCACTCGGCGAAGACCTCGTTGCGCAGATACAGGCTCTTGCCCATCTTGCGGTGCTGCGCACCGAAACCGGCCATCGCCCACACCGGGCCGCTGGTCACCGGCCCGTCGGTGCTGAAAACGTTCGGCTTCTGCTTACCGTCGGCGATCGCGCGCAAGCCCTTGATGGCTTCGTCGTGGTCGTGGGCCAGCACCACGGCACGGGAGCGGCCGTGGTTACGCCGCGACAGCGACCGGCCGATCGACTCCAACGACGACGCTTGGCCCTCCGGGGTTTCCATCCAGTCGGCCAGTTCCGCGGCGGCGATCTTCTTGCGTGACGTCAAAAACGCCGACACCGCCAGCGGAACAACAGGAACCGGAACCTCTTCGGCGGCAAGCTCTTCAAGTGCGATCTCTTTGAGCCGCAATGCTTCTTCGGTGATGCCGGGCAGTTCGGGTTCTTCCTCGACGCTCGGCGCAGTGGTGCCGTCCTCCCCGGCATCCAAGAACTCGCCGTACTCGTCGAAGCGCATCCCGCCGACGTACTCGCCCGGCAGCTGCTCTGCGGTCTTGTTGTCGACTTCCGGCTGCGGTTCGGGTTCCCGCTCGACGACGTCGCGCGGCAGCACCTCACGCAACACCACATGCGCGTTGGCGCCACCGAAGCCGAAGCTCGACACACCCGCGACCGCATACCCGCCGTAGCGCGGCCAGTCCGCGACTGTGTCCAGCACCCGCAGATGCGATGCGTCGAAGTCGATGTAGGGGTTGGGTCCCGCGTAGTTGATCGACGGCGGCAGCTTGTCGTGCTGAAGCGCGAGCACCATTTTCACCAGGCTGGCCGCGCCGGCCGCCGACTCCATGTGTCCGACATTGGTTTTCACCGCGCCGAGCAGGACCGGCTTGTCGGCCGGACGTCCACGGCCGATCACCCTGCCGAGCGCCTGAGCCTCGATCGGGTCACCGAGCACCGTGCCGGTGCCGTGAGCTTCGACGTAGTCGATGGTGCGGGGGTTGATGCCGGCGTCCTTGTAGGCCCGGCGCAACACGTCGGCCTGCGCGTCCGGATTGGGAGCGATCAGACCGTTGGACCGGCCGTCGTGGTTGACCGCGCTGCCGGCGATCACGGCCAGGATCTGGTCGCCGTCGCGGCGCGCGTCGTCGACCCGCTTGAGCACCAGCATCGCGCCGCCCTCGGAACGGGTGTAGCCGTCGGCGTCCGACGAGAACGATTTGATCCGGCCATCGGGCGAGAGCACCTGGCCGATCTCGTCGAAACCGAGCGTCACCGCAGGGGTGATCAACGCGTTGACGCCACCGGCGACAGCCATGTCGCACTCGCCGCTACGCAGCGCCTGCACCGCCTGATGGGTGGCAACCAGCGAGCTCGAGCAGGCGGTATCGACCGCGACCGACGGGCCGTGGAAGTCGTAGAAGTACGAAACCCGGTTGGCCACAATCGAACTCGCCGTTCCGGTGATCGCATAGGGGTGGGCGACGGTCGGATCCGACATCGCCAAGAAGCTGTAGTCGTTGACCGAGGTGCCGACGTAGACGCCGACAGATTCGCCGCGCATGCTGGACGCCGGGATGCGCGCGTGCTCGAGCGCCTCCCAGGTCAGCTCCAGCGCCATCCGCTGCTGCGGGTCGATGTTGTCTGCTTCGGTCTTGGACAGCGCGAAGAACTCGGAGTCGAAGCCCTTGATGTCTTTCAGGTAGCCGCCGCGGGTGCGGGCCTTGGTGATGCGCTCGGCCAGCCGCGGCTCTTCCATGAATTCCGACCAACGGCCCTCGGGCAGATCGGTGATCGCGTCGCGACCTTCCAGCAGCGCCTGCCAGGTCTGCTCGGGGGTATCCATGTCGCCCGGCAACCGGGTGGCCAGGCCCACTACCGCGATGTCGACCCGCTCGATCGGCCCGCTGCGCGTCCAGTCGGTGTCGTCGACTGCCGCGTCGTCCTCGAAGGGGTCGCCCTCGACGATCCAGGTGGCCAGCGATTCGATGGTCGGATGCTCGAAGGCGGCCGCGATCGATACCGTGACCCCGGTGCGGTCCTCGATGTCGGCGGCCATCGCCACCGCATCGCGCGACGACAGACCCAATTCGACCATCGGCGTGGCTTCGTCGATGCCGTCGGGTGACTGCCCGACCGCGTTGCCGATCCAGTTGCGCAGCCACTGCCGCACCTCGGCGACCGTCATGTCCGTGCGCGCGGGTTTACCGGCGGGCTCAGCGGCGTCGGCCTCGGAAGATGGTTGGGAATCGGTGTCTAAGTCAGTCATATTCGCTGTCAGTCAGCCTCGTCGGGGAATGAGTTCGGGGATGCGGTGCCTCGGCGCAGGCTGCCGTCCAGGTAGGCGGTGCGGCAGGCGCGGCGCCCGATCTTGCCGCTGGAGGTCCGGGGGATCGACCCGGACGACACCAGCAGCACGTCGCGCACGGTCACCCCGTGCCGGACGGCGATCGCCGTGCGGATGTCGTCGGCGATCGGCTGGTGGTCGAGCTTGTGCGTACCGGTGGCCCGCTCGCTGACGATCACCAGCTGCTCGGAGGTGTCATCGGGGTCGTATTTCAGGCCGGCGTGCGGGTTGTCGAACACCTCGGCGGGTAGCTGGTTCAGCGGCACCGAGAAGGCGGCCACGTATCCGGTTCGCAACGCCCGGCTGGATTCCTGCGCCGAGTACTCCAGGTCCTGCGGGTAGTGGTTGCGGCCGTCGACGATGACGAGGTCCTTCACCCGGCCAGTGATGTACAGGTCGCCCTCGTGGTAGGTGCCGTAGTCGCCGGTGCGCACCCACAGCCCGTCATCGGGGGCCCCGTCGGCGTGCGACGGGTCGGTGCGCGACTTGAGGATGTTTTTAAAAGTCTCGGTGGTCTCTTCGTCCCGGTTCCAATAGCCGGCGCCCATGTTGTTGCCGTGCAGCCACACCTCGCCGATCTGGCCGTCCGGCAGCTCGCTGGCGGTCTCGGGGTCGACGATGGTCGTCCACTGGTCGACGCCGATCCTGCCGGCGGAGGCTTGCGCAACACCGTTCTCCGCGTCGGCGGCCACCTCGACGAACCGCTTCTTGTTCAGCGCTTCCCGGTCGACGTGCACGATCTTGGGCTTGTCCGCCATCGGGGTGGTCGAGACGAACAGCGTCGCCTCGGCCAGACCGTAGGACGGCTTGACCGCCTTCTCCTGGAACCCGTAGGGCCCGAACGCTTCGTTGAACTTGCGGATCGACGACGCCGACACCGGCTCGCTGCCGTTGAGGATCGCCTTGACGTTGCTCAGGTCCAGCGGCGGCTCACCCTCTTTGGGCAGCCCACGTAGTGCAGCGTGTTCGAAGGCGAAGTTGGGTGCGGCGGAGATAGTCCCGCCGGTGTCGCCGTCCTTGCGGGCGAGCTCGCGGATCCACCGGCCGGGCCGGCGCACGAAAGCAGCGGGCGTCATGAAGGTGAAGTGGTAGCCGACCACCGTCGACAACAAGGTGGTGATCAGGCCCATGTCATGGAAGAAGGGCAGCCAGCTCACACCCCGGTCACCTTCCACGCCCTCTATCGCATTGATCACCTGGACCACGTTGGTCGGCAGGTTCAGATGGGTGATCTGGACGCCGGTCGGGGTGCGGGTGGAGCCGGAGGTGTACTGCAAGTAGGCAATGGTGTCATGCTCGGCCGGCACGATCTCCCAGGTGGAGGCGACCTCTGCGGGCACCGCGTCGACGGCGATGACACGTGGCCGCTGCTTGGCCGGGCGGCTGCGAAAGAACTTGCGCACCCCCTCGGCGGAATCACTGGTGGTCAAGATCGCCGACGGGGTGCAGTCGTCGAGCACCGCATGCAGACGGCCGACGTGGCCCGGCTCGGACGGGTCGAACAGCGGCACCGCGATCCGCCCGGCGTACAGGGTGCCGAAGAACGCGACGAGGTAGTCCAGGTTCTGCGGGCACAAGATGGCGACGCGATCGCCCGGTTGGGTGACCTGCTGCAGCCGAGCACCCACGGCCCGGTTGCGGCGGCCGAACTCCGCCCATGAAATGTCGCGGGCGACACCGTCGCGTTCAGTGGAGAAGTCGAGGAACGTGTAGGCCAGACTGTCGCCACGCACCCGCGCCCACTTCTCGACGTGACGAACCAGGTCGGTGTTCTCCGGAAACCTGATCTTGCCGTCCACGATGAACGGGTTGTGGTAGGCCACGCCACTCTCCTGTCACACAGTTCTAGGTCGGTTCACATCTATATGGGCTGCACCGACGGCTCGGGGTCGGCCAGCGGAACTTCGCACGTTCGCCCGCTCTGCAATCCGCGACGCATCGACGCGTTAGGCCGACCACAGCTGTTCTTAAATTCCTCTTAATGTTAGTGGCCGGTGCGCCGCGAACCAAATCCGAAGGTACCGCTTGACGCAACTGTGACCACCACAGCCGGGCCGTGTCGTAAGGCCCGTTACCCGTGTTTCGGGTGTGGCGCGTTCTGGACCTCGTCGTGCGCCCAATTCAATGTCCATTCGGTGGCCGGCTGCCCATCCACACTCCAGAACTGGGTGGTCGCATACAGCGCGTGAACCGGCTGGCCCGCGCCGCCGGCCAGCACATCCAGCGTCTTGGGCAAGTTGGCCAGGCTGAACGCGTCCTGCGGCGCGGAGCAGATCAGGTCACCGGCCCCGCAGATCTCGTTGGTCTTGCTGCCCAGCGTGCCGAAGCCGCCCGGCCGCGGGCCGGTCATCGTCAACCCGAGTCCGGATAACACCGGCACCTCCTGCAGGGTGATCTCCGCGCCCTCGCCCGGCGGATTGGGTCCGAGCTCCTGACCCACCCCCTGCTGGCGACGGCCGTCAGCGATCAACGTCACACCGAGCACCAGGTCGTCGTCGACGGGTCCACGGCCGTTTCCGACGTCGCTGGCGATGTCGCCGGCGATCACCGCCCCCTGCGAGAAGCCGACCAGCACATAGCTGGTCAACGGGCACTTGGCGTTCATGTCGGTCATTGCCTTGACCGCGGCGCGGGTGCCCTCGGCCCGGCTGTCGTTGTAGGACATCTGGGTGTCGCCGCTCAGCGGGTTGTGGAACTGCGCGGTGTAGGGGACGGTGTACGTCTCGACCCGGCTGGAGTTGAACTGCTGGCTGATCGGCCGGGTGACGTTGAGCAACAACGCCTTCGGGAAATCGACCGGGTTGAGCGGATTGTCCTGCAGCGACGACTCCCAGGTGCCGGGCACCGCGATCAGCTGCACGTCGGGGCAGCTGGCATCCTGGAAGGCCGGCCGCGGCTTGTGGGGGCGGGCCGCGCTGCTGGTCGGCGGGACGATGCTGGGCGGCACCGCGCTCGGTGGGTTCTTGGGTTGCCGCAGGATGGTGACCACCGCGTAGATGACCAGCGCCACCACCAGCGCCGTCGCGCAGGCAGCGATCAACGCCAGCGTGCGGTGGCGCTTGCGCCGAGAATTACGCCGGGAATTAACAGCCATGGTCTCCTGCTAGCAGCATCATTCGGTCGCACAGGCGACTCATTCGATAGCGGCAGCCTCAAATTGGCTGCTGCACTTCTATCACGGTACCGGGTTGCGGCACCGGCTCCGGTTCGCCGGCCCGCCAGCAAAGGCGGGTGGGCGACCTAGCGGATCGCGCCGACGATGTCGCCCGACATTGCGCCCAACTGGGCGCCCCACGAGCCCCAGTCGTTGCTGCCGCCGGTGGGGAAGTCGAAGTGGCCGTTGTGGCCGCCACTGTTGCGGTACTGCTGGTAGAAGAACCGGCTGTTACCCATCGCCTCGCCCGCTTGGCCGATCATCGCGGCGGCATCGCCGCCCATGTTCGTCGGGCTCCAAACCCAGACCCGCGAGTTGTTCTGCGCGAGCAGCCCGGCGTGCACCCACGGGTCGTGCCACTTCCACCGACCCAGCTGCGGGGCTCCCCACATGCCGTTGCCGTCGACGCCGCCGAATTGCTGCATACCGGCCAGGATCGCGCCATTTGTGGTGGTGTTCGACGGGTACAGGAAGCCGGACAGCGAACCGGCGAAGCCGTACCGGTCGGGGTGGAAGCAGGACAGGGCCATCGCCGCGTAGCCACCCTGCGATGCGCCGACCACCCCGTGGCCACCCGGAGCCAGCCCCTTGTTGGCGGCCAGCCAGTCCGGTAACTCCTGCGACAGGAACGTCTCCCACTGCTTACTACCGTCCTGCTCCCAGTTGGTGTACATGCTGAACGCGCCGCCGGCCGGGGCCGCCACCGAGATGCCCTTACCGGCCAGCGTGTTCATCGCGTTACCGGCGGTCACCCAGTTGCTGACATCGGGCGCGGCATTGAACGCATCCAACAGAACAACCATATGCGGTCCGCCGCCCAGGAAGGCCACCGGGATGTCGCGACCCATCGCCCCCGACGGCACCATCAGTGTCTCGTAACCTGCGGCGCGGGCCGACCCAGTGTGGACCGCGCCTGCGATCCCGAGTGTCAGCACGGCGGAGCAGAGCAGCCGTAGCAGCATGGACAGACTCCTCATAAT
>NZ_JBAUZA010000260.1:0-7638 GCF_049585075.1 Mycobacterium sp.
ACGCGTGCCCGGCCGCGGGCAGTCGCCGGGTTTCGGCTTCTAGGCGCGCCAGCATGGCCAGGCATTCCGGTGTCGTCAGCTCGTCCGAAGATGCGTCGAGCACGTCAGAGATCGCATCGTGCAGCGCGTCATAGCGCTTCACCATGTCTTCGCGACAACTCGAATGCATGTTCGAATGATATCCACAGCTGCCGACGCGTGACGCAGCCAGAACGCCTAGCTGTGGATAAAAGTCCAACTGTGGACAAAGGCGAATCCCACTGTGCCGTAGAGGTTTTCTGGTCGGTGAGTGTGCTACTGCCGTCGGCCCGACGCGCTAAATCAGCTGGTGGGACTCGGGAAAGCTGTTCTGGCCCAACGTATTTAAGCGGAGTAGCAGGCTTACCAGTCGGCGGGGTCGAACACCGACAGTGCAGCCTCAATGCTCTCATCCACCGGCAGCAGCTCGCTGAGTCCGCATGCGGCGACCATCCGGGAGACAACCGGCTGGTTGCTTACCAGTCGCAAGTGGACGCCGCGCTCGCGGCAGTGCTCGGCCTCCTCGGCGAGCGCGGCGTAGGCGCAACAGCCCATGAAGTCCAGGCCGCTGGTGTCCACCACCAGCGGTCCCGGCGGGCCCGCTGCAGCCGCCGCCTCGCTTAGCAGGCGGCGCCAGGTGCCCTCGTTAGAGGCGTCGAGTTCGCCCCCGGCACTGACGATCACCGCCATGCCGATGCGCTCGGTGGTCATCCGTAGCGTGCTCCTGGCCTGCGCCAGCTCTGAGATAAGACGGCTACTCAACATCAGGTGAGTGAAAGATGGGTCGGCAATAGCAAAAGTGCTCATGGTGAACTCCTGATCGGCAGACGCATTGCGCCGCGATATGGATGCCTGCCCTACACACCTGAAGACCGACGTCGTATTTAGCAGATATCAAATTTATAACAGAATCTGGCGAGGTTTGTCCATCGAACGGTGCCTAAGAATACGGTGAGGGCCGTCCGGGCCGGGCCTGGTGCGCGGACTGCACAGCGAACTCTAGGCGCGCCGGATGCACGACTCGCCTGGGTGTCGTCGGCACCGCCTCCTCAGCAACGCAGCCAGGTGTTGTTATCACGAAACATGTGCTACATCAGTGTATTCCAGCGATACCGCGGTGCAGCGGTCACTGCCCGACAACGATCACGCACTGGGCGGCCCGTGCGCCGCTCCACCAGGGCTGGCAAACTGGCAAAAACGTCGGCGCGAAGATCTCCGCAGCCCAATTGACTGGCATCGAATATCGGGCATGAATATCGCCACGGCGTGCGCCGATGACGCCGACAAGCGTGGAAATAACGACGATATTCAGGCGCTCGGTTGGCCTGATTCGCTAGAGTGCTCCGCCCCGAGTTCGGCGATCGCTCGGGACGCCCGGTCGCGCAGCACGACTGCGGCGATCACCCCGCACACGACAGCGACGACCAACGCGATCCAGGAGAAGCGGGTCAGCCATCGTTCGGCGGCCATGCCCGCGTAGTACACCAACGCGGTGGTGCCGCCCGCCCAACAGATTGCGCCCGAAACGTTGGCGACCAAAAACTTTGCGTAGCGCATCTTCAGCGCCCCGGCCAGGGGCCCGGCGAGGATCCGCAGCAATGCGATGAAGCGGCCTAAAAACACCGCCCGTGCTCCCCAGCGGTCAAACAGCTGCTCGGCAAATCTCACATGTCCGGGGCCGAAGTGGTTAGGGAAGCGCCGGCCTAATCGGTCGAACAGCGGCAGGCCGAGCCGGCGGCCGATGGCATAGCCGGTCGAGTCGCCGATCACCGCACCGAGCACCGCGGCAGTACCGACGCCGGCCGGGTTGACCGCCAGCTCATGCCGCGACGACAACAGTGCGGCGCTGACGAGAACGATCTCCCCCGGCAACGGGATGCCCAGGCTCTCGATTCCGACCACCAGGCCGACCACCACGTACACGGTAAGCGGGGGGATCGACTGCAGCAGGACATCCACCGTCATGGGTTAAGGATGCCCCACCGGTCCGCAGGGTGCTGCGGTAACCGACGTCAGGCGGTTCGGGACATGATCTGCTCGCGCCGTTTCGGCGCCCACTCCATCATGTTGACTCTGCCGCCTTCGGTATCGCAGGCCACCAGCACCAGCGCCGCGTCCGGAATAACGACGAGCCCGTAGGCGCAGGTCTCCTGGTCGCCGGCCATGACCCAGGCGAGCACGCCGTCTGCCGGTACCGCGAACTCGCGGAGTTTCATCGCGGGCGCCTGGCCTGCGGGCGCCAAACCGACCGCGTCGGCGTTGCATTTCGCAACTGCGGCAAAGCCATTCCAGACCACGTCGTGAGAATTCAGGTCCTTGTCGTATACGTCGGCCGACTCAGCGTAGATCTCCGTGCGGCTGAATATGTAGGCCGACTCGGCGTGGTCGGATGATCCGGGCGGTCGCAGCGGAGAGTCCTTGAACAACACCGCCGCCGCACACTCCGGCGGACGCACGCTGGTGAAAAACGTGTCGCCCACTGCACCCGGCGCCGCCGGACCGTACGGCGTCGGCTCAGCCTCGCGCAGCAACAGGTCCCGTGCCGAGACCTTCGGGCGGGCAGGCTTTGTCGCCGAGCTGGACGGTTGCGGGGTATGGCCACCCGCGGCGACCGGCGCTCCGGTCACTGAGTTGGTGCAGGCGGCCAGTATCGCTGCGATGCCGAGCAGCGCCGCCGCCCGGCCGGTGCGCTGCCGGATCATGAGTTGGTAGACCTCCTGCCGGTACCGTATCGCAGGTAAGTTTTCTGTCATGCAGAAAAAGGCGCAGCGGGGCGCCGGCGCGTCGGCCACCGATTCAGTTGCGCCGCAGTACCCGATCGAGTCGGTCGATAAAGCGTTGAAGCTGCTGCTGTTGTTGGGGGAGCGGCCCGAGATCCGGTTGAGCGAGGCTACCCGGTATCTGGGTGTGGCCTCGTCGACCGCGCACCGGCTACTGGCGATGCTGGCTTACCGGGGTTTCGTCCGCCAGGACCCGACGTCCAAGGCCTATCTGCCGGGCCCGGCGTTGACCGGCGTGGCGTTTGCGATCTTCGGCCGCATCGACATCGCCGGAACCGTCACGCCGATCATGCGGGAGTTGAGCGAACGCCTGCGCGAGACGGTGCATGTCGGGATGCTCGACGGCGCCGCAGTCCGTTTCGTCGCCGCGGTGGAGGGCCCCACCGCGGTGCGGGTGGCGTCCCGGCTGGGCCGCACGATGCCGGCGCATTGCACGTCGACGGGCAAGGCCATGCTGGCCCAATTACCGCAAGCGGAATTGCATCAACTGCTGCCCGACGAGAACTTGGAGACCATCACCGACCGGTCGATCGGCAGCCGCGCCAAATTGGAAGCCGAGCTGTCCCGGATACGTGAACAGGGCTACGCGGTCAACCGCGAGGAGAGCGAGGAGGGCGTCGCGTCGGTCGCGGTGCCGATCCCGACGCAGGCGCCAGGGCTGCGATTGGCGCTCAACGCCGCGGCCCCACAGCATCGGCTCAGCCGATCGCAGTACGCCGCGGTTGCGGCCGCACTTACCGAGGCGGCCAAGGAGATTGGCGATCAGCTCGGCTGATCAGGCAACGCCGCGACTTCACTGAGCCACACCGCGTCGGCGGTGAAACCGGGCCCTAGATCAGGCAGTTCCTGCCAGTCCGCGTCGTCGATATCGCGCAGCGTGCCGCCGGCTGCGCGAACCTGCAGTGACATTTGGGCCAGCGCATCGAGGCTGATCGCTTGCAGCACGGCCTGCTGGACGGTGCCGGCTGCGCTGGTGATGCCGTGGCCACGGCAGATCACCACCGGTGCGCTGCCCATTGCGGCCACCATTTCCTTGCCCAGCCGGGTGTTTCGGATCAGCACGGCGCGTCCGTAAACCGGGACGCCGCCGCGCGCGAGCCATGCCCCGGGAATGTCGTAGGCGCCGTAGATCGGGCGGATTGTGATGCCGGCGAGATCGGCGGCGACGACGGCGGCCGGATGCAAATGCGCCACCGCCCGATGCCGCGGGTCGGCCAACATCGTTTCGATGTGGATCGGAAGTTCGTTGGGTACCCGATATCCGTCCAATTCTCCGGGAGCGCCTGCGCTGCCGTCGAACTCGATGAGCCGGATATCGGTTGGCCGAGTGAACGCCACCCCGTTGTCGGTGTCGCTGCGGCATCGGATCAGCAGCCGCTCGTCGTCCACCCGCAGACTCAAGTGTCCCAGGATGCCGTCGACCAACCCACGCGCCGCGGCGACCCGGCAGGCCTGCGCGACTAACGCGCGTTGCTGATCGAGGCTCACGATTGCGCTCCGAGCCCGAATCCGCCGTCGGGATGGATGGTTTCGCCGGTGATGCCACGCGAGCGATCGGAGGCCAGGAACACGAAACTCCAGGCGTGATCTTCGGCGGTGAGTGCGACGTTCAGCGGCGTTCGCGCCTCCAGATCGCTGGCGCGGTTGGGGGTGTCATCGAGGCGGTCACTGTGCTGTCCCAGCGCGCTTAGACCGCGCAGATCGGTGTTCAACGTGCCCCCTGGCGCCACACCGTTGACCCGGATCTGCGGCGCCAGCTCGTGGGCCAGCGTGCTGACCAGCCCGCGAACTGCGAACTTCGATGACACGTAAAGCACCCCGCCACGTCCGGGGTAAAACGACGATGCAGACTCAGCCAGCACAATCGAGGATCCGGTCTCGGACTGCAGCGCCGCAACGGCCGCTTTGACTGACAACAGATGGCTGAGCACGTTGGTCCGAAACATCTCGTCGAACGCGGCCGGAAGGTCGTCGGCGTCGATGTCACCGATTCCCTTGTAGAAGTCGAAGATTCCGACACAGTTCACCAGCGTGTCGAGGCCGTCGAAGGCATCCACCGCGGTGGCGACGGCCAGGTCGTTAGCTGCTTGGGTGGTCGCATCGCCTTCGATTACTGGCACCTTCTTATGCTCCTGGCGCAGCGTGTCGCACTTGTCTGGATCCAGCTCGAGCACAGCAACTTTCGCACCTTCATCACGGAAGGCGTCAACCACGGCCCTGCCGATACCCGATCCGCCGCCGACGACAAGCGCGCGCTTGCCGTCCAGCCACTTGGTCACGGCTCGCCGCCATCGTCGGGTGGGTCGGGCAGCAGTGCGTTGGCGTTGCCGACCATCGCGGCCAGCGTGCGGGCGTTCTGTCGTGTCAGCGCCTCGACCTCCAACGCGTCCAGGCTGACCCAGCGACCGGATTTGGGCGCGCAGACCAGCAGCCGCGACCCGTTTCGGGTATCGACGCGCTGCACCACGACTTCGGTGAATTCGTTTGCCACCGTGAGCGGTTCGCCTACCGCGCCGCTGAGCAACTCCGTCAGGCCATCGTTCATAAGAACACCGCCAGGTTCTGCATCCTTAACACTGCCTCGTCGACGAGGATGGTGCGGCGAGCGAGCTTGAGCTGATCACCGCACCGCCGCAACACGTCCTGGCGGCCACACGACACCAGTGCGGCTTCGTTGACGTCGCCACGGCTGCGGAACAACAGTTCCGCGGATTCGACGACGAGGTGTGCGTCATCCTCGCAGGCGAACGTGCGCACGTTGGTGATGTAGTGGCGCATCCGCGAAGGCGGATCCTCGGTCCAGGCATGCTCGGTGGCGAACCGGGCAACCCGCCGGCTCAGCGAGTACTTGTCCTCGTCGAAGTGCGCCATCCCCGGCGAGGTGTCGAACCCGGCGCCCAAAGCCGTGGTGACCCGCAACGGCATCAGGTAACGGATATCGTCGGTCAGGGTGTCCAACCAGGCCTCGTATTGCTGCGCGTCGAGTAGGTAGGCTTCGTCGACCAAGAACTGATGCGCCTGCAGGTGGCGAATATCGTTGAACGGCAGCGGCTTTCCCGTGGCCTTTGCCTCTTCGGTGATGGTCATATCGTCGCCGCTGTCCCGACGGCGGTGATGGCGGCGGATACCGGCGGCATCTCCAAATGGTCGGCCCACAACCGCAGTAGCGCGCGCTGATTGTTTTCGTTGTAGCCGACCTGGGCGTGGCCGGGCCCGTGAAATGATCCGGGAGGCAGCGGCTCGACGACCGGTCGATCGTCGGAAAGCAAACCCATCCGGCTATTCAGCAGCAGCCGTCGCGCCATCGAGCCGCCGGCGGTGTTGGTCAACGACACCCAGTTCTCCACATCGTCCTGTTCGAACATGCCCGTCGATCCAAAGCACATCAGATAGGCCTTGTAGGAGTTCTTTTTGTACTCCGGTGGCGCCGCGGAGTCCACTGCGAACCACGAGCACACCTCGGTCTCGTTCTCGCTGATCGGCTGCCACAGCCGGATCGAAATGAACGGCAAGACATCCTGATCGTCCGGACCGTCGAGCACCTTGGGCCAGTTGTGCACGAAACTGAGGTTCGGAAAGCACGACGCCGCCGAGATCATGAACCCGTCCTCGCCGACCAGTTGCTGCTGCTCCGGTGTCCAGACGTGTTTGATCCGCTCGATCATCTCGTCGGGGTAGCCGACGTAGCGCATGCGTTGTTCGAAGTTGCCCGGTGGAAGCTTGTAGGTGGTTCCGCCGCCACACTGCGCCCAGTAGGTGGCCCCGTCCTTTCGCTTCTGCGCCTTCGGTTCGCGGAAAAGCCCGATCTCGACGATCGACGCATGGGTTTGCGGGGTGTGGTACATGTCGCCGGCGAAGTTCTCGGCGCCGATCTTCCAGTTGGCCTTGATTCGCCAGCGCTGAGGGCCGCGGACCTCTAGTCCGCCGCGGCTCTGTTTGGTGTAAAAGTCGAGATAGAACCGGAAGTCGCCGAGGAAGTCCTCCAGCGGTTGCGCGGACGGATTCATGTTGATGAAGAGCAGCCCGTTGTAGTTCGCGAGATTCGGTGCGGGAAGCAGGGTTTGGCGACTCTTTGGGAACCCGTCGTCCCCGCCATAGGCCTCCCGGTGAAATGGCAGACCGGTGAGCCGACCGTCGTTGCGGTAGGTCCAGCCGTGGTAGGGACACCGGAAGTTGGACGCGTTGCCCATCTCTGCGCGGCAAACCTGCATGCCGCGGTGTAAGCACATATTAAACAAGGCCCGCACATCGCCGCTGGCGTCGCGGGTGATGATGAAGGAGTCATCGAGCACGCGGCGCACCACGTAGTCGCCGTCTTGCGGGATCTCGGATTCGTGTGCGACGAACAGCCACGCCCGGCTGAATAGCCGCTCTTTTTCCAGCTCGAACAGCTCTTTGTCGTTGTAGATGTGCGCCGGGATCATCCCGCGCCGCACGTGGTCGAGCGCGCTGAGGTGATCGGCCATGACGACCTCCAAGCTCACTCACCGTTGTCTGTATTGCAGAGGATACCTCTGCTTGATAGAGAATGCTGCATGACGTGTACGTAAGCGGATTTCGTTCGTGCTTGATGGGGGCATGCGAAGTGATGAAAGTCACTGTGCGACAGAAAAATTCGCCGCGCAGATGGTTTCTGTGAGTTCACTGCCAATGGCGTTTGAGACACCAGAACACAGGGGCGTCCCGGTACGGTCGATAAGAGGTCGGCAGGTGAGAAAGGACTTGATGCCGTGGTTGAGGCGCCTCCGCAAGGCCGTTTGCACAAGCGGATGGAACGGCTGCTATCCGTCATCGGCAGTCAGGAGTGGCTGGATCGGCCCAGTTACCGGCTCGAGCACCT
>NZ_JBAUZA010000261.1:0-3448 GCF_049585075.1 Mycobacterium sp.
CGCGACACCGACGGTGGATCCGACCTTTTGCCCGGCTATCGCCTTCTGAAAGCCCGGAACGACTCCGTCGAGAGGAAATTGAGTTGAACTGCCGCGTTCGTATGCGCTGTCGAACACGCGGCCGTCACGTCCGTTGACGCCCATGTAGCAGACGGAAACTGTGGCCGTGGGTGCAACGACCGGCCCATCTCCGGCATGCAGCGTGTGCACCTCGGTTTGAGTCACGCTGAACGGAGCGGTCACGTCGACCCGCGGTGCGGTCGTATCCGTCGAGCCCGTCACCGCGACGCTGCCGGTGGTCCCCGTCAGCGTCCATTCGGGTGTACCCCCATCGCCCGGTGCCGCGGTGGGGCAGGCGCTGTCTGCGGTCGCCGGTTCTGTCGGAGGCGGCGTCGTCACCGTTTCGCTGATAGCGGGCCCGCTGGCCGACGTGGAGGACGTGCTCGCCGATGGAGTTGTCTTACCGGAGCTGCACGCAGCCAGCATCGTGACGGCCGATACCGCACAGACCCCGAGCGTGGCCGAAGA
Organism: Mycobacterium sp.; assembly: GCF_049585075.1. GTDB lineage: Bacteria > Actinomycetota > Actinomycetes > Mycobacteriales > Mycobacteriaceae > Mycobacterium. The sequence continues at coordinate 529 of NZ_JBAUZA010000261.1, forward strand.
ATACATACGGAAGAAGTTCACGCTCGTCACGCTACATCCGCGTCAGGCAATCCCTTCCTGTAGCCCGCAATTTGGACAATCCGCCCATGCCTAGGAACCCGCGGCCGCAAGCTATACGAAAGTCCGTCGCAGGCTCGAGCAAACTACAGCACATCCCAACACGATAGAAATCATTCGCGGAGGACAACCTGAGAAACCGATTGCGCAATTTGCTGATAGGCGCGGCCGTGCTGATCGCTGGCATAGTCGGGCTGCTTTTGCCGGTTTCGGTATGGAATGGCGGCAACTCGACGATCGGATGCGGCAATGCCATCGTTGCCGAGAAGCCGGCCCCCACAACGGCGAACCTAGGACCGATCGGTGTTGCTGTTCCAGAGCAGGCCGCCCATCCCGACAATGTGGCCCAATGCGACTCGGCGATTTCGTCACGCCGGCACTGGGCGATTCCCTTGGTGATCGTCGGAACAGCCGGACTCCTGGTTGGAATCTTCTACCGCGGCCGACGCAAGACGACCTGATCTCTCGAGTGAATTTCAAGACCGGGAGAGGCACTGATTGCCGGGATGGTTGTGTGTTCGATCAGTCGTGTTTGGCCTCGTAGCGCAGCAGGACCGTGCCGCCCGGGAAAGTGCGGTTCTCCAACAGTCGCAGCGAGATCCATGACGGCAGCGTTGGGAAGAACGGGGTACCGCCGCCCACTGCGGTGGGCGTGACCACGATCCGGTACTCGTCCACCAGTCCGGCCTGCACGATCGGTGCGGCCAGCGTCGCGCCGGCCACCTCCAGCCTGCCGTCGGTTTCGGCTTTCAGCTTCGTTACCACCTCGACCGGGTCGCCGCGTTCCAGACGGGAGTTCCAGTCGACGGACTCCAGCGTGCGCGAGAACACGACCTTGGGCATGTCGCGCCAGATGTGGGCGAAGTCGACGATCACAGGGGTGGCGTCCGGGGCCTTGTCGGCGGTGGGCCAGTACGCGGACATCAGTTCGTAGAGCCGCCGCCCGTAGAACGACAGGGCGGTCTCCCGTTCGAAGTCGTTCCAGTACTGGTGCAGTTCTTCGCTCGAATCGCTCCAGTCGATGTTGCCTTGTGCGTCGGCGATGTACCCGTCCACCGACACGTTGAAGCCATAGATGAGTTTGCCCATGCAGATCAGACTGCACCGGAGGGCAGAACTCATCGCGACGCCACGTAGGCGACTGCGAATTGAAGCTCGACCGCTCCGAGGACACCAATCCCCAAGCCGCAGAGCGACTTGACCAGAAAACGGGTCCCCGTCACGAATCACCCGGCGGGGGAGAGCCGCGCGTCGGGCTATACGGCAACGGCTTGCCGGTGCGTGCGCAGACCGATGAGTTTTTCGGCCAGTTCAGGTCATAGTTAAAACGCCACGTCATACCGACCGGAAGGCATGACAGTCGGCTTTGCTGTCGTTGATTCACAAGTGGTCGATTGGCTGAGCAGGCCTGATTGGGCAAAGGAGTAGCCATGTCAGACAGTGAGCCGGATGCTGTGCTGGGGTCTTTCTCGAGTCCTGGTGCGCAAGCGACGCCGTGGGCGGCGGCGTTGGCGGTCCTCGGTGAGGCGCAGGTGTTCTGGCTTTCTACGGTGCGCCCTGACGGGCGACCACATGTGACACCGTTGTTGGCAGCCTGGAGTCTGGGTGGCATGTGCTTTACGACGGGTGGTCAGGAGCGCAAGGCGCGGAACCTGGAGCACAATCCTCGCTGCGTGCTGACGACTGGCACGAATGATTTGGCCGGTGTGGACGTCGTCATCGAGGGTGTCGCATCCGTGGTGGGTGAGCGCTCCGAGCGTCATCAGGCGCTCGCGGATTTCGAGAAGAAGTACGGCTCGCATCTGACCAGTCCGAAGGGTACCTGGTATGGGTTGGGTGAGGCCGTCATCGCTGGCGAGGTCCGGCTGTATCGCGTCGCGCCGACAGTCGGATTCGCGTTCGGCAAGCTACCGACATCCAGCCAGACACGGTATACCTGGCCGCGCCGGTGAAGACGATGCCGTACATCAGCCCAGGTCGACGCGACCCATCCGGAACGGTTGGTCGTGTGTGTCGCGGCCGCGCATCCCGACATGGCCAGCCCAATTCGCCACCAATCACCCCAAATCCGCTGTTCCAAAGCACTTTTCCTTCGCGGCCAGACTGCGCCGTACTAGGGCGGAGCAGCGATTGATGCAATATGCGGCGGACGGCGCATCCTTTTCTCGCGACGGCTTGTCGGTGTAGCACTTTAGAGTCCGGTGGATGACGAAAGACGCGAGTAAGGATCGGATCGGGTGAGAGCCTCGCGAGCGGTTGCGGCGGGCTGTCGGTCGCCTCACGGTCACCAAAGGTCGTGGAGGCGAAGGGATCCTGTCAGGACAGCTACCTCAGGAACTGGCGGAACCCTTCACGCGAGCGCTGATACGTATCGAAGCAGAACTGGCCTGACCCCGATCGATTGATCCAGGTTGCGTGAGAGTCTTACGGCCCACGTTATGGGCAGGAAGGCTCGACTAGATCATGGCGACCGGGAAGCGGCACAGTCCTGAGCAGGTTGTGCGCAAGTTGATGGCGGGCGATCGGCTGCTGGCCGAGGGCAAGGACACTGCGGCGGTGTGCCGTGAGCTGGGTGTCTCGGAGGCGACGTATCACCGCTGGCGTAATCAGTTCGGTGGCTTAAAGGCCGAAGACGCGAAGCGGCTCAAGGAGCTTGAGCGCGAGAACTCCACCCTCAAACGGCTATTGGCTGATGCCGAGCTGGAGAAGGTTGCGCTCAAGGAGATTGCGCGGGGAAACTTCTAGGCCCGGAACGCCGGCGGGCGGCAGTTCGTCATCTCCAGCGGGTGCTGGGGGTTAGCGAGCGGTTCGCTTGCCGCGTCACCGGGCAGCACCGCGCCACTCAACGGCGCGAGTCCGTGGC
>NZ_JBAUZA010000262.1:0-16896 GCF_049585075.1 Mycobacterium sp.
GGCTTGCGCCGCGAGGAGGTGGCGCAGCTGACCGGCATGTCGGTGGACTACTACACCCGACTGGAGCAGCGCCGCGGTCCGCAGCCCTCGACGCACATGCTGGCAGCGCTGGCGCGCACACTGCGACTAAGTCTCGACGAACGCGACCACCTGTTCCGGCTCGCCGGTCATCCTGCACCCGAGCGGACAGCATCGTCGACATTTGTGCGGCCGGCGCTGATCCACTTACTCGATCAGCTTGACGATTGTGCCGCATTCGTTTGTTCCGACCTCGAAGTGTTCCTTGCCCAGAACCGGCTGTCGGTGCTGCTGACAGGTGACCACGTGGGCAGCGGAATTCAGGACAGCATGGCGTGGAAGTGGTTCCTGGGCTCGGAATTTCGCGAGCTGGTTCCGCCCGGGGAGCGTGATCACCAGGCTCGAGTCCGGGTGGCGGCCCTGCGGGCGGCCTGGTCGCGCCGTCGCGGTGACGCAGATGTTCGAACCCTTGTCGGCGAATTGCTGTCACGCAGTGATGAATTCCGGCAGCTGTGGGAGCGGCATGAGGTGGGAGTCCCGCCCGACGATCACAAGACGTTCATTCATCCGCGCGTCGGCAGCATCAGCCTGGACTGCGAGATCCTGGCCACCGCAGACGGAAACCAGCGGCTGGTCATCCTCAGCGCGCCGCCGGCGTCGGAGTCGTACGGCAAGCTGGAGCTGCTCGGCGTCCTGGGCGCGCAGGATGTCGGCGCCTGAACCTCGCGTCGCCTACCGCTTCAGCGCGCTGCCTTCCCCACTGATCCCACGGCACCTCAACTCATTGACCGATTGGGCTGACGATCTTGCCTTCGGCGGCCGCTAGGCCGATATCGCTGCGAAAGTGGCTGCCGGGCAATCGAATCGACCTGAGAATGCCATAGGCGACAGAACGGGCTTCGGCCAGGTCTGCCCCGGTGCCGACCACCGAGAGCACCCGGCCGCCGGACGACACGATCGCGCCGTCGTCGCGGCGGGCCGTTCCGGCATGCAGTACCCCGTCGGCCTCCGATCCCACGATCACGTCACCGACCCGCGGCCGACTCGGATAGTTTTCCGCCGCAAGCACTATCGTCACAGCCGTACCGTCGCGCCAACGTAACTCGCCGAAACTGGCCAGCTCGCCGGTGGCTGTCGCATGCAGCAATTGGCCCAGCGGGGAATCGAGCAATGCAAGAACCGACTGCGTTTCCGGATCGCCAAAGCGGCAGTTGAATTCGATTACCGCAGGCCCGTTGGATGTGACCGCCAGCCCGGCGTACAGCAGCCCGGAAAACGGGCTGCCGCGCCGGACCAGTTCGGCCGCAACGGGTTCCGCGATATCGCTGACCATCGTTTGGTAGATGTCTGCGGGCAGCCACGGGACGGGCGCGTAGGCGCCCATGCCGCCGGTGTTGGGGCCGGTATCCCCCTCACCGACTCGCTTGAAGTCCTGTGCGGCCAGCAGTGGTACCACTGTCTGGCCGTCGACGATGCAGAACAGCGACACTTCGGGCCCGTCGAGGTAGGACTCCAGCAACACCGGATGTCCGGACTCCAGCAGGCTCGCGGCGTGAGCGCGCGCGGTGTCACGGCTGTGGGTGACCACCACACCCTTACCGGCGGCAAGCCGGTCATCTTTGACCACCCAGGCAGGTTCGCCGGCGGCCGGGCCGAATCGGTCCAGCGCCGCATCCAAACGTGCTGGGCTATCGACGATCTCGCTGGCTGCGGTGCGGACACCGGCAGCGGTCATCACATCTTTGGCGAAGGCTTTGGAGCCTTCAATCTGCGCCGCCGCCTTGCTGGGCCCGAAACAGGCGATACCGGCGTCGCGCACGGCGTCGGCCACCCCGAGCACCAGCGGGACTTCCGGGCCGATGACCACCAGATCAGCCCGAACCCGGCGGGCCAACGCAACGACGGCGTCGCCGGAGGTGATGTCGACATCGTGCTGATCGGCTATCGGCGCGGTGCCGGCGTTGCCGGGTGCGATAGCCAGCGCCTCAACTTGTGGATCGGCGCGCAGCGCCAGCAGCAAGGCATGTTCGCGGGCACCGGACCCGATCACCAGGACGCGCACGAAACGTCACTTTAGCCTGGCGACGATGCGCCCCGTGAGCGGCGTGAGGAGCCGGACCAATCCAGCCGACCCTGTCCTTACGACCGGGTGCCGAGAAATCCGACGGCCATACACTTGACAGCTTAGTGTATGGTCTAGGTGAAGGTGTGCTTCAGCTCACCCAGGAAGGTGACCGCACGTGACGACAACGAGTGTCTGCCCGTTCGGACCGGGTTTCGACTTCACCGATCCGGACGTCCTGCAACGCGGCGTGCCGGTGACCGAATTCGCTGAGCTCCGCAAGACCGCGCCAGTCTGGTGGAATGCGCAACCTGCCGGCGCCAATATCTTTGACGACGGCGGATATTGGGTCATCAGCCGCCACGAGGACATCAAGGAGATTTCGCGGGACAACGAGCTTTGGTCGACCAACGAGAAGGGCGTCGTGATGCGGTTGCCCGACGGTGTGACACCCGAGCAGGTGGAAGTGACCAAGGCGTTGTTGATCAATCACGATCCGCCCGAGCACACCCGGCTGCGCAAGCTGGTTTCCGGGCTGTTCACGCCACGATCGGTGGCCTCGCTCGAAGACAAGCTCGCATCCGCCGCCCATGACATCGTCCGAGCCGCAGCCGAGAAGGACACCGGCAACTTCGTCGACGACATCGCAATGAAGTTGCCGCTGCTGGCGATCGCCGACCTCATCGGGGTCCCGGAGGCGGACCGCGAGCAGCTGTTCGCCTGGACAAATGCCGTCATGAATACTGACGATCCCGATTTCGACAGCGATCCGATGAGCGCACACGCTGAGCTGATGGGCTACGCGTACACCATGGCCGAAGACCGTCGTCGTTGTCCGGCCGACGATATCGTCACCAAGCTGGTCCAGGCGGACATCGACGGCGAATCGCTGGGTGAAACCGAGTTCGCCTTCTTCGTCATCCTGTTAGCCGTGGCGGGCAACGAGACCACCCGTAACGCAATGACGCACGGCGTCAACGCCTTTTCCGAGTATCCCGACCAATGGGAGCTGTACAAGCGCGAGCGGCCGGAGAGCGCCGCCGACGAGATCGTTCGCTGGGCAACGCCCGTGCACTGTTTCCAGCGGACCGCGCGCAAGGATGTCGCGGTCGGTGATGTCACAATCCGAAAAGGCCAGCGGGCCGGTCTTTTTTATAGCTCCGCCAACTTCGACGAAGACGTCTTCGACCGACCCTTCGAATTCAATATTTTGCGCAATCCCAACCCGCACTTGGGATTTGGCGGAAACGGCGCCCATTACTGCATCGGTGCCAACTTGGCGCGCATGGAGATCAAGCTGATATTCAACGAGATCGCCGACCAGCTGCCGAAGATCTCCGCGGTGGCGAAGCCCCGCCGACTCCGGTCGGGATGGATCAACGGCATCAAGGACCTGCAGGTCGCCTACCACGGTTAGCCTCCGCATAGGATTCCGGGATGCGCACCCATGGGTGGGCGGGTGCAACGCCGGCCACCGACGACGAGGCCGTCGCCCGTATCTTGGCGGCGGCTAGCGACGCCATCGATAATCGCGGCGCCGACTTCAGCATCGCCGACGTGGCGCGGGCGCTGGGCGTCACACGTCAGACCGTCTACCGGTATTTCCCCAGCACCGATGCCCTGCTGCAGGCCGCGGCCACCCGTGCGGCGGCCGGCTTCCTCGACCGGTTGGCGACGCACCTGTCGGGGATCACCGATCCGGTGGATGCAATCGCCGAAGGAATCGCCACTGCACTGGAGTGGTTGCCCACCGACAAACACATCGGTCTACTACTTGCTCGCGATCGCTCCAACAATTTCACCGCGGAGGTCACCTCGGAGGTGGCGCTGCAATTCGCAAACGCAATGTTGCGACGATTCGATGTCGACTGGGCCGCAGCGGGTTTGACCGACAATGATTTGGCCGAGCTGGGTGAGCACTTGCTGCGAATCATCCAGTCGTTCGTCATCGATCCCGGACGTCCGCCCCGTCGCGGTAAGGCCCTCCGCGATTACTTGCGTCGCTGGGTCGCCGCGGCGGTGTATCCGGCTGCGCGCAGCTGAGCTAGTCCGCAGAAAACCATCGTCACGTCTGCAACACGAGCCACTGCTCCGACACATGTGTGTAGTTGCCCGCCTCGGAGCGACTTTAGGATTTGTCGCGCGGAGGCGCGCATGACGACACATCTGACTTCTTGAGACACCTGGGGCTGATGGGTCAGCTGAAATAACAACCAGCCCAAAAGAGCGCTACTCCAAGCTCTTACCCGAGTGCATCTTCACCGCGGCGTCCACATTGGCCTTCTTGTCCTCACCGGAGCCCTTTGCCGCGGCCTTCTTGCGCTTCGCCACGACGGCGTCGACCGCGCCGTTGAGCGCTGAACCCAGCGGAAAGCCGAGATAGTGGGTGAGAAAGACTGCCATTTCCTTGAGTTCAGTCTCGGTGAGTTCGCCGTTGAGCAGTGCGGCGTTGATTTGGATCTCGGCGAGGTCGCGATTCCCGATCGCAGTCACCGCCGTCAACGTCATGATCCGCTTGTCGCGCATCGACAATCCCGGTCGGGTCCAAATACTGCCGAACAGGTGGTCGACAGTCAGATCGAAGTACGGGTCACCTTCGATGTTGGGCATCTCCCAGCCGTAGACCTCGTTCATCTTCTCGAGCCCTTTGCGGCGCAGTTCGTCCATTACGTCTCTTCCTCCGTGTGCGGTATCCCAAGGCCGGCGGCCAACCGCTCATAGGCGATCCGCGCCAGCGGTAGATCAATCGATACCGTCTCACCCAGTGCCAGCGCCAGACTCAAATCCTTCTCCCCCAACCCGCGAGCGTGCAAGAAAGGCTGGTACAGGAAGTTGTCTGGCTCAATATCTTTCATGTCTTCACGAACCATGATCGCACCGGCACCGCCGGTGAGCGCATCGGTATGGCGCACCACCCGGCCCAGCGCCTGCAGATCCAGCCCGGCGGCCTCGGCCAGTTTCATGGCTTCGCATGCCGCCGCATAGGAAGTGAACGTCAACATGTTGCGGGCCAACTTCATTCGAGTTCCCGAGCCCGGTGCACCCGCGTGGATGACCATCGACGCCCACTGCTTGAACGCCGGCTTGATCTTTTCGTAGACCTCACGCTCGGCGCCTACCATGGTGGCGAGTTCACCCTTCGCGGCGGCACCGCCGCCACCACTGACCGGTGCGTCGACAATGTGAATGCCTTGCGGTTTCAGCTGCTCGGCCAATTCGACGGCGGTCGTGTCGCTGATCGTCGAGTGGATCGCGATGACGGTGCCGGGCTTTGCGTTGGCGGCCAACTCGCCGACGACCTCACGCACCTGCACATCGTCGAGAACGGTGACGCTGATGATGTCGGCGGCCGCAACGTCGGCCAAGCTGTCTGCCAGCGTCGCGCCGGCTTCGGCCAGAGGCGTCATCGCTTCGGTTCTGACGTCGTAAACGGTTACACCGCCAGGCCAGTCGACCAGCCGTTTGGCCATCGGCGCGCCCATATTGCCCAGGCCGATGTAACCGAGCTTCAACTGGTCAGTCACTATGCGGCTCTCCTCATCGCTTCGCTCTGCATCGTCGTCGGCGGCTATGACCGAATTACCTGCCCGCCGTCAACGTTGAAGATCTGCCCGGTGATCCAGGATGCCTCATCGGACAACAGGAACAAGCACATGCCGACCAGATCTTCCGGAGTCCCCATCCTCGACAGCGGAAGTCCCTTGACGATGTCGTCGACAATCTCCTTGGGCGTGGTGGTGCGATTTGCCTCGGTATCGATAGGCCCCGGTGCAATCGCGTTGATTCGGATCTTCTGGCCACCCAGTTCGCGGGAGAGCTGTTGCGTCATGCCGTTGATCCCGACCTTGGCCAAGCCGTAGAAGTTCGAGTACAACCATGCCGCAGTGGACGACTGGTTGACGATCGCGCCGCCGCCGCGCTTGGCCATCTTCTTGTACACGGCGCGGGTGCACCACAGTGCGCCGTCGAGGTTCACGCTCATGAACTTCTTGTAGTACTCGGGGTCGACCGTGAGCAGGAAGTCCAGCTTCATGCCCCCGAAGATCGCGGCGTTGTTCACCAGGTAGTCGATGCCCCCGAATTCGGCCAATGTGCGATCGGCCATCGCCTTTGCCGACCCGGGGTCCGAAACGTCGACCGGGATGCTGATCGCCGTGCCGCCGTCCGAGGTGATTTGCTTGGCCACCCCTTCGGCCGCGTCGGCATCGATGTCGGCCACCACCACCGCCGCACCCTCGCGGGCCAGCGCCTCGGCGTAGGCCTGACCGATACCGCCACCCGACCCGGTCACGATGGCGACTTTGTCCTCGAATCGCATGTTTCCCTTTCCGTCGAGTGTGGGGTTACGGCACGTTTGTTGGCTCAGGGCGTGTCATAAGGCCACACTCGGCGCGTTAGACAGCTGTCGCAATGGTTTTGACTTCCAGGTATTCCTCGAAGCCGGCGAGACCCATCTCGCGTCCGTTGCCGGACTGCTTGTAGCCGCCGAACGGCGCGTCGGCCGAATACCAGACGCCGCCATTGACGTTGACGGTGCCGACCCGCATGCGCGACGCGAACTTCGCGGCTCGCTGCGGATCGGCGCTGAACACCGTGCCGGACAACCCATATGGCGAGTCGTTGGCGATCCGCAGTGCGTCGTCGTCGCCGTCGTGTGCGATGACCGTGAGCACCGGCCCGAAAATTTCTTCCCGGGCAGGCCGGGCGTCGTTGGTTAGGCCTGCGATCACGGTGGGCTCGATGAAGAAACCGGCGTCGCGATTTGCCGGCCGGCCGCCGCCGCAGGCGAACGTGCCGCCTTCGGCGACCGCGAGGTCGAGGTAACTCTGCACACGGTCCCGCTGGCGCGCCGAAATCAAAGGCCCACACACGGTTCCGGCGTCGTTGGGATCACCCGGTTTGATGGACCCCATGGTGCCCGCCGCGATGGCGACCGCCTCGTCATAGCGTGCCCGCGGCACCACCAGCCGGGTGGTGATCGCACAGCCCTGCCCGGCGTGCATGGCTGCGGTGAAGGCCGAAACCGAACACGCGCCGCCCAGATCGGCGTCGTCGAGCACCACGAACGCCGACTTGCCGCCGAGCTCCAAGAACACCTTCTTGATGGTGGCGGCGGCATCGCTCATCACACCGCGGCCGGTCGCCGTGGAGCCGGTGAACGAAACCATGTCCACCCGAGGGTCTTTGGCCAGCAGCGCGCCCAGGCTGTGGTCGCTGGACGTGACGATGTTGACGACGCCGGGCGGAAAGTCGGTGTGCTCGACGATGAGCTCCCCGAGCACTGCCGCACACCACGGCGTGTCCGGTGCGGGCTTCAACACGATGGTGTTTCCGGCGGCCAGTGCCGGTCCCAGCTTGGCGAGGTTGATCTGATGCGGGAAGTTCCACGGGGTGATCGCCCCGACGACGCCGACGGCTTCTCGGACGACGGTGCGCCGGGTGGGAATTCCCATCGGCGACGCCTCACCGAGATCCTGACTCCACTGATACGACTCGGCCGTGTCGGCCGCGAAGCTCAGGTCGCCGACCGGGCCCTCCAATTGGGCGGCGGCGGTGAGCATCCGCGGTGCGCCCACCTCCGATATCGTCAGCTCCCGAAGTTCTTCGATGTGTGCGCGCATCGCATCGCGTAGTTGGCGAACGCAGCGCACCCTCAGTTCGGTATTGCGTGACCAGTCCGTCTCGTCGAATGCCCGTCGAGCGGCCTCGATGGCGCGGCCCATGTCCTCGGTGTCGGCGTCGGCCGCAGCACCCAGGGCTTCCTCGGTGGCCGGGTTGATCGTGGCGAAGGTGCCTCCGCCGCCGCTGGTCAGCTTGCCGTCGATGAGCAGAGGGCTTACGCCGTCGGCCAGGAATGCCATCTTCGCCTCCGCACCTCGCAATGGTGGACAGTTGTCCGGAATAGTTTCGTCGAACCATAGTCTCCTGGCCCGGCTAAGTGCAAGAGCGGCCCCGCCACGGCAGCAGATTAACGCCAGTTATCTAGGCATAATAGCGACTGGTCTTGCTTCGGCGCGCCGCCATCAGCTAGCTTGGACATGTGTCCAGCGATTCCGTAGTCGCGATCACTTCCGAGGCCAGCGGCTCCGCTGGCGAAGTGCCGCGCAACCGTCGCCAGGAAGAGACGTTCCGTAGGGTGCTGGCCGCAGGCGTCGAGGTCCTGCGGGAGAGTTCCTACGCCGACCTCACGGTTCGCGCCGTGGCCGCCCGCGCCAAGGTCGCCCCAGCGACCGCCTACACGTACTTCTCGTCGAAAAACCACTTGATCGCCGAGGTCTACCTGGATCTGGTGCGACAAGTCCCCTACTTCACCGACGTCAACGTGCCCATGCCGATCCGAGTGGACAAGGCCCTGCGTCACCTGGCGCTGGTGGTCGCCGACGAGCCAGAGGTTGCCGCGGCGTGCACGACGGCGTTGCTCAGCGGCGGCGGTGACCCGGCGGTACGGTCTGCGCGCGACCGGATCGGCGCCGAAATCCACCGCCGCATCACGTCCGCCATTGGGCCCGACGCCGATACCCGCACCGTGTCCGTACTCGAGATGACGTTCTTCGGCGCGCTGGTCAACGCTGCCAGTGGGGCCTACACCTATCACCAGATCGCCGACCATCTTGGTTACGCGGTCGGTCTCATTCTGAAAACGCCCGGCGACGATGCGGCCCGCAAGGCGGACCGAGGAGACGGGCAATGACACTCAGGGAAAACCGATGACGCTTCAGATCGACGAGCCGCTGCTCGACCCGTATGACTACGACTTCCACGAGGACCCCTACCCGTATTACCGGCGGCTGCGGAACGAGGCCCCGCTTTACCACAACGAAGAACTCGGCTTCTGGGCTTTGTCGCGACACCGCGACGTGCACCAGGGATTTCGCAACAGCACCACGCTGTCCAACCGCGACGGCGTCTCGCTGGACCCGGTGTCGCGCGGACCGCACGCCTCTAAGACGATGTCGTTCTTGGCGATGGACGATCCCGCCCATCTACGACTGCGCACGCTGGTGTCGAAAGGCTTCACACCGAGGCGGATTCGGGAGCTCGAGCCCCGCGTCACCGAGCTGGCCGTGCAACACCTCGACACCATGCTGGAGAAGGCAGACTCCGGCGTAACCGTCGACTACGTCGCGGAATTCGCCGGCAAGCTGCCGATGGATGTCATCTCCGAGCTGATGGGTGTGCCGGAGCCCGACCGCGACCGCATCCGTGCCATGGCCGACGGGGTGATGCACCGCGAGGACGGGGTCAACGATGTGCCGGCTTCGGCGATCGAGGCGTCGATCAACCTCATCGTCTACTACCAGCAGATGATCGCCGACCGCCGCAAGAAGCTGACCGATGATCTGACCTCGGCGCTGCTGGAGGCCGAGATCGACGGTGACCGGCTGGCCGACGACGAAGTGCTCGGATTCATGTTTCTGATGGTGATCGCCGGCAACGAGACCACGACCAAACTGCTTGCCAATGCCGCCTTTTGGGGTCATAAGAACCCCGATCAGCTGGCGCCGGTCTACGCCGATTTGTCGCGGGTGCCGCTGTGGGTCGAGGAGACGCTGCGCTATGACACCTCCAGCCAGATCCTGGCCCGCGTCGTATCCGGGGAGCTGACCCTCTACGACACCACGATCCCCGACGGCGACGTGCTGCTGCTGTTGCCCGGTTCGGGGCATCGCGATGAGCGGGTGTTCGACAACCCCGACGATTACGTCATCGGCCGCGAAATCGGGCCAAAATTATTGAGTTTCGGTAGTGGCGCGCACTTCTGCCTGGGCGCGCACCTGGCCCGGATGGAAGCCAAGGTTGCGCTCACCGAGTTGTTCAAGCGAATCCGCGGATATCGAGTCGACGAGGCCAACGCCGTCCGCGTCCACTCCAGCAATGTCCGCGGATTCGCTCACCTACCAATGACCTTGGAGGTCCGCTGAATGCCCCGCTTTGACCCCTTGCCCGAACGTCGGCCGGCGATCGTAGCCGGCGCCTCTTCCGGCATCGGAGAAGCCAGCGCGATCGAACTTGCAGCGCACGGCTTCCCGGTCGCCCTGGGCGCCCGCCGGGTCGAGAAGCTCAACGACATCGTCGGCAAGATCAACGCCGAGGGCGGCGAGGCCGTCGGGTTCCACCTGGACGTCACCGATCCGAACTCGGTGAAATCGTTTGTCGCCCAATCGGTCGATGCGCTCGGCGACATCGAGGTGCTGGTGACAGGAGCGGGTGACACCTACTTCGGCAAGCTCGCCGAGATCACCACCGATGAATTCGAATCGCAGCTGCAGATCCACCTCGTCGGCGCCAACCGGCTGGCCGCCGCGGTACTTCCAGGCATGCTGGAGCGGCAGCGCGGCGACCTGATCTTCGTCGGCTCCGACGTGGCTCTGCGCCAGCGGCCGCACATGGGCGCATACGGCGCGGCCAAGGCCGCGCTCGTCGCGATGGTCACCAACTTCCAGATGGAGCTCGAGGGCACTGGCGTGCGGGCCTCGATCGTGCACCCCGGCCCGACCAAGACGTCGATGGGCTGGAGCCTGCCGGCCGAGAAAATCGGTCCCGCGCTGGAGGACTGGGCCAAGTGGGGTCAAGCCCGCCACGATTATTTCCTGCGCGCGGCCGACCTTGCACGAGCCATCACGTTCGTCGCCGAGACACCGCGCGGTGGCTTCGTCGCGAACATGGAGCTTCAGCCCGAAGCCCCGTTGGCCAACAACAAAGGTCGCCAGAAGCTCGCACTCGGAGAAGAGGGGATGCCGACATCGTGACAACCGCCATCGTGCCCCGGGTATCCGGTGGCGAAGAAGAGCACGGCCATCTCGAGGAATTCCGGACCGACCCGATCGGGTTGATGCAGCGCACCCGCGACGAGTGTGGCGACGTGGGCTGGTTCCAGTTGGCGGGCAAGCATGTCATCCTGCTCTCCGGCGCCGGGGCCAACGAATTCTTTTTCCGTTCTGCCGATGAAGATTTGGACCAGGCAGCGGCGTATCCGTTCATGGCGCCGATCTTCGGCAAGGGTGTGGTATTCGATGCCAGCCCGGAGCGTCGCAAAGAGATGCTGCACAACTCGGCGCTGCGCGGCGAGCAGATGAAGGGCCACGCAGCCACCATCGAGGCTCAGGTCAAGGGGATGATCGCAGACTGGGGCGAGGAGGGTGAGATCGAACTGCTCGACTTCTTCTCCGAGTTGACCATCTACACCTCGACCGCCTGCCTGATCGGCGTGAAATTCCGCAACCAGTTGGACTCGCGGTTCGCGGAGTACTATCACGAGCTTGAGCGCGGCACCGACCCGCTGTGCTACGTGGACCCCTATCTTCCGATCGAGAGCTTCCAGCGCCGCGACGCGGCGCGGGTGAAACTTGTTGCGCTGGTGCAGGAGATCATGGACCAGCGGATCGCCAACCCGCCCGACGACAAGGCCGACCGCGACATGCTCGACGTGCTGGTGTCGATCAAGGACGAGGAAGGCAATCCCCGATTCTCTGCCGACGAGGTGACCGGGATGTTCATCTCGCTGATGTTCGCCGGGCACCACACCAGTTCCGGGACTTCGGCGTGGACGTTGATCGAGCTGATCCGGCATCCCGAGGTTTACGCCGAGGTTTTGGCCGAGCTGGAGGAACTTTACGCCGACGGCCAGGAGGTGAGTTTCCATGCACTGCGCCAGATTCCGAAGCTGGACAACGTGGTCAAGGAAACCTTGCGCCTGCACCCGCCGCTGATCATTTTGATGCGGGTCGCCAAGGGTGAGTTCGAAGTCGAAGGCTTCCCAATCCATGACGGCGACTACGTGGCCGCATCTCCGGCGATCTCTAACCGAATTCGCGAGGACTTCCCCGACCCGGACGCCTTCAACCCGGACCGCTACAACAAGCCCGAGCAGGCCGACATCGTCAACCGGTGGACCTGGATCCCGTTCGGGGCGGGGCGACACCGCTGCGTCGGCGCTGCATTTGCCACGATGCAGATCAAGGCTATCTTCTCGGTTTTGTTGCGGGAGTATGAATTTGAGATGGCTCAGCCGGCAGACAGCTACCACAACGACCACTCCAAGATGGTCGTGCAGCTTGCCCGGCCAGCCAAGGTGCGCTACCGCCGCCGTAACGGGAGTTAACGATGGGTTACCGGGTCGAAGCCGACTTGGATTTGTGTCAGGGCCACGCGATGTGCGAGCTGGAGGCTCCCGACTACTTCCGGGTGCCCAACCGGGGCAAGGTCGAGATCATCGATGCCGAGCCGCCCGAGGATGCCCGCGACGAGATCGAACGGGCCGTTGAAATGTGTCCAACCCGAGCGTTATTCATCAAAGAGAAGGAAGACTGACCCATGAATTCCAAGGCGTCACACTCACGCGAAGACCTCGAGGCATGGGTCGACCGCTGGCTGCAGGCCAACAAGGACTGCGAAAAGGCCGGGGATTGGAAACCGTTGGCAGATTTCTATGCTGCCGATGCCACCTACGGCTGGAACATCGGCCCCAAGGAAGACGTGATGTGCGTCGGCGTCGACGAGATTCGCGACGTCGCGCTGGGCATGGAGATGGAAGGCCTGGAGAACTGGGTGTACGAATACCAAAAGGTGCTCATCGACGACAAGCAGGGCGAAATCGTCGGCTTCTGGAAGCAGATCGTCAACAAGACCGACGGCACCCAGGGCGAGATCTACGGCATCGGCGGCAGCTGGTTCCGTCTCAGCAACGATCAGCTCATCGAGTGGCAACGTGACTTCTTCGACTTCGGCCATGTCGCGAAGATGTTCGCGACCCTCATCGAGTCCGGCGATCTGAGCACCGGTATGCAGAAGCGGATCGAGCGCAGCCTGGCCGGCGAGAAGCTGCCCGGCTACTACCCGCTGGGACAGGCCCCGGTGCCCATTTGGTGATCCCGCGACGGTTGACGCTCCCCCCTTGTTCACCACACAGTGACGCAGGTCATAATGGGCTGCGAATGAGAACACGTTCTAAATTGCCGTCCGGCCCAGGCCGGTCCCCTTCGCCGACTGGAGGTCGTTCATGAAAACAAAGGGCGCGCTGATCTGGGAGTTCAACCAGCCTTGGTCGATCGAGGAAATCGAAATCGGCGATCCGCAGAAGGACGAAGTCAAGATCCAGATGGAAGCGGCCGGGATGTGCCACTCCGACCACCACCTGGTGACCGGCGGCATCCCGATGGGCGGTTTTCCGGTTCTCGGTGGCCACGAGGGCGCCGGCATCGTCACCGAGGTCGGTCCCGGGGTGGAAGGCATCGCTCCAGGTGACCATGTGGTGCTGTCCTTCATCCCGTCCTGCGGCAGTTGTCCGACCTGTCAATCGGGCATGCGCAATCTGTGCGACTTGGGAGCCAACCTGCTGAACGGCGCAGCAGTCAGCGATGGAACGTTCCGGATTCAGGCCCGCGGCCAAAACGTCTTTCCGATGACCCTGCTGGGGACGTTCTCGCCCTACATGGTGGTGCACAAGAGTTCGGTGGTGAAGATCGATCCGTCGGTGCCGTTCGAAGTGGCCGCCCTGGTGGGTTGCGGCGTGACCACTGGCTACGGTTCGGCGGTCCGCACCGCCGACATCCGGCCCGGCGAAGACGTCGCGATCGTGGGAATCGGCGGAGTCGGGATGGCCGCGCTGCAAGGGGCGGTCAACGCCGGCGCCCGCTACGTCTTCGCGGTCGACCCGGTCGAGTGGAAGCGCGACCAGGCTCTCAAGTTCGGCGCCACCCACGTCTACCCCGACATCGAGAGCGCGCTCGGCGGCATCATGGAGGTCACCTATGGCCTGATGGCCCGCAAGGTGATCGTGACCGTCGGCGAACTTCACGGCGCCGACGTCGAGAACTACATGATCATGACCGCCAAGGGCGGCACCTGCGTGCTGACCGCAATCGGCAGCCTGCTGGACAACCAGGTCAACCTCAACCTCGCGATGCTGACCCTGATGCAAAAGAACCTGCAGGGCACCATCTTCGGTGGCGGCAACCCGCAATACGACATCCCGCAACTGTTGTCGATGTACAAAGCCGGCAAGCTGAACCTCGACGACATGATCACCCGCCAGTACAAGTTGGAGCAGATTAACGACGGCTACCAGGACATGCTGGACGGCAAGAACATTCGCGGCGTCATCCGCTACACCGACGCCGACAGATAACCATTTGTGCTGAGTGGCCAGTTATGACACGCATTTCGACGAGAAGCGTGCAATAAGTGGCCGCTCGGCGGTTACCCGGTGGCTTTCACCGGTGAGCACCTTCTCCCACCTGCTGGCGCCGGGGCGAATCGGGGCCATGTCGGTGCGTAACCGGCTGGTGATGTCTCCGATGGAGACGATGTACGGCACGCCCGACGGGCTGCCCTCGCAGCGCACCCGGGACTACTTCACCGCGCGTGCCCAAGGCGGTATCGGCCTGATCACAGTGGGAGCCACCGGTGTTGACCACCAGCATCCGGAAACGCCCGGCGGCCTGCACCTGGGCACAGACGACGCGGTGGATGCGCACCGAGCGCTGGTGGACGCGGTTCATCAGCATGGCGCCAAGATCCAGCCCCAGATCGTCCATGCCGGGCCGGACGGACTGGGGCCGGAGATGCACGGGGTTACGTCGCTGGGTCCGTCGGTGATTCCGTCGTATCTGACCGGCCGCCCGTCGGCTGAGATCAGCGCTCACCAGCTCACCGAGGTGCTCGACCTGTTCAAGGCGGCGGTCCGCCGTGCCGCCGAAGCCGGCTACGACGGAATCGAACTGCATGCCGCGCACGGGTACATGCTGCTGGGATCTTTCCTTGCCCCACAACGTAATCGGCGCACCGACGACTACCGTGGCGACTCCGTGCGGGGCCGCATCCGAGTCGTGCTGGAGACACTGGCGGCGATTCGCTCGGAAATCGGCGACGCACTGCCGATCACACTTCGGATTTCCGGATACGAGCGGGTCGCCGGGGGCCGTCCGATCTACGAGACCGCGCAAGTGGCACCGGAGCTGGTGGCTGCTGGAGTGGACGCTTTCCATGTCAGCGGCGGGATCATCGACCGGCTGGTCACCCAGATGGTCAATGGCTCTGACGACGGTGACCAACTCAACGTCGGTGCCGCCGCGGCAGTCAAAGAGGTCGTCGACGTCCCGGTGATCGCCGTCGGGCGCATCCACGACCCGCAGCAAGCCGAACGGATCCTGGCCGACGGCCGGGCCGATTTCATCGCGATGGGCCGTCCGCTGCTCGCCGATCCGGACCTGCCCGAAAAGCTGTCGTCGGGCCAGGCACACCGGGTCCGCAAATGTATTTCCTGCGAAAACTGCATCGACGCTATGGAATTGCGGTTCTCCGTCGACTGCGCGGTCAATCCACGCACCGGCAAGGAGCGTGAACTGGCCGCCAAGCGCACGGCGCGATGTAGGCGCGTGGTGGTGATCGGTGGCGGTCCCGCCGGCTTGGAGGCGGCGCGGGTCGCGTCCGAGCGTGGACATCGGGTAACGCTGTTCGAACGCGGCGGTCAGCTCGGCGGCGCACTGCGGTGGGCGTCCATCCTGCATCCAGAGAATGAGCCTTTCCTGCATTATCTGCGCGGCGAGGTCAGGGCCAGTGGCGTGAACGTTGAGCTGGGCCACGCTATTTCAGCAAGCGAGGTCGTCGACCTGCGGCCGGACGCGGTGGTGGTTGCCACCGGAGCCCGCGTCGCCGTCCCGACGATTCCGGGCGACCGGCTTTCGCACGTGCGCACCGGACCGGCGCTGCGTGAGCTGCTCGGCGGTCATGCCGAGCCGGCCGCCCCGGCTTGGCAACGGGTGTGCGCGCAGGCAATGTCGGGGTGGCGACAGCGGTTGGTGCGTCCCGCGACCGTTCGGCTCGCCTCGCGCGCCTGGCTTCCACTCGGACGACGGGTTGCTGTCATCGGCGGTGATCTGGTCGCGATCGAACTCGCCGAATTCCTGGCACACCGCGGACGACTGGTGTCGATCCTGGAGTCGGGCAAGCAAATTGCGCCGGAGGTCGGCAACAAACGCAGGACCGAGCACATGGATCGGCTGGATCGCCTCGGCGTCACTGTGCACGTCCGAGCTGTCGTCGAGCGCATCACCGAAGATGCGGTGGTGTTCACGCCTGCCGCGGGCAAACCACGCCAACTGCGCGCCGACACTGTGGTGGTGGCCGGCGCACCCGAACCCGACACCGCGATGTTCGACGCGCTGATGTCTGCCATGCCCAACGCCGAAGTGCATGCCGCCGGCGATTGCACCGGTCTGGGCCTGATCCGCAAAGCCACCGAGGACGGCGCCCGTGCCGCCTGCGCCATTTGACGATAGGAGAACGAAATGTCCCAGGAAACCGTTCAGCAGTCCCCCGCACTGACCGCCTCGCAGTCGTCATGGCGTTGCGTGCATGCCCACGACCGCGAGGGCTGGCTGGCGCTGATGGCCGACGACGTCGTCGTCGAGGACCCGATCGGCAAGTCCATCACCAACCCCGATGGCACCGGTGTGCGGGGCAAGGACGGCGTCGGCGGGTTCTACGACACCAACATCGCCACCAACCAGCTGTCGATCACCTGCGAGGAGACCTTTCCGTGCAGCGACCCCAACGAGATCGCGCATATCCTGGTGCTGCGCAGCAAGTTTGACAACGGAATCACCAGCAAGGTGCGCGGGGTGTTCACCTATAAGGTCAATGACGCCGGGCTGATCACGAACATGCGCGGCTACTGGAATCTCGACATGATGACATTCGGCCCCGAGGAGTGAACTCGTTGCTGGCCGGCCGCGGCGCCGTCGTGGTCGGTGGATCGCGCGGCATCGGTGCGGCCGTCGCGGCCTCATTGGCGCAGCACGGCGCCGGTGTGGTGG
>NZ_JBAUZA010000263.1:0-3871 GCF_049585075.1 Mycobacterium sp.
ACCGTGGTCAGTCAAAAGCTTTCACAAAGGCCGTTCCTGATCGTCGCTGTTCTATGTTGCGAGAACGTTTCCAAATGAAACTGTGCTAACTAACTGCGCGAAAACGGCCCGCGCGCGGGCCCATTGACTGTAATTTGCTCTAGTGCCTTCGACGATGATGACAACCGTCGACGGGTTCCCAATCCAGGTGAGTGATACCGGTCCGGACCAGGGCTCCGTCGTGGTGTTGCTGGGTGCCGCGCAGCGCGCACCCGCCGCCTACGACGCGGTCTGCGAGCGCCTGCACACCGCGTCGCTGCGGACGATTGTCGTGGGCCCAGACCCGCGCCTGACGCCCAAGTCGGTCGTGGGCATTCTCGACGTGCTTGACATCAACTGGGGTGTGCTGGTCGGCGACCGAGTCGGCGGCGAGTTGGCGTGGGAGTTGGCCGCGACCAGGTTGGACCGATTCACTGGTCTGGTGGCCATCGACCGCGGTCATCCACGGGTCGCCGATGCCACCGGAGTAATTCGCGACGACCACTGTCCGCCGGTCGAGATCAACACAACCGCACTGGTCAGCACCCCGGCTGCGCAGGCGGTGGCCCGTGCCAGCCAGCGATTTGTTTATGGCGATTACCGCGTCGTGGAGTTGCTTGCCCGGCGCAATGCGCACGAGTCGACCGCCCAGTTGGCCGCCGAGATCGTCCTGCGCACCAGCACCTGGTGACCAAAGACGAGCTGGAGCGGCTGGTAGCCGCCGGTGAAGTCGACACCGTGATCGTCGCTTTCACCGACATGCAGGGCCGGCTCATGGGCAAGCGGATCGCGGCGCGGTTCTTCCTCGATGAGGTGGCCGAACACGGCGCCGAGTGCTGCAATTACCTGTTCGCCGTCGATGTCGAGATGACCACCGTCACCGGCTACGCGATGTCGAACTGGGACGCCGGCTACGGCGACATGGTGATGCTGCCGGACCTGACGACGCTCCGGCTGATTCCGTGGCTGCCCGGGACAGCCCTGATACTGGCCGATTTGGCTTGGCACGACGGCAGCCCGGTCGAGCCGGCACCGCGTCGCGTCCTGCGTCGTCAACTTGACCGGCTGCATCAACGCGGCCTGCGCGCCTACGTCGGCACCGAACTGGAATTCATGGTTTTCGACGACACGTATCGGCACGCCTGGGCGAGCGGTTATCGCGGGCTGGCGCCGGCCAGCGACTACAACATCGATTACGCCGTCATGGCATCCACCCGCATCGAGCCGCTGCTGCACGATATCCGCCAGCAGATGGAAGGTGCCGGGCTGCGCTGGGAGGCTTCCAAGGGCGAGTGCAACAAGGGGCAGCAAGAAATCGGGTTCCGCTACGACGAGGCGCTGGTCACCTGCGATAACCACGGCGTCTACAAGAACGGGGCGAAAGAAATCGCCGACCAGCACGGCAAGTGCCTGACCTTCATGGCGAAATACGATGAGCGCGAGGGCAATAGCTGCCATATCCACATGTCGCTTCGGGCCACGGATGGGTCCGCAGTATTCGCCGATGAGCAGCAGCCATTCGGCATGTCACCAATGTTTCGCAGCTTCGTGGCCGGCCAGTTGGCCACATTGCCAGAGTTGACGATGCTTTATGCGCCGAACATCAACTCCTACAAGCGGTTTGCCGATCGCAGCTTCGCGCCTACCGTGGTGGCGTGGGGATTGGACAACCGGACCTGTGCACTGCGCATCGTCGGTCGCGGCGACAATATGCGGGTGGAATGCCGGGTGCCCGGCGGTGACGTCAACCAGTATCTGGCCGTGGCGGCGCTGATTGCCGGTGGGCTGCACGGTATCGAGCACGGCTTGGAGTTGCCCGAGCCGTGCTCGGGCAATGCCTATCAGGCTGCCGGCGATGTCGAACGGCTTCCCGGCACGCTCGCCGAAGCTTCGGCACTTTTCCAGGCATCGACTGTCGCCCGGCAGGCGTTCGGGGAGAATATCGTGAGCCACTACGTCAACAGCGCCCACGTCGAGGTGGCGGCATTCAATGCGGCGGTCACCGACTGGGAGAGGGTGCGCGGGTTTGAACGTTTCTAGACCGCCGGTGATCGGCTTGACCACTTATCTGGACCAAGCGCAGATGGGCGTGTGGGAGGTTCGCGCCAGCTTTCTGCCGGCCGTCTACTTCCAGGGCGTCATCGCGGCAGGCGGGGTGGCCGTGCTGCTACCGCCACAGCCGGTCGATCCCGACATCGCCGAGCGGGTCGTCGACGGCTTGGACGGGCTGCTCATCACCGGCGGCAAGGACGTCGACCCCGGCGCGTATGGCCAGCAGCCACATCCGGCCACCGACCAGGCCGGCCGTCAGCGCGACGCCTGGGAATTCACGCTGCTGGACGCGGCGCTGCGGCGCGAGCTACCCGTGCTGGGTATTTGTCGGGGCGCCCAGGTGCTCAACGTCGCGCTGGGCGGCACGCTGCATCAGCATCTGCCTGACGTCATCGGCCACAGCGGGCACCGGGCGGGCAACGCGGTGTTCAGTCAACTACCGGTGCGCACCGTCCCGGGTACCCGGTTGGCCGCATTGGTTGGTGAATCCGTCGACGCGCAGTGCTATCACCATCAAGCCATCGCCGAACTCGGCAAGGGTCTGATCGTCAGCGCGTGGGATGCCGATGATGTGATCGAGGCGCTGGAACTGCCTGGGGAGGGCTTCGTGCTCGCCGTGCAGTGGCATCCGGAAGAGAGTCTGGACGACCTGCGACTGTTCTCGGCGATCGTGGAGGCAGCGCGTTCATATGCGAGCGGACGGGTGGGCTGATGGGGATGGATCTGAGTCGACGGCTGGCCGGCAAGATCGCAGTTGTCACCGGCGGAGGGGGCGGTATCGGCTTGGCGTCGGCGCGGCGGTTGCACGCCGAGGGAGCCGCCATCGTCGTAGGCGACATCGACAAGCAGAGCGGTTCGGCCGCCGCCGACGAACTGAGCGGTTTGTTTGTCGGAGTGGACGTTTCGGATGAAGCAGCGGTCAACATATTGTTCGACACCGCGGCGGACGCCTACGGCTCGGTCGACATCGCGGTGAACAATGCGGGCATTTCGCCACCGGAAGACGAGCTGATCGAGAATACCGAACTGCCGGTGTGGCAGCAGGTGCAAGACGTCAACCTGAAATCGGTTTACCTGTGCTGCCGGGCGGCGTTGCGGCACATGGCGCCTGCGGGCAAAGGTTCGATCATCAATGTGGCGTCGTTCGTCGCGGTGATGGGATCGGCTACCTCCCAGATCTCCTATACCGCGTCCAAGGGTGGGGTGTTAGCGATGTCACGGGAGCTCGGCGTGCAGTTCGCTCGCCAAGGAATTCGGGTCAACGCACTGTGCCCCGGGCCGGTGAATACCCCACTGTTGCAAGAGCTTTTCGCCAAGGATCCCGACCGTGCGGCTCGGCGGCTGGTGCACGTGCCGATGGGCCGATTCGCCGAGGCCGACGAAATCGCCGCAGCTGTAGCCTTTTTGGCCAGCGACGACGCCTCGTTCATCACCGCGGCGTCGTTCTTGGTCGACGGCGGTATCAGCGCGGCTTACACCACCCCGCTCTAGGGGGGCCGGCTACCCAGCGGCCGGCGGGTGGGCCACCACCATCGGGCGGAAGCCGTATTTGGGAGCGACGGCGCTGAGGTGGCTTGCGGCTGCACCGGCAGCCGGCATTCCGGGCATGCCGGGCACCGGGGGAGGGGCGCTGATCGGAGCGCCTCCTAACAATGGGGAAGCAGGGCTTGTCACCGGCGCGATCGCATCCCAACTCGGCGGCACGGCCAGCGCTCCGATCGCCGCACCGCGACCTAATGCCGCTGACACCGCGCCGCCAACACCTCCCAGCCCGCCAGTGGGGAATGCCACGGCGCCACCG
>NZ_JBAUZA010000264.1:0-3360 GCF_049585075.1 Mycobacterium sp.
CGCTACGAACCGGCGGCCACCATCGCCGGGTTCGCGCTTAGTCACTTCTCTGCGTCGGCGATCCCCGAGATCACCACCGTGATCGCTCACTTGCGCGACATCCTCGGCGACCAGACCTACGAGTCGCTCGCCCACAAAGGCGAAACCATGACCACCACCGCCATGACGACCTACGCATACGACCAAATCGACCAGGCCCGAACAGAACTGATTGCGATCGGGTGATCCGAGGTTACGGTTCTGACCATGGTTTGAATGGATTGACGGCGAATTGGATGACCCGATACGGCGCCCGCGCCCGCGGATCGCTGTTATGCCACTGGCTGACGAACACCCGCAATTCGTCCAACGTCGAACCCGGCGAGATGTACCCGCCGTATGGCTGCGCCAGCCGATTGTCTTCCGGCGGCGGCAGGCTTTCCGCGGGATCGGGCCAGTCGTCGTGTTGCACCACGGTGGTCACCGGCGCGGTACCCAGCGACGTCGGGTCGTCGGCCACCCGGACCTCCATGTTGCCGGTGCTGGCGTTGAAATACGACAGCACCGCCTTGCCTTCGATCTGCTGAAAGCTCATCTCGCCAATCGCGTCACCCCACAATGGGGTTGGGGGGGTCGGCGCCTTGTTCCAACCGCCGTCGGGACCGGACGCCCAGCCCTGCCAACGGGATCGGTCGCCGAAGTTCTCCGGTGCCACTCGGTACAGCACCGCCGGTTGGCTGCGATCGAAGTTGTCGGCGACGATGTACACCCATCCGGTTGGGGACTCTCCCGTGGGTATGGGGTCGTAGTAGCCGCTGATCTGTGTCTGCTGACCGCTCAGGTAGGATGCATCCCGAACCGACCCGGGAAGAGTCTGCCAAAGCCCTTGTACTGGTTGGGCTTTCACCAGCCGCGAAGTCTGCGGTTTCAGGTCTTTGACGGTGGTGACCAGCAGGTAGTTCTGCCGGTTGATCTGCACCACTCCGGCGGGCAACTGCGATTCGCCTACCGGCGTCGGGTCGGCCAGCAGTGGCTCTCCCACGCCCGTGACCCCGGTGTAGCGCACCCCGCCCGGGTCGTCGACTGACGAGGTGTCAACCCGCAGCGCGATCGGCGAAAACCAGCCTCCGAAGCCGACGCCCTGGCCAGCAAAGCTGTCGCCGCAGACCTGCACGACATCGGTGGGAAATTCCATGAATTCGCACAGGTCGGTGGCGCCGATGCCGTAGTCGCGGGTAGGCGTGCCGGTCCCGGCAGTCGGACCAATCCGCATCACCTGACCCGGCGCCAGCGGCTGCAGCACCGGCTCCGGCATCGGAGCGGGTGGATCAGCACGTGCAGTCGAAACACCTTGCACAACAAGTAAACACGCGACCATAAGGGTTAGACGACTAGAAACGCACCCGGGGGTCACAATTCAGCGGCAAGCAGCTCGGCAATCTGAATAGTGTTCAACGCCGCGCCCTTGCGCAGGTTGTCGCCTGAGACGAACAATGCCAGGCCGCGTCCGTCCGGCACACCGGGGTCGTGACGGATCCGGCCGACGAGCGATTCGTCGACACCGGCAGCAGCCAGCGGCGTCGGCACGTCAACCACCTTCACCCCCGGTGCACCGTCAAGCAGTTCACGGGCGCGCTGCGGCGAAAGTGGTTGAGCGAATTCGGCATTGATCGATAGCGAGTGGCCCGTGAACACCGGAACTCGCACACAGGTTCCGCTGACCAGCAAGTCCGGAATGCCCAGGATCTTGCGGCTCTCGTGGCGCAGCTTCTGGTCCTCGTCGGTCTCGCCGGAGCCGTCGTCGACCAGCTTCCCGGCCAGCGGGATGACGTTGAATGCGATCGGCGCGACGTAAGCCTTCGGCTCCGGGAACGCCACCGCGCTGCCGTCGTGGACCAGCTGCTCGGGGGTGTCGTCGATGGCCGAACGGGCCTGGGTAAGAAGTTCTTCGACCCCGGCCAGCCCGGTACCGGACACGGCTTGGTAGCTCGACACCACCAGCCGCACCAGCTGGGCCTCGTCGTGCAACACCTTGAGCACCGGCATCGCGGCCATCGTGGTGCAGTTCGGGTTGGCGATGATGCCCTTAGGCCGGCGATGCGCGTCGCGCGCGAAGTTCACCTCGGAGACAACCAGCGGCACGTCCGGGTCCTTGCGCCAGGCCGACGAATTGTCGATCACCGTCACCCCGGCCGCCGCGAACCGCGGTGCCTGCACACGTGACATCGCCCCGCCGGCGGAGAACAGCGCGATGTCAAGACCAGTCGGATCGGCGGTTTCGGCGTCCTCGACTTCGATTTCCTGGCCGCGGAAGGTCAGCTTGCGACCCTGCGATCGGGCCGACGCGAAGAACCGCACGTTGGTTGCCGGGAAGTCGCGCTCGTCGAGCAACCGGCGCATCACCTGGCCGACTTGGCCGGTGGCGCCTACTACACCTATTGACGCGCTATTCGCGCCCATATCTACCGTCCCGTCCCCGCATACACCGTGGCCTCTTCAGTGCCACCCAGCCCGAAGGCCTCATGGATGGCAACGACGGCCTTGTCCAGCTCGGTGTCCCGGCACAGCACCGAGATCCGGATCTCCGACGTGGAGATCAGGTCGATGTTGACCCCGACGCCGGCCAACGCCTCGCAGAACGTGGCGGTGACCCCCGGATGGCTGCGCATGCCGGCGCCGATCAGCGACACCTTGCCGATGTGATCGTCGTAAAGTACTTGGCTGAAACCGATTTCGTCTTTCAGCGCATCCAGCGTCTCCACCGCCACCCGGCCGCTGTCGCGGGGGCAGGTGAAGGTGATGTCGGTCTTGCCGTTTTCGATCTTGGAGATGTTCTGCAGCACCATGTCGATGTTGACGTCGGCGTCGGCGACCGCGCGAAACACCTTGGCCGCGTAGCCGGGATGGTCGGGGATGCCGACGACGGTCACCTTGGCCTCGCTGCGGTCGTGTGCGACGCCGGTCAGAATGGGCTCTTCCATGGGTATGTCCTCGATCGATCCGGTGACGACGGTGCCTGGCTTGTCCGAGTACGACGACCGGACGTGCACCGGAATGTTGTAGCGGCGTGCGTATTCCACGCAGCGCAGCATCAGTACTTTGGCGCCGCAGGCGGCCATTTCGAGCATCTCCTCGAACGTGACCGTGTCCAGCCGCCGCGGATTTGGAACGATCCGCGGGTCCGCGCTGAAAATCCCGTCCACATCGGTGTAGATCTCGCAGACGTCGGCCTTCAGAGCTGCGGCCAGCGCGACCGCGGTGGTGTCCGAGCCGCCGCGGCCCAGGGTAGTGACGTCCCTGGTGTCCTGGCTGACGCCCTGGAATCCGGCGACCAGGACGACCAGCCCCTCGTCGAGCGCGGACTGCACCCGAGCCGGGGTG